>JAZHVT010000001.1:0-158773 GCA_036453145.1 Eubacteriales bacterium
CTGACAGTACTGCCATCCTTTGTCTGTCCGAATTCAGTAATATCGATCTTCATAGCCGTCTCCGTCTTATGTCCCCTTAAAAGAGGGCATGTTCTGCAAATAAAAAACACCCGGAATGCCGTTCCTTTTCACTGACACCTAGCGAAAGCCAGGTGGGTTTCCGCAGCCAGTCCGCTGCCTTCCCCTGTACGAAGATGGGGCCTGACATTGGTGCCGGTCATGTAAGAATCCCTTTAGTGAATTGTAGGATCAGAAAAATAAGGGGATCGCACATCCCAGGTGGATGTCTTGATTATAAACTAAACATCGAATCCTTTCAACTCCATATACAAATTCCTTGCATAAGAATCTGTCATTCCGCTGACCGCATCGGTCGCCATAAGAATCCTGAGATACATCCTGTCCTCAATGGATGCGTGCTCCGCGGCCCTCAGATAGACCTGCCTGTAATTTTCGGGGATGAGCGACAGATATTTTTCCTCGAGCAGGGCCCCGTGCCCCGTGCCGGGCTCTCTCGGCGCGCCGTACGTCCATTTCTCATCTCCCCGGTAGCGGACTGCGGCGGGAACGAGAATGCCGAGAAGATAGGTGATGATTGTATTTGCCGCGATCTCCGTCCTGTAGATCGACGGAGATGTAAATGCGTAGTCCCACGCAATCCCCTTCAGTGCCTCAAGGACAGCCCGGCTCCCTCTGCCTTCGATCAGCTCCCTTCCGCAGGTGCCGCCCATGATCGCTCTGTAATGCCTGACGAAGCCGTCCGTCGCGGCATAAATCAGAAGGTCCTGCACATCTCTCAGCCAGTTTCTGATCGCGTATCCGCCCGGATCGATCGTCTTCTCCAGTCTCGCCATATCATAGTGGTCCCCGAGAGCCTTCAGATATGTTCTCCCGACGCCTCTTGCCCGCAGCTCCTCCTCAAACGTCTGATAGCTGAAGAACCCCTTCTTGTAGGCGTCCTCGATGTCCGCCGTCGCGTAGGCTATGTCGTCGGCGGCCTCGAGGATAAAGGCGATCGGATTTCTCCTGCCGTCGGTTCCTGTCGCTCGCTGCACCGTGTCAAAAAGCGTCTGCTCCGACGCCATATAGCCGTTCTTTCTCATCCGGACATCAGCAGAAGCGGGGTCCATGTCCAGCGATGAGACCGGATACTTGATCACTGCGGACAGAAGTCCGTATGTGAGATTGAGCCCGCCGCCGCGGATCGGATGCTCGAGTCTCGAGACGACCCTGAGTCCCTGCGCATTTCCCTCAAAATGAAGGAAATCCATGGCCTGCTGGCGGCTGAGTGCCTTCTCGAGAGGAACAGTGCCCTTTTCATACGGGACCGTGAGAACCGGCAGCTGCTCCGAAAACCAGGCGCGGATCGCCTCCTCACCGAAATGGCCGAACGGAGGATTGCCGATATCGTGAATCAGTCCCGCGCAGGCCGTGAGCTCGCAGACATCCGCCTTGACGCTCTCGTCAAATGAAGGGTCAAGCCCTCGCTCGATCACGGACTCGCTGATATTATTGGCAAGCGACCGCCCGATGGAGGACACCTCAAGAGAATGCGTGAGCCTCGTCCGGATAAAGTCACTTCTGTCGAGCGGAAACACCTGCGTCTTGTCCTGCAGACGCCTGAACGCGGCACTCTCGATGATTCTGTGGTAGTCCTTCTCAAATTCAGATCTCAGGTCACGTTCGCCTCTCATTTCCTGTCTTGCACGCTCTGTGCAAAGGAGCCTGTGCCACTCCATATGCCGCCTCCTCCCGATGCCTCCGTCAGCTGCACCAGTCCTGTCGAAAAAAGGGCGCCCGCCCTCGCGGCAGACGCCCTTCATGCTTTGTTTCTCAGTCTTACTACACGCCGAGAATCTTCCGGACCGTATCCGGCATCTCATCGACAGCGCAGACCGTATTGTGGCGCACAGGCGCCGTGCGGATATCTGTGATCGCCGGCGGCTCCGCGACGCCTGACAGCTCGTGAAGCTCGTCGATCAACTCGAAATCGCTCTTCCCTGCGACCTTGTCCGGTGCGATTGCCCCGATGACAGCCGCCGCGAATTTATACGGGCTCGCCGTGGATGCAATGACCGTCGGGGTCTTGTCGCCTGTCTTCTCTGCATATGCGCGGTAGACAGCATTTGCAACGCCCGTGTGCGTATCGATCACATAGCCGGTCTTCTCGTAGAGCGCCTTGATGCCCGCGAAATTCTCCTTCTCTGTTGCGAAGCCGCCGCGGAAATCATCGAGTCTTTCCTTCATTTCCGGTGTGATCCTATAGACGCCCTTTGATGCAAGGCTCTCCATCAGCTTCCTGCACTCATCCGCGTCATCCCCGCAGATCCGGTAGATCAGACGCTCGAGGTTGCTGGAAATGAGAATATCCATCGACGGAGACGACGTGAGAATAAACTCACGGTTCTTATTGTATTCTCCCGTTGCGAAAAAGTCTGTCAGGACCTTGTTCTCATTGGACGCGCAGATCAGCTTTCCGACCGGAAGCCCCATCTGCTTCGCATAATAAGCCGCGAGAATGTTTCCGAAATTGCCTGTCGGGACCGTGATATTGATCTTCTCGCCGGCCTTGATCTCTCCGCTCTTTACAAGCTGCGCGTAAGCGTACACATAATAGACGATCTGCGGAACAAGACGTCCGATATTAATGGAGTTTGCGGATGAGAACTGATATCCCGCCGCATGGACCTCCTCATTCAGAGCCGGATCATTGAACATACGCTTCACGGCAGACTGAGCGTCATCGAAGTTGCCCTTGATCGCGACGACGTGCGTATTAGCGCCGCGCTGCGTCACCATCTGTCTCTCCTGAATGTGGGAGACGCCATCCTTCGGATAGAACACAATGATTTCTGTTCCCGGAACATCGGCAAAACCGGCCATAGCCGCCTTGCCCGTATCGCCGGACGTCGCAGTCAGGATCACGATCTTTCCCTTCACATTGTTCTTCTTCGCCGCAGTCGTCATGAGATGCGGAAGAATGGACAGGGCCATATCCTTGAAGGCGATCGTCGCGCCGTGGAACAGCTCAAGATAGTAGACGCCGTCCTTCTTTACGAGCGGTGCGATGGCCGGCGTATCGAATTTCGAGTCATATGCACCCGCGATGCAGGCCTTCAGCTCCTCCTCCGTATAATCAGACAGGAACTTGCTCATGACAACATAGGCGAGCTCCTGATAGCTCATGTCTGCAAGCTCCTCCATCGGCTCTGTGAGGGCCGGAATAGCTGTCGGAACGAACAGTCCGCCGTCCTTTGAGAGTCCCTGCAGAACTGCCTGGGATGCGGATACTTCAATGTCGCTTCTGGTCGATTTGTACCGTACTTCCATGTGTTTTCTCCTATCGATGCGATGATGTAGAAACAAGCCTGCCGGTATGCGCTGCCGGCAGGCAGTGTTGCCTTACCGGTTGTTGACAGCTGTGACAAGTGCGTCGATGGACGCCTTGATGATATCCGGGTCGAGCCCTGCTCCCCATGTCATCTTTCCGTCCGGCCACTTCAGCCCGACATACGCGATTGCTCTTGAGGAAGAGCTCTTCTCCAGTGCGTGCTCAGTATAGGTTTCCAGAGAATATTCGAGGTTGTAGGCCTTCTTCAGCGCATTGCTGACAGCATCAAGACGACCATTTCCTGTCGCATCTGTGACAGTCGGGGTCTCGTCGTTGTAGGAGGATGTAACATGCGCCGTGATGCCGTCGATCTGCTCAAAATGAACTTCCGTGATATCGATCGGATCCGACAGACCCTCGAACTCGCTCTTGAAGATCTCGAAGATCTCATCCGGCTGCAATTCCTCATGCTTTCTGTCAGAGACAGCCTTGCATGCATAGCCCATGGCCTCTTTCATCTTCTTCGGGAGCGTCAGGCCGAACTTTGTCTCGAGAATATAGCCGACGCCGCCCTTCCCGGACTGGCTGTTGATGCGGATGACGTCCGAGTCGTAGCTTCTTCCGACATCCTTCGGATCGATCGGCAGATACGGAACGGTCCACTGGTCCGGATGGCGTTCCTCTCTCCACTTCATGCCCTTCGCAATTGCATCCTGGTGAGACCCTGAGAACGCAGCAAAGACAAGCTGGCCTGCATACGGTGTGCGCTCGTAGACCTTCATGCCCGTGCACTCCTCATAGGTCTCTGTGATCTCCGGCATATCGGAGAAGTCAAGCTTCGGGTCAACGCCCTGGGAATAGAGATCCATTGCAAGTGTCACGACATCGACATTGCCCGTGCGCTCGCCATTTCCAAACAGCGTGCCCTCGATGCGGTCCGCACCGGCAAGAAGTCCCAGCATGGAATCAGCGGCGCTCTCACCGCGGTCATTGTGCGGGTGCAGAGACAGCACGACGTGGTCACGGTACTTCAGATACTTGCTCATGTACTCGACCTGCTGCGCGAAGACATGCGGCTCGGAAAGCTCCACTGTGACCGGCAGATTGATAATCGGCTTGTGATCGTCATCCAGTGTGTCCGGATGCCAGATATCGAGCACGGCATTGCACACCTCAAGTGCGTACTCCGGCTCTGTTCCCGTGAAAGACTCCGGTGAATACTCGAAGCGCAGATCCTGACCGGATACCTTCCCGAGATCCTCGAGGAGCTGTGCGCCGTCTGTCGCCAGCTTCTTGATATCTTCCTTGGACTTTCTGAAAACCTGCTGCCGCTGCGCGACAGATGTCGAGTTATAGACATGGACGATCGCATGCGGAGCTCCCTTGATCGCCTCAAATGTCTTGCGGATGATATGCTCCCTCGCCTGTGTCAGGACCTGGATCGTGACATCGTCCGGAATCATGTGCCGCTCGATCAGCGTGCGGCAGAGTACATACTCCGTCTCGGAGGCAGCAGGGAAGCCGATCTCAATCTCCTTGAAGCCGAGCTTGATCAAAAGCTCATAGAACTTCAGCTTCTGCTCAAGGCTCATCGGAATGACAAGGCTCTGGTTGCCGTCCCGGAGGTCGACGCTGCACCAGACCGGCGCCTTCTCGACGTGGTCCTTCTTAACCCAGTCCAGGCACTCCACCGGCGGCATGTAATACTGACGCTTGTATTTTCTGTAATCAAACATAATCTAAACTCCTTTGCTCCTCCAGTCGGAAAATGAAAACAGGTTCCGCTGAATGGTCACTCTATGTCAAAAGTAACATGTACACCATCCAAAGTCAAATCGCATGCCCGTCTCACGGGGCATAAGCGCTCATCAAGCTTCTTCAGGCGCTCCCTTTGTCCATGGCATGGCCGCCTTACGCAAGCCAGCCGTGCGACACGAGGAATCTTCGAATTCTTTCCATGGCTTTTGTCAAATGATCGACACTGTAGGCATAGCTGATTCGCGCATAGCCCTCGCCGCAGCCTCCGAACGCGCTGCCGGGCACAATCGCCACATGCTCCTCGTTCAGAAGTCCGGTACAGAAAGCCTCGCTCGAAAGTCCGCTTCCGCCTATATACGGAAAGACGTAGAACGCTCCCTCAGGGTTAAAGCAGGTGAGTCCCATGTCGTTGAGCTTCTTCACAACATACCGGCGTCTCGCGTTATATTCCGCCCGCATGGCCGCGACCTCATCGTCACAGCTCCGGAGAGCTGTGATCGCCGCGTACTGACTCGTCGTCGGTGCCGACATGATGCAGCTCTGATGAATCTTCGTCATGACCTTTATGACCGGCCGCGGTCCGACCGCATATCCGAGCCGCCACCCGGTCATCGCATAAGTCTTCGAAAATCCATTGACAACAATCGTTCTCTCGGCCATTCCCGGAAGCGAGGCGATCGAGACATGCCGCTCGGCCCCGTATGTCAGCTCGGAATAAATCTCATCGGACAAAACCATGATGTCGGTTCCCCGGAGCACATCTGCGACTGCCTCGAGGTCCTCCCTCGTCATAATCGATCCTGTCGGATTGTTCGGGTAAGGCATAATGAGGAGCTTTGTCTTCGGCGAAATCGCTCTCCTAAGCTCATCGGCCGTCAGCCGGAACTGATCCTCCGCTCTCGTCGCGACATGCACAGGCACGCCTCCCGTCAGGGACGTAATCGGCTCGTAGCAGACGAAGCATGGCTCCGGGATAATCACCTCATCCCCGGGCTCGACGAGTGCGCGGATCGCAAGATCGATCGCCTCGCTCCCTCCGACAGTCACAACGACATTGTCCTCGCTGTAGGTCAGCGCAAATCTTCGCTTCAGATAGCGGCAGATTTCCTCGCGGAGCTCCTTCAGCCCTGCATTTGCCGTATATCTTGTTCTTCCCTGCTCCAGCGTCCGGATCGCCGTGTCCCGTATGCTCCACGGTGTCTTAAAGTCCGGCTCGCCGACGCCGAGCGATATGCAGTCCGGCATATCCGCCGCAAGATCAAAGAATTTCCGGATCCCGGACGGCCTCATCTCTCTGGCTCCCGCCGAGAGAAGAGATTCATAGTCCATCATAAAACGGTACACTCTCTTTCATCAATTTCCTGCGCCTGATACAGTCTTCCGCCTCTCTTGTAGGTCCGGAGAAGGAAGCTTGTCGATGTCGACAGCACATCATCGAGAGGTGCCAGCCGCTTCGCGACAAAAAGGGCAATGTCCTGAAAGCTCTTTCCGTTCAGCATGACCATCAGATCATAGGTCCCGCTCATCAGAAATACGCTGTCGACCTCCGGAAATGCCGCGATATCATCGGCAATCTCATCAAACCCGCATGATTTCCGGGGCGTCACATGAAGCTCGATAAATGCGGTGACCCGGTTGATCCCGGCCTCCTCCCAGTCCACGAGCGTCTCGTATCCGCGGATATATCCCTTCTGTTCCGCCTCGTCAAGGAGCCTTGCCGTCTCCTCCGGAGTCTTATCGAGCATCGCCGCCAGGTCCTCAAGCGGAAGCTTCGGATTTTTTTCGATGATTCTGAGCAATTCTTCCATTCCGGGTCTCCTCTTCATCAAAGTATGATTCTTTATTATAAGCCGCCGGCACCCGTTTGCAAACCCGAATGTCAGCGTATTCCAACTATACCGCATAACATCTGCAAATGCAATGCGCCTCAAGGCTATGGATTTCACGGAGTGAATATGCTAGAATCAAGGCGTTGACCGGCCGGGCCGGTCTCCATTCAGTCACTAACATTCAAAGAAAGGAACAAGCAGAGAATGAAAGAGTATTCACCGATCAAGGAAGGCAAGGTCCGTGAAATCTATGACGCAGGCGACAGCCTGATCATGGTCGCCACAGACAGAATTTCCGCATTTGACGTCATCCTGAAGAACAAGGTCACGAAGAAGGGCACTGTCCTCACACAGATGTCCCGCTTCTGGTTCAACTACACGAAGGACATCATCCCAAACCACATGATCAGCACGGATGTGAACGACATGCCGGAATTCTTCCGCAAGCCGGAATTTGACGGAAACAGCATGAAGTGCAAGAAGCTCACAATGCTTCCGATCGAGTGCATTGTCCGCGGCTACATCACAGGCTCCGGCTGGAAGAGCTACAAGGAGAACGGCACGGTCTGCGGCATCCGCCTTCCGGAGGGTCTGAAGGAGTGCGACAAGCTCCCTGAGCCGATTTACACTCCGTCCACGAAGGCTGAGATCGGTGATCACGATGAAAATATCAACTTTGAGAAGTCCATCGAGGTTCTCGAGAAGAAATTCCCGGGCCATGGCGAGGAGTACGCGAAGACAATCCGCGACTGCACAATCGCACTCTACAAGAAGTGCGCTGATTACGCACTCACGAGAGGCATCATTATCGCGGACACGAAATTCGAGTTCGGTCTCGATGAGAACGGCAAGGTCGTCCTCGGCGATGAGATGCTGACACCGGATTCCAGCCGCTTCTGGCCGGTTGAAGGATATGAGCCGGGCCATGACCAGCCGTCGTTCGACAAGCAGTTCGTCCGCAACTGGCTGAAGGCTCATCCGGACAGCGACTACAACCTTCCGCAGGACGTCATCGACAAGACGATTGCCAAGTACAAGGAGGCATATAAGCTGCTGACAGGCGAGGAAATCCGCTAAAGAGGCGCTTTCGCATTTTACGTATCAAAAAAGGATCTCCGGCCCGCATGTGTTGTGCGGACCGGAGATCCTTTTTACTTCTGCACAAGGTGCAGACTCATTTCATTTCCCGTATAGGCTCATTCGCTCTCAATCGGCGTGATTCTGTTCTTGTCAAAGAACGACGGGATGTCGTTTATGCCGAGGAGCTGATAATCGTAGGCGTACGTATCGTGCGATTTTTCGCCCTCCGTCATAGCCTGGTACATCGTGTACCCGTCCATGGCGACGCGTCCTGTCCGGAGATATGTATCACCGAACTGAGTCCAGCCGATGTTGCCGTCGACATTGCAGTAGATGACATAGCCCTGGCTCTGGAAATAAGCGAACTTCGGGTTGTCCGTCGTGTACGGAGTCGCGTCCTGAATATCCCCGCCAAATGCAAAGATAATCTTGTCAATGTCGCCGACGATATTATGGTTGACTGTCATCCACCGCTCATTGTCGGCCTGCAGCTGCTCCGCTGTCTTCTCAGACGCATTCCAGTGCGCGTATGTGTGGCTCGCGAATGTCCAGCCCTCTGCCTTCAGCGCATTTGCGATCTTTGTCGCGTTCGCAACGTCCTCGTCCCAGTTGAAATCCGGATGCTCCTTCAGCCAGTCAACCTGGTCCTTGTCGAGATGAGGATTGTTGATGTCCTTGTAGTAGTCATTCGTGCGGTAGCCGAAGACTCCGTCATAGCCTGTCAGCGCAATGGTTCCTCTTGCTCCGTGGTAGCTGAAATCCGGATGCTTTTCAATAAATGTATTGAGCCGCGGCGCGACATCATAATCTCCGATCTTCGTGTCCCCGTTCTCATCCGTGTACTCGCACTTGACATTTCCCTTTTTATCGAGGACCATCTTCGTCGCATAGCCCTGTGTGCCCTCGCCGTATGTGTGGTAGTAGCTCAGATCATCCTCAGACAGAACAAAGGCCTTCTTGCCCGCAGGCAGAAGAAGCGACGTATTCTTCGTGACCGTCGTCGTTCCGTCAGCATTCGGCGTCTTGATGCACAGATCATCGAGTGAGACAAGTACATAGCCAGCGTCATACATGTCCTGAATGATGTGGTCGAATTCATCCGCCGTGACCATCGCCGTCCCGTTGCGCTTCGCGCGGTCCTCACCGATCACACTCGCCTCAAGTCCTCTGTCGTCATTAATCAGCGAGTGGAAGAAGATATGCGGGACCGTCGTCACATCGACGGCGACACAGGATGCCTTCTCATTCGTATAGGTCTGGATCGCAGCAAGCAGGTCCTGATTCTGATCATAGCCGGGGAAGCTTTCGATGACAGAAATCGCCTTGTCGTAGTCATACTGCTCCTCGTATGTCTTCGACATGGCCAGAGCCTCGTCGGCCGTCGTCGGCACCTCCGGTGTCGATGATGTCGCGGCAGTCTCCGCCACGCTCTCTGCTGATGACAGCGTATCCCCACTCGCCGAAGCCGCAGAATTTGTTCCTGTGTTGTCTGTCGTCATTTTCTGATGAACAATGAGTATACCGACCAGAAGGGCAAGCAGTGCCGCAAGCAGTATAGTCTTGGCGATCAGTCTCTTTCTCATAAATTCAAATCCTTTCCTGATATATCAGCGTGTGAGCCTCGGAAATCTCTCAAAGAAAGGCTCCATTCGTTTCCAGATGATGTCCGTTCCGCCCTTCTCCTCCGATTCAAGGTTCATCGGCATCTGCGGATCATGAAGTGACATGCGGAGAAGCGCCCAGCCCTTCACCTCGCTGTCATGAAATGAGACCCGCACGCCCTCATAGTTCGGCTGCACGATATGGAAGAGCGGCTGCTCCTCGGCATAGGTTCGGAATTCTTTAAGGACATTTTCTCCGTAGGTCCTGTAGTCATCCCCCTCGATCGAGAAGCGGATTTCCCGCGCCTCAGCAGGCTGGCCGAGATCGGCAATCAGGGATTCGATCCGCTTTCCCTCTTTCCGAAGCTGCGCCATCTTGCAGATGATCTTCACGGAAATATAAGCGCCGTCATCCGAGAAATAATTCTCCTTGAATGCACCGTGTCCCGATGTCTCGATGGCAAGCTCGCAGTCCTCGCCCTCCCGGTTCAGCTCGATGCCCTTGTCAATCACGTTCTTGTATCCGCGCATGTAGCGATAATGCTTCAGACCGTGCTTTGCAAGGAACTCCGCGAGCTCATCGGACGTGACAGAATCCGTGACAATCGTGGAATGCGGATGCTGCTCAGACACAATGACAGAAAGAAGCGCAATCAGCGTATTCCGGTTGACCTCTGTTCCGTCCGCGAACACAACAGCCCCGCGGTCGCCGTCACAGTCAAAGATCACGCCGAGATCCGCGTGGTTCTCAACGGTCGCACGTCTTGCGGCGTCCATCGCCTGCTTGTTCTCCGGGTTCGGGATGTGGTTCGGAAATGTTCCGTCCGGATCAAGGAAGACACTGCCCGTCGTGTCCGCACCGAGCGGCTCAAGGATATCCTTCGCAAAGAAGCCTGCCGCTCCGTTTCCCGCATCCTCAACGATGTGGAGACCTTTAAGCGGATGCTCATAATCGTCTGCCTGCACGGAATCCTTGATGATCTGTCTCATGTGACTGCAGTAGAGCGAAACCAGATCGAAGCTCTGCGGCTTCTCATCTCCTGCAGACGGATACTCTCCCGTGATCGCCGTATCCTCCACCACGGCTCCGGCACGCTCCGCGATCGCAACGGCGCTCTTCAGAACCGCAGTCAGCTCATCGTGCTCAAGTCCGCCGTCCTTTGTGAAGAACTTGAGGCCATTCCGGTTAAATGGCAGATGGCTTGCCGTGATCATAACCGCGCCGTCAAAATTACTGCCATGGAGCACCGTAGACTGAAACATCGCCGGTGTCGACACAAGCCCGCAGTCGAAAACCTGCGCAAGGCTCATGCCTCTGATCACACCCTGCTTCAGAATTTCTGCTGTCAGCCGGCTGTCGTGACCGACGCCGACTCTGAGCTCTTCCGGCTTCTTTCCAAGTCTGTCTGCCAGAAATCCCGTGAAGGCCTCGGAAATGAACTGCGCCGCCGCAGGCGTCAGGTTCAGCTTTTCCCTGTCCGTCGCGATTGCCGCGCCCCGCACATCATTGCCGTTCTGAAGTCCCATCAGGATGCTCTCAATATCTGCCATATCTGTCCCCTTTCAGATTTTTTCGGCATCATTTGCCGATACACATTTGAATTTAAGTATAGCACGTTTTCTCTGTGTTTTATAGTGCATGTCAGTCATTCCGTCACAATCACAGTTACAGTTCACACGCCATCAGACCTCGGTGAACGGTCAGCAATATCAGGAGCGGTGAGGGCGTTATACGGAGGAGTCCGAAGATCACCCTGAGCCGCTGCGTCAGCGGCGAAGGGAAGCTGAGGAGGACGGAGTCTGCCCGATACCGCCCTGATATTCGCGACCGCATGCGACTCTGGATGGCGTGTAAACTGTAACCAATCACAGCCCACTGTCAGTCCCCGGAAAGCGTTAGTCATGACAAGCCAGGCTCTTTCATGTATACTGGAGACAGCATAAAACCCCGCATAGCACAGCATGGAGGATGCGCCATGGATATTCAGGACGTGATGGAAAAATGGCTCTACGCCAATGTCGGAGCAGCCGCTCTCGCCAGTGAACAGGTGAAAAAGGCGGTTGATACGCTCGTCGCAAAGGGTCAGGAAACCGTAAAGGAAAATCAGGACACATTTGACAGTATCCGCCTGACGGTGGACGGCACCGTGGAAGATGTAAAGGAGCAGGCGGACAAGGTGCGGAACAGCGAGCTTGTCCAAAATCTGGCAAAGCTCACGCAGGAGCAGCGCGACTCACTCCGCAATATGATCGATGAGGCCGATCTGAAGGCAAAATCGAAGGACCTCGCGGACAAGGTCGGCCAGGGGATCAAAGACATGGCAGACCTTGCGCAGGAGAAGGCCCGCAAAAGAGCGGAGGAGACGGACGCCGGGCCTGCTCCGCACGGCACGGAGCACACGGACGCAGACAGAACAGACGAGTAAAGAGAAGCATAAATGAGAACACCCCGCAGATGATCTGTGGGGTGTTCTCATTTATTGTCCGGTCATCCGGCCTCAGAGGAAGAAGCTGCCTTAGCAGAAGCTGCTTTCTTAGAGGAGGCCGTGCTCTCCGCCTTTTTCTCGGCGTTCTTTTTATTAATTGCATCTTCCACTGTTTCCGGTGTCTGCTGCTTCGCCTTGAAGTAGTCCGTGAGCTGGCTCTCCATGATGCTCTTTTCTGTGTCTGTCAGCTCCTCAACATCTCCGTTGCCTGTTGAGAGCATCCAGTCAGAATCATAATAGATCGTATCATAGGAATTGTTGTTCGCGGCATCCGCAAACAGCGTGCAGCCAAGGAAATAGTTCGGCGCGCTCATATCGAGATAGTCGAGGATCGTCGGCGCGAGGTCCAGAGAATTCCGGCCCGCCGCATCAATCGTCGATTTTTCAATTCCCTTGTAGTAAATGAACAGCGGGATGCGGTCAACACTTCCGAACTGTCTCGAGTAATCCGGGAATGTGTCCAGGTACTGCTGGTCCGCATACGCGCAGTGATCTCCCGTAAAGATAACGATCGTATTGTCGCCGAGCTTTCCGGAGTACAGCTTACTCATGAAATTTCCGAACTGGACATCATCATTGTAGAACTTGTTCAAAAGCGTGTTGCTTCCGTCCCCGTACTTTTCATCCGGAGAGTCAAGGGACAGATGTGTTCCGTACGTGTAAATACACGTAAAGAACGGCTTTCCTGCTGTGCTCTGGTCCGTAATCGTCTCATAGAGCAGGGAATATGCGTCCTTGTCAGACATCGACTGATTCGGCCCGTCGAGATTTTTCTTGTCCGCAACGACCGTATCAAAGTTCATGCTGTCGAGATACGATAAAAAATGAAGGTTCAGCGGCTCTGTGTTGATGAATGCCGTCTGATATCCCTGCGCCTTGAAAATGTCCTCAATCGACACCAGCGTACTCGTGTCATAATTTTCCAGCTGATATCCGGAGTAGAGCTGTCCGATCAGCCCGCGGTATGTCGCGAACGTGTGATTGTAATAGTTCGTAAAATTGATGGACTTATTCTCATAGGCCTTCACGTTCGGCATGATGTTGCGGTCATCCTCGACAATATTCTGCGAGATTCCCTCCGTGAAAATGAGCACCACATTCGGCTTTTCACTGAGGTTCGCCGGCTTTGTGATATTGCTCTGCACCTCACCCTGATAGAACTCAGATGTCATATTTTCACCCGATGCGGCACTCGATGCGAGCTTTGCCTGCTTCTCACCCGCCGCATACAGCGAATACAGACCGTAGAAGGCCGAATACTTGCCGCCAAGCCCCATCGTCGCCGCAAGCTCTATAGCGAGTGCCACCGACAGACAGCCCGTGCTGGAAATTCCGCGCATCCGCACATGACGGATCGGCAGGCAGGAGCACACGATCATCAGAATCAGAGTAAAGCCGTACAGAACCGTTCTTCCGGACAAACCGTTCAGGGAATCCGTATTTGTAATCATGACAAGCGTCAGATATGAGCCCGAAAAATAAAGGAACATATACTGAAGGTTATAGGCCAGCATGAGTGCATAGTTTACGATATATGCGGCCACCCGGTTTCTGCCGACGATTGCATTGGAAAGCGCAAAGATCGCCGCAAGCTCAAGGAAACCGATCCATGCGTACGACGCGTCGCCCGCCACTGTTGCGCCGCGGATTGTCATGACAACAGCATAGACATACTTGACGATTTCCGGAAGGAACCACAGAAGCAGCTCAAGCGGCGTCCGCTTTCGATTCTGAAGAGCCAGATAGTCCCTCTTTCTCTCAGCCCTCCGGATCTTATTCTCCGCCCGCCGCTTCGCCGTCTCTCTTCTGTACGCAGGGTCATTCCGCCTGACAAACGCGAGTCTTACATCCGCAAGCACATCACCGGGCGAAAATGTCTTCCCGGATTTCTTCTCTCTGTTTTTGTCTCCGCCGTCTTTTTCAGAACTGACCTGCTCCGCATCATGTCCCGCAGGCATCTTCTCCCGGTTCTCCGTGGCTTCCTTTCCGTCTGCTCCGGCTGTCTCCGGTTCCTCATCGTCTGTCAGCTCAATGATAATATCCTCATCATCGGACGGCGTATTCCGCTTCCACTTATTCCTATTTGTAAAGCCATCAGGGCGAAACGTCATGAACCATACCTGACTTTCTCTGTCAACTCTTTTGTAAAAATCCCGTAACACAAATTACTCATATTTTAACAATGAAATAATATCCGGTCAACAGACGTTCGTGCAAATCTTTCCGCTTTTGCGGCAGAAGAAACCGGTTCCGCACCGGGATCTCCCGGACGGTCCGAATCTTGTATTTTGTTTTAAATAATGCACACTTTTCTCAAATTGTATTCTATCGAATACAATCTCGGTGAATCCACTGCCGCAAATTGACTTTTCCGCCCGGACAAACTATATTGCTCTCAAACGCTACGGCGTGATCGTGCTTCAACGCGCGAATCTAATAGGAGGGCGATTTATGGAAACAAAATCAATTCCTGAAATTTACGGAAGTCTCGTGTTCAATGACACAGTCATGCGCGAGCGCCTCCCGAAGGACGTCTACAAGGCTGTTCACAAGACCATTCAGAATGGCAGCCACCTTGAGCTCGACGTCGCAAATTCTGTTGCCGCTGTCATGAAGGGATGGGCCATCGAGCATGGCGCCACTCATTTCACACACTGGTTCCAGCCGATGACAGGTCTCACGGCAGAAAAGCACGACAGCTTTATCTCACCGGAACCGGACGGAACGGTCATCATGGAATTCTCCGGCAAGGAACTTGTCAAGGGCGAGCCTGATGCGTCCAGCTTCCCGTCAGGAGGTCTCCGCGCGACATTTGAGGCAAGAGGCTATACGGCATGGGATCCGTCTTCACCGGCATTTATTAAGGACGGTTCTCTCTACATCCCGACGGCATTCTGCTCCTACGGCGGCGAGGCGCTCGACAAGAAGACTCCTCTCCTTCGTTCCATGAACGCTCTGAGCGATGAGGCCGTCAAGGTGCTTCATCTCCTCGGCCACAGCGAAGTGAAGCATGTCTCCACAACTGTCGGCTCCGAGCAGGAATATTTCCTGATCGACAAGGATATGTACATGAAGAGAAAGGATCTCGTCTTCACGGGCCGCACACTGATCGGCGCGCCGGCAGCAAAGGGCCAGGAGATGGAGGATCACTACTTCGGTGTTCTGAAGCCGAAGGTTTCCTCATTCATGCATGACCTCGATGAGGAGCTCTGGAAGCTCGGCGTCCCGGCCAAGACAAAGCACAACGAGGTTGCTCCGTCGCAGCATGAGCTGGCTCCGGTCTTTGAGACAGCAAATGTCGCCGTCGACCACAACCAGCTGACAATGGAGATCATGAAGAAGGTCGCTGACAAGCACCATCTCGCATGCCTGCTTCATGAGAAGCCGTTCGAGGGCATCAACGGTTCCGGCAAGCACAACAACTGGTCCATCGTGACAGATACAGGCCTGAACCTTCTTGATCCGGGCAAGGACCCGTCCAAGAATACAAGCTTCATTGCGTTCCTGACAGCCATCATCTCCGCTGTCGATGAGTACGCTGATCTGCTCCGCTGCTCCGTCGCTACAGCCGGCAACGATCACCGTCTCGGCGCTAATGAGGCACCGCCGGCAATCATCTCCATCTTTGTCGGAGACGAGCTCGACGCAGTTCTCAAGTCCATTGAGTCCGGCACCTCATTTACAGAGCCAGGCAAGGTCAAGATGGCTATGGGTGCTCCGGTCCTTCCGCATATCACGAAGGACAACACAGACCGCAACAGAACGTCACCGTTCGCATTCACAGGAAACAAGTTCGAGTTCCGTATGCCGGGCTCCGCAGTCTCAGTTGCGAATGCAAACATCGTTCTCAACACGGCAGTTGCTGAGACGCTCTCCAAGATCGCTGACATTCTGAAGGATGTTCCGGCTGAGGAGCGCGACGCGAAGGTCCTTGAGATCGCAAAGGAAGCCCTGAAGAATCACAAGAGAATCCTGTTCAACGGCAACGGATATACAGATGAGTGGGTCGCAGAGGCCGAGAGACGCGGTCTCGACAACCTGAAGTCCCTTCCGGAGGCTATGCCGCGTCTCATTTCCGAGAAGAGCATCGACCTCTTCAAGAAGCACGGCGTCTTCACAGAGGAGGAGCTCCGTTCCCGCTACGAGATCAACCTCGAGAACTATGTCAAGACAGTTCATATCGAGTCCCTCGCTATGCAGGAAATGGTTCGCAAGGACTTCACAGCCGGCCTCGTCGCTTACACGAAGGACCTCACGGCTGAAGCTTCCCAGAAGAAGGCCCTCATGCCGTCCAGCGCATGCACGCTTGAGGAGTCGACGCTGACAAAGCTCGACACAGCTGCTTCCGCTATGATGACAGCGCTCGACAAGCTCGCTGCTGACACGGATGCTGCTGAGACAAAGGATGACCTGCTTGAGAAGGCTAATGACTATCACGCTTCCGTCCTCGCCGATATGGACGCACTTCGCGCGATCGTCGATGGCGCTGAGAAGCTCATCCCGGATCAGTATCTCCCGTATCCGACATACGGCGCAATGCTCTTCTCTCTGAGATAAGAGAAGCCGGAAAATAGAATACGAAATTTAAGGGCGCTCCCTGCATTCTGCAGGAAGCGCCTTTTTTTCGAGCACTCATCCAGGAGACGTACCGTTCAAATGCTGTCTGAACTCACTTACGGTCACAACATCACCGCCAGGTCAGGCCGCGTGTAATCTGTGACAGGATACTCAAAAAAGGGACCGCCTTCCGGCAGTCCCCTTTATGACCTTTGCAGTGATCTTCGATCAGCCCTTCATCTGAGCTGCAACTTCCTCTGCGAAGTTCTCCTTCTTCTTCTCGATGCCTTCGCCTGTCTCGAAGCGAATGAAGCCCTTCACCTTTGCCTTTGCGCCGTTAGCCTTGGCAACCTGCGCAACATACTTACCGACAGACTGCTTTCCGTCCTCAGCCTTGACATAGACCTGATCCTGAAGGCAGATCTCTGCCATCTCCTTGTTCAGACGGCCCATAACCATGCCGTTCAGGATCTTCTCATTTGCGTTCGGCTTCTCGTTCTTCGCAGCTGCAAGAAGGATCTCCTTCTCCTTTGCGATGTAGTCCTGATCAACCTCGTCGCGCGTATTGTACTTCGGGCGCATAGCTGCTGCCTGCATCGCGACGTTCTTTGCCATCTCCTTCATCTCGTCGTTGACGACATCAGACTCGACATCGACAAGAACAACGATCTTTCCGCCTGCATGTGTGTAGGATGTGATGAAGCCGTTCGGCTCGTCCATTGTTGCGAAGCGGCGGATCTTCAGGTTCTCGCTGATGACAGCGATCTCCTCGACAAGTGCCTCCTTGACAGTCTTGGACGGATCAGCAACCCATGCCTCCTCCATGAACGCATCAAGATCAGAAGCCTTTGTCGCAAGAGCCTGCTCAGCAACCTCGTGAACATAGCCCTGGAACTTCTCATTTCTCGCGACGAAGTCTGTCTCAGAGTTGACCTCAACGACTGCCGCATGCTTTCCGTCCTCGCTCACGAGACCCTCGCAGAGACCCTCAGCAGCGATTCTGTCAGCTTTCTTCGCTGCCTTCATCTGGCCGTTCTCGCGAAGATAATCGATTGCCTTGTCCATATCGCCGTCTGTCGCTACAAGCGCCTTCTTGCAGTCCATCATTCCGGCGCCGGACTTCTCACGAAGCTCTTTTACCATCTTGGCTGTGATTGCCATCTTGTTTTCCTCCATGTTAGAAAAATTAGATACTGATTAACGATTCAGCACTCCAGACTCGGAATGCTTTGCATTCCTCGTTTTAGAAAAAAGACGCGCGGCAGGTCTCCCCGCCGCGCATGAGCGGTTCCTTCACAGGTTTCCGTCCGCTCCGAACCACTGCCTGGCTGTCCGGAGCTTCCAGAAGCATTCAATTACTGCTGCTCAGCCGCTGCCTTCTCGGACTCCTCATCCGGATAAGCTGTGTAGCCCTCTGCCGGAACATCCTCAGCTTCCATAGCGCCCTGGTTTGCCTCGATGACAGCATCTGCCATCTTGCCGACAATAAGCTTGACAGCGCGGATCGCGTCGTCATTGCCCGGGATGACGTATGTGAGCTCTTCCGGATCGCAGTTTGTATCGCAGATACCGATGAGCGGGATGTTCAGAGCGTGAGCTTCCTGTACGCAGATTCTCTCCTTCTTCGGATCAACGACGAAGATTGCGTCCGGGAGCTTCTTCATCTCGCGAATACCGCCGAGGTTCTTCTCGAGCTTCTCATGCTCCTTCTTCAGGTTGATGACTTCCTTCTTCGGAAGAACGTCAAATGTGCCATCCTCAGCCATCTGCTCGATGTCCTTCATGCGCTTGATACGAGTCTGGATTGTGCGGAAGTTTGTGAGCTCACCGCCGAGCCATCTCTCGTTGACATAGTACATGCCGCATCTCTCAGCCTCAGTCTTGATTGCGTCCTGAGCCTGCTTCTTCGTGCCGACGAAGAGGATCTTTCCGCCGTTTGCGACGATATCGCCGACAGCGTTGTAAGCGTCGTCGATCATGCCGACTGTCTTCTGAAGATCGATGATGTAGATGCCGTTGCGCTCTGTGTAGATGTACGGCTTCATCTTCGGGTTCCAGCGCTTTGTCTGATGACCGAAATGGACGCCTGCTTCGAGCAGCTGTTTCATGGAAATAACACTCATTTTGTTTCTCCTTTGAAAAATGGTTAGTGTCTGCCATATGTTTCCCTCCGGCCAACCCGAAGGCACCACGGCCGGAATCCGCATATGTGATTAATTGTTCTATGCGCAGATATGCCCACGCAACTTAGTCAGTTTAACACGCATATCTCCTGTCCGTCAAGGCAGATCCGCATATTCCGCGCAAATTTCTTAGCAGTCGTTACAGTTCACACGCATCCGGAATTGCATGCGATCGCAAATATCAGGGCGGTATCGGGCAGACTCCGTCCTCCTCAGCTTCCCCTCGTCGCTTACAGCTCCTCGGGGTGATCTTCGGACTCCTCCGTATAACGCCCTCACCGCTCCTGATATCGCAGATCGCTTACCGAGGTCTGATAGCGTGTGAACTGTACCAGCAGTCATCACACTACGTTCACGCGGTCTTCCCTGCGGAAGATGCGGGCGTACGCGAGCGCGCCGAGCGTCAGCAGAAGCAGTGCCCACGCAGCCGCCATATAGTCGTTGCGGCTGATGAACGGAATGTACGACGCGACGCAGGCGTAGACATTGTTCGCGATATGCGCCGTGATATTCGCCTTCATGGAGCCATAGTGCTCATAGAGAAGCGCAAGCACGATGCCAAAGAGCGCCGTGAACACCCCCTGCGTCAGGTTGCCGTGCGAAATCCCGAACAGTACGCCGCTCAACACAGCGGCCCAGTATACGCCGAGGTAGTCCCGGATTCTTCTGTAAATCAGTCCCCGGTAAATGAGCTCCTCACAGATCGGTCCGATGATGCCGACCGCGATGATCTGGACGGCCAGGTTCGGCGAATTCAGTGCCTCATCAACAGCCTCATAGGTGCTGTCATACGGAATGAGAAGGCTCGTCAGCATGTTGAGAAGTGTGGCTGTGCCGAGCGTTAAGGCGATGACCATCGCAACGTCCCTTGCGCCGTATGAAAGCTTCTTCGGGATTCTGACCGCCGGAATATAGGCAGCTCTCGCCCTCTCGTCTGACCGGAAGAAAAAGTAAGCAATCGAAATAAGGGCCGCATCAGCGACACCTGTCATCACAACCGTCAGACTGTCCGATCTCAGAAGGCCCGCAATCGCCGCCGATCCCGTGATACTGAATATGATCTCGAGGACCAGCATAAAGAGAAAGCCGATCCCGTTGAGTCCCACAATCGCAAGAAGCAGCGGGTAGACAGCCCTCCAGACGCGGAACAGGGCGGAGCCATCCGACGGGATGCAAAGGCCGCTCTTCCGCGGATCACGCGCCTTCCCTGCATTCTGCGCAGGACGGGCCCCGCTCCCCGCGAGCGCCTGCCCGACGAGGACATTCCGAAGCTCAAGCGGAGAATCGACGACGCACTCCGGCCACACCGCCTCGAGCTCACTCCGGCTTCCGTAGCCGTACGTCACGCCGATGGATGCGATTCCGTTCTCCTTCGCGCCTTCGATGTCATAATACCGGTCACCGATCATCACGACCTCAGAGCGCAGGTCCCGCATTCCGAGAACATCGAGCGCCGCTGCGATAACCTCAGACTTCTTTGTCCGCTCGCCGTTCATTTCCGCGCCGATGACGGCTGTGAAATACTGATCGATTCCGAAATACCGGAGAATCCGGCGGCAGTATAAGGTCGGCTTCGAGGAGGCGAGCGCCAGCGTAAAGTGGCGCCGGTCGAGCTCCTCGAGAAGCTCACGGATACCTCCGTACAGACTGTTCTCATAGATGCCTGTCGTCTCATAGCGCTCGCGGTAGAGCGCGACGGCCCTGTCTGCCTCCTCGTCAGTGAGTCCCTCAAAGCGCATAAACGACTCCTTGAGCGGAGGGCCCACAAAGCAGGTGAGATCGCCGAGCGCGATGTCACGGTTCCAGCCCTTCTTCATGGCGTACTGCACGCATTTCGTGATTCCCTCTCCGGAGGCCGTCAGCGTTCCGTCGAGATCAAATAAAACTGTGTTCCACATCCGATACGCGTCTCCTCCTTATCGTCACATATGGTCCGGTGCGGAGAAGCCGAGAAGGTTGATGCTTGTCTCGAGCACTCTCTCCGTGAGCCGGAGCAGAGACAGATAGCTCCTGCGCTTTGCGTCATCCTCCTCTGCAAGGATCTTCGTCTCGTGGTAGGCGCGGTTGAAGTCATTCGAGAGCTGATAGATGTACGCGCAGATTCTGTGCGGCGCAAGCTCCCGTCTCGCATCTCCGATTGCCGCGCCGAAGCCCGAGAGATCGAGCATAAGCGCCTTCCCGGCCTCTCCATCAGCCGGAAGGAGGGCACATTCTTCCGCTGCCCTGCGGTCCTCCTCCGATGCCTTTGCGAGAATCGACTTGATGCGGACAATCGTATAGAGAATGTACGGGCCCGTATTTCCCTCGAACGATGTGAATTTATCGACGTCAAACACATAGTCCTTCGACGCCTGGTTCGAGAGATCGCCGTACTTGACGGCCGCAAGCGAGACGATCCTTGCCGTCTCATCCGCGTCCTCGCTGCGGACATTCCGGTTGTCCGTGATCTTCTTCTTCATCTCGGCCTCGATGTCATCGAGAAGGATCTCAAGGCGCATGACGCCGCCCTCTCTCGTCTTGAACGGCTTTCCGTCCTTGCCGTTCATCGTTCCGAAGCCGATGTAGTCGAGCTCTGTGTCCTTGTCGACATAGCCGGCGATTCTCGAGACGCGGAAGAACTGCGTATAGTGAAGCGCCTGCCGCTTGTCCGCGAGGTAGATCATCGCATCCGGGTGGAAGTTTCTCATCCGGTCGACGACTGTCGCGAGGTCCGTCGTCGCATAGAGTGACGAGCCGTCCGACTTCTGGATGAGGCACGGCGGCACCTCCTTCTTGTCCGTCGGCTCCGTGACATCAACGATGAGCGCGCCCTGGTCCTCGTGCGCGATGCCGCGCTTCTTCAGGTCGTCAATCATCCACGGGATGATCGGCTGCGCGTCCGACTCCGCCTTCCAGAGATCAAAATGAACGTCGAGCCGCTCATAGTTGCGCTTCAGATCTGCGACCGATATCCGCATGATCTGTCTCCAGAGCGCCATATAGCCCTTCCGGCCGAGCTGGAGCTCCTTTGTCGCCTCGAGCGCCTCCGCGCGGTACGCCTCGTCCACCTTGGATTTTGCGGACGCTGCCGGATAAATCTTTTCAAGCTCGGAGATCGTGAACGGAGCCTCCTCCGGGAAGCTGTCCGCGTTCTCATCAAAATACGGAAGGTCCGGCTGCTCATGCCGCAGCTCTGTGATAATCAGGCCCATCTGAAGACCCCAGTCACCAAGATGAACATCGCCGAGCACCTCATTTCCTGTCGCGCGGCAGATTCTCTTGATGCTCTCGCCGATGACCGCGCTGCGCAGGTGGCCGACATGGAGCGGCTTTGCGACATTCGGTCCGCCGTAATCGACGATGATCTTCTTCGGTTTCTCCTCCTGCGGAATCGACAGATGCGGATCGGCCGCGACCTTCTTCAGGTATTCCGCGAGAAATTCATTTTTCACGCGAAGATTGATAAAGCCCGGCTTCATGACCGCCGCCGTAAATACAAACTCATCGTGCTTCTCACAGACAGCCGCGACATCGCCCGCGATCAGAAACGGGGCCTTGTGGTAAAGCTTCGCGCCGGCCATCGCGCCGTTGCACTGATACTCGGCGAGATCCGGTCTGTCCGATGTGCGGACTCTTCCGAGGTCCGCGTCATAGCCCGCCTCGGCAAATGCGGAGCCCAGCTGCTCCGACATGATTTCAATTGTTGTTTTCATACTCATTACCTCAGTTCTAGTTTATCAGAGAGCTCCGAGAGCGGACACGTCTCCATTCCAAGCATTTCTGCCGCGCGTGCGGCACTCTCCGGCACCCTTCCGCCCGAAAACACCGCAATTCTGCGGCACGGGTCCGGGAAAATGTCCCTCATGTCCTCATACGCCGAGAAAATATCTGCATCGTCAGCGCCTCCGCCAAAGCAGGAGACAATGACAGGAAAGCAGCCGATGATGCCCGCCGCGTAGCGTCCGTCCATCAGCATCAGATCGTGATAGGCCGCTGTGCGGCGCGCATTTCTGATGTATGCCATCGTGAGAAACGCGACATATGTGCCGATCCTGCGGATGTCAAGAAGCAGACGGATGACAGACGGCGACGCGAATGTGATGCTCACGACGCCGTTTTTCTTCGAGAGCGCTGTGATCAGGCCGCTCGCGTTCAAATCCTCGAGCGCGTCACCCGGGATGGCGAATTCCTTCTCGTCAAAGACATAGGATATTTTTTCGGACCTCAGCGCTGCCTCCCCGCTTCTGCCCGATTCGGAGGCGAACATGAGCCGCATCCGGTCGGAGACCTCGGCCCAGAAATCAGGTCTTCCTCCGAAAAATGAGAACAGCGTCCGGATCGCCCGGACCGTCGGCCTCGTCAGGTCCTTCCGGTTCCAGACTCTTCTCTCCTCACCCGGCGGAAGCTGAAAATCCGTCCCGAAATTAAGGAACCGTATTTCCGCATAGGTCAGAGACGGAAATGGCAGATGGCGGAGACGATCCGCATTTTTCTGGGGCAGGAAGCGCCTCTTTGAAATGCTGAAATCCATGAGTGGAATATTCGCAAACAGCTTGTTGCTCATCACTGCGCTGAGTGCGAACGCCTCCGTATGGTCCGCGTCCGTGATATCGATCACAGGCTTCAGGACGATATGGCGGTCGAGCAGCGTCATGAGCGTCTTCTCCATCCCCGGCTCGTCACCCGGCGTCAGCTCAACCGCCTCTGCGACGGCCGTCACAAGGTTCCGCCTGCTGAAGAACCGGTTGTACTGCATTCTCTGTTTGTCCGTCAGAAAGTGTCCGTAACCGACGAAAATCAGCAGTTCCGGGGCCATTGCGATGCCGCCGACGACATTGCTGACCGGAGAGCTGCCTATGAATTTAATCAGGACCGAAGAAACCGGCATGCTGCCTCCTCTCACTTAAGCGCTTCACTTTGTTTCAATCATCTGTATGTGCCCGGGGCTCGTCTCATCCATCACGAAGTTCCGGACGGCCCCGAATTGCTCAGGACCTGTACGTGTCCGGGAGCTCATCTCCCCACGGCGTTCCGTCGAGATTAAAGGGCGTCGACTGGTAGACATAGTAGTTCAGCCAGTTCGTGTAGAGATTGTTCGCAACTGACCGCCATGTAAGGATCGGCCGCTTTCCCGGATCATCATCCGGGAAATAGTGCTTCGGGAGCGCTGTATCAAGTCCCTTGCGCCTGTCACGCTCGTACTCGCGCCGAAGCTGCATGCGGTCATACTCCGGGTGGCCCATCACGAAAATCTTTCTCCCGTTCTCCGCCATGCAGAGCGCAACGCCCGCCTCGTCCGACTGAGCGAGGATCGTGATGTCGTCGCAGCGGATAATATCGCGCGCCGCGACCTCCGTGTAGCGCGAGTGCGGCATATAGAAGACATCGTCAAAGCCGCGGAGCAACGGGACCTTCCGGTTGTAGACCTTGTGATAAAAGATGCCGAAGAGCTTCTCCTTCAGCAGGTGCTTCTCAAAGCCGTAATAGTGGTACATCGCCGCCTGCGCTCCCCAGCAGAGGAACAGCGTCGACGTCACATGCGTGTTGCACCATGAGAAGACACCCTCGAGCTCATTCCAGTAATCGACCTGCTCAAACGGCAGCAGCTCAACCGGCGCTCCCGTAATGATCATACCGTCGAAATACCGGCCCCGCAGGTTATCGAACGGCTCATAGAATGTATCGAGATGGCTCTTTGATGTGTGCTTCGACTTGTGTGTCGACATCCGCATGAATGTCACATCGATCTGCAGCGGTGTGTTGGACAGCTCGCGCAGGATCTGAAGCTCCGTATCCTCCTTGAGCGGCATCAGATTCAAAATGCAGATCTGAATCGGCCGGATGTCCTGGTGCACAGCCCGGCTCTCATCCATGACAAAGATATTCTCTCTCTCGAGAATCTCCTTGACCGGAATATTGTCTGGTATCTTTACAGGCATAATGTTCTCCTATCAGCGCGCGGTCTTCGTTCCGTCCTCAAGCGATTCGAGGAACTCCTCCTCACTGATGATCGGAATTCCGAGCTCCTTTGCCTTCCGGTTCTTTCCGGAAACCGACGCGATGTCGTTGTTGATCAGTGCCGTCGTCTTCTTCGACACGCTCCCCGTGACCTTGCCTCCGTGACTTTCGATGAACGCCTTCAGCTCATTTCTGTTCTTAAAATGAGTGACGTCTCCTGTGACCACGTATGTCCTCCCGGCAAGCTCATCGGAAGCCTCCTCCCGGCTCTCCTCCATGCGGAGGCCGGCCTTTCTCAGCCGCTCAAGAAGCTCCCTGTTTGCATCCTCGCGGAAGTAGTCGTATATGGCTCTCGCGGTGATCTCGCCGACGTCAGGCACAGCCGTGAGCGCCTCGATGTCTGCATTTTCCAGCGCGTCCATCGATCCGAAGTGATCGAGCAGTGTCTTTGCGGACGTCCGCCCCACATTCGGGACGGCAAGACCGGTGAGCAGCCGGTACGGCTCATTCTGCTTCGACGCCTCAATCGCGGCGAGCAGCTTGTCCGTATTCTTGTCCTTGCCCGTGAGCCGCTGATCGATCAGCTCCTGCCGGACATCCTTCAGCGAATAAATATCGCCGACGTTCTTCAGATAGCCAGCGTCCGTGAGCTTCTTTGCGATCTCCTCGCCGAAGCCCTTGATATCCATGGCGTCCCTGCCGACAAAATTAATGATGTGGCGCACGAGCTGGGCCGGGCATGACGGGTTGACGCAGCGCATATCGGCCGCGCCCTCCTCACGGACAATCGGTGCCCCGCAGACCGGACAGCGGTCCGGAAGGCGAAAATTCTGCACACCGGCCGGGCGCTTCTCGTGAATGGCGCACTTGATTTTCGGAATAATCTCACCCGACTTATAGACGACAACCGTATCGCCGATGCCGATGCCGAGCTCATCGATAAAGTCCTGATTGTGAAGCGTCGCGCGGCTCACTGTCGTCCCGCACAGACGGATCGGGTCAAAGACGGCTGTCGGATTGACGCGGCCCGTCATGCCGATCGACACCTCGATGTCGCGGATGACCGTCTCCTTCTCCTCCGGCGGATACTTGTACGCGATGTGACCCGCGCTGTACTTCGAGCCCGCCGGGAAGTCGTTCCGATAGGCGATCTGGTCGATCTTGACAACCGCGCCGTCGATGTCATACCCGAGGTTTCCTCTCGACTCGCCGATCGCGTCGATCGCGCTCACGATCTCATCGTCCGTCCGGCACAGTGTGCCGGGAACCGTCTTCATGCCCTCCTTCGCAAGGAGGGAGAGTCCCCTGTCCTGTGACAGGATATAATCCGGATTCTCCGACCGCTGCACATTGAAAATGAACATCGACAGGCCGCGCTTCTTTGTCTCCGCCGGATTCAGCTGCCGGAGCGTTCCCGCCGCGCAGTTTCTCGGATTCGCGAACGTCTTCTTTCCGCTTAACTCCTGCTCCTCATTTACCCGCTCGAAGTCGGCGAGCTTCATGTAGACCTCACCGCGGACCTCAATCGGAAATGAAATGTCCGCAAGCCTCTGCACGACATCCGGGATCACCCGCGCGTTGACCGTGACGTCCTCGCCGATATAGCCGTCGCCGCGCGTCTCCGCGAGGACCATCTCCCCGTTCTCGTAGCGGATGCTCATGGAGAGGCCATCAATCTTGTGCTCGACCCGGAACAGAGCATCGGGGTGAAGCTCCCGCACGCCGTGGACCCACTCAATGACAGCCTCCTTCGTGAAGACATCCTGAATCGAGAGCATCGGCACATCGTGCTCGACCGTGACGCCATTTTCCCGCTTAACGGGAGCGCCCGCCCTCTGCGTCGGCGAATCGGGCGTTCTCCACTCCGGATGCGCCTTCTCCGCCGCCTTGAGGCGCAGCATCAGCTGGTCGTACTCATAATCGGTAATCTCCGGCACCGCCGCCTCATACGCCTCATTGTAGTGTTTTATTTTTGCGACGAGCGCCTTGTATTCATTTTCTGATGTTACGTCTGCCGCCATAGGAACCGCCTCTCCGGTTATCTCCGTTTCTCTTTCTTCCCTCTTCCAGGCGCTTCCGGCTCCCGAAGGAGGACTTCTTCTTTCCGGAATAATCTTTCGCGCTCTTCTTTCCGGAATGATCTCCCGCGCTCTTTCCATGGCGCTCTCCGGATGCATGCGAGCGCTTCGAGCGATCCTCATGGCTGCCGCCGCGGCCTCCCTCGGATGTGTGCTGCTTTTCACCGCGGCTTCCGAGATACAGTCCTGTCCGCTTGCTCTTCTCCGGCCTCTCGAGATCATGCTCGAGCTCCGCGACCTCTGTCCGCGTGAGGAACCGGTACTCGCCCTGCTTCAGATCACCGAGCGAAAGGTTCATGATCCGGACGCGCCGGATTGAATTTACGCCGTAGCCGAGCGCGCGGCACATGCGGCGTATCTGCCGGTTATAGCCCTGTGTGAGCACGATGGAGAATTTCTTCTCCCCGAGCTGGCGCACATAGCAGGGACGTGTCGTGACAAACAGTCCCTTTGTTTCTTTTCCGCCGCTCTTTTTCTCCGCCTCGCGGATGGACGCGTCGTCATCAAGCAGGATCTTCACGCCGCCTGCCATCTTCTCCAGAAACTCCTGTGTGACCGGCTTGTTGATGCTCACGACATACTCCTTCTCGTGGCGGTTGCCCGCGCGCATCACGCGGTCAATGAGATCGCCGTCATTTGTCATGATCAGCAGTCCCTCCGAGTCCTTGTCGAGACGGCCCGCATATGTCACGCGCTTCTCGAAGCCGATCGCATCGATGACATTCTCCTCGACAGACGGATCCGCCGTGCAGATGACACCCGCCGGCTTGTTGTACATGAGATAGACCCGCTCCGCCTCCTTGTGCGGAAGCGGCTCACCGTTCACATAGACCGTGTCATTCGGAAATACACGGTCACCGAGAGCTGCACGGCGCGGCTCATTTTCTGCCTCGCCCTTTCTTGCCTTCCGTCTGATCTGAACTCTTCCTTCTTCGATCAGACGGTCCGCCTCGCGTCTTGAGCATACGCCCGCGTCCGCGATAAATTTGTTGAGACGCTTGCCTTCATTTTCCATGATAACCTCTTTCTGCCGTCAGCCGGCCTTCAGCCGGCCGCAGGGCGGTTTATGAAACAAAGCTCTTGCCGCAGTATCCGGAGTAGGACGGTGTCCAGATATGGTACCAGCCATTCTGTACATCGCCAATGACATAGACACTGTCGCCTGCGTGAAGCGTCGTGATGATCGTGCCGTTCGGCTGTGCGCGAAGGAAGCAGTCGCTCACAATCGTCGCCTGCCGTGTCGCCTGGCCGCCTGCTGCCGCCGCGAGTGCCGCCTGCTCCTGGGCCGCCTGCTCTGCGGCTGCCTGTGCTGCTGATTCCGCGGCTGCCTGCGCCGCCGCTGATTCTGCCGCAGCCTGTGCTGCTGCCGACTCCGCCGCAGCCTGTGCCGCCTGGGATTCTGCTGCCGCCTGTGCCGCCGCAGACTCCGCTGCCGCCTGCGCCGCTGACTCTGCGGCCGCCTGAGACTCTGCCGCGGCCTCAGATGCTGCGGCCGCCTGATCAGATGAGGTCGTTGCGGCGCTCAGATTCGCCTGATATGTCGCGTACAGGGCCTGCACATCGCTCGTTTGCGTAATCTGATCGACATAGGCCTGTGTCTTTGCGTCGAGAGCCGAGAGCACGATCTCAAGAGAGCCGCTCTTCGCCTTCTTTACATAGAGCTGGTCGAGGCCCGGGAGAACCGATGTCATTCCCTGCTTCTGCCATGAATAAGTCGCATATACGACATAGGAATTCTTCGTGAGGCCTGTCTTCGTATAGACGGTCACGTAGCTGTAGCCCATGCCTGCATTGTTGATGTCCTGCTTTTTCTCATCCGTCAGCACGTCGACAAGGTCCGCGAGCTTGTCAAAATCGTGTGCATTCAGTGCCGCATAGTATGAGTTAATGAGATTCGATACGTCATTTCCGTCATTTTGTGTGAGCGCACCGCCGTCGGATGAAGCCGTGCTCTCTGCCGAAGAGACAGATGAAACAGCGGATGACGCCGCCGACTCAGCCGATGTGACAACAGATCCCGTCACCGACGAGCTGACGGTCTTGTTCTTCGAATCTGTCAGGGATGATAATTTTCCTCCGAATTTTCCTGCGATGGCCCGGATTCCGAAGAACATTGCGACAAGCGCCGCAAGAATTCCCAGGATCAGTCCGATATACCGGAGATTATCCGAGAGCCACTCTCTGAACTTATTCAAACCTTTTCCTCCATGCCGGGCCTTGCGCCCCGGATCGTTATATTCTGTCGTAATTGCTTTCTGCCCTCCGCAAGTTCGAGGCGGACTGCAGCTTCGCAGAAAGAATTGCATACATTTTCATATTCTAACATCAAATGAAAGCAATGAAAAGACCTCGCGGAAGCTGATTTGCTCCGCGAGGTCTCGCTACGCGTCTGACAGGAGTCGAACCCGCGCACCCGGAACCGGAATCCGGTGCTCTATCCACTGAGCTACAGACGCACATTATATATCAAGAACAGAAGCCTTCTGTTCCTGAACCTCAGCTATTATAGCAGATTAATTCCTGATGGGCAATGCCAAGTTGCACGAATTATCCGGAAATCGGATCAGGAGTTACAGTTCACACGCCATTCAAAATCGCATGCGGTCATGAATATCAGGGCGGTATCGGGCAGACTCCGTCCTCCTCGGGGTGATCTTCAGACTCCTCCGTGTCTTCAATGCGAGGTGATCTGAGAACAATGTATAACGCCCTCACCGCTCCTGATATCGCAAATCGCTTACCAAGGTCTGATAGAGTGTGAACTGTAACGGATCAGGATGCTCCCTTCCGCCTTCTTGCATATACCAGCAGTCCGATCAGGCCTCCCGCCCCGACCATAAGAAGCACGAGGGACAGAGTATTCTCGCGGTCCCCTGTATCCGCCGGCTTTGTCGTGACTGTCTGCGCCTTCGTCTTTTTCGGCTCCGGCTCCCGGACGATTTCAGTCGGCGTGACCGGATGCGTAACGGTCGGTGTGACAGTCGGAGACGGCATGACCGTCGGTGTCGTCGTCGGCGTGACTGTCGGCGTGACCGTTGGCGTCGGGGTGAGGATCGGTGTCGGCGTCACCGTCGGAGGCGGTAGCAATGGTTCGACCGACGTCACGGTGAACGGATGCTCCTCTGTATTCCGGTCCGTAATCAGGATGTCACTGTACTCATTTTCATCGAGGCTGTATCCCTCCGGTGCACTGATCTCCTTCAAAGTGTACACGCCCTCCCGGAGCGAAAGGGTCTCCGTCACGCCCTGCTCATTCGTCGTCAATGTTCCGACGGTCTCTCCTGTCAGCTGATCGCGCACCTCATAGATGGCCCCGGCCAGCGAAGCCGAACTGACCAGCAGCACCGCCTCCGGCCGCTCCGGCACCTTGGCGACACGAATATGCCCGGTTGGAACGGTCAGCTCCACAGAGGCTTTGAGAGCCTCCGGTATGACATTCGTGTAGTACATAAGGGTTTGCACCTTCTCCTCCGGAGGGATCAGCTGCCGCACGCGCCACTGGCCGAATTCCGCCCTGATATGGCAGGTGATGCTCTGCCCTGCCTGAAGCCCCACTGAGGCCGGCACGCGCACCAGGATTTTTGCGCGGCATGCCCTGTCGTCTTTTTCCGTAAGAATGCATTCCGTTCCTGCCGGCGCATTCTCGGGCTGACAGATAATATCCGACGAGCTGATCCCTTCACCGGACCACGTCACATCGATGCTCTTTTCAAATGCCGTGCGGTCCGCATTCAGATGAAATGCGCTATCCCCGCCTGTTGGCGCTGCCCCGAGATCGAGAAGGTATGCGTAGCCGTCCGGATGCTCCGCTGCATAGGCAATCGCATCTGTATAGAGGTCGGAGATATGCTGCCACACATCCTCATACCCTTTTTCCGGTGTCAGATCCGCCGGCGTCCCGATCGATTTCGGCCCATAGCCGGCATAATAGGTGTGCAGGCACCAGATAGCGAGCTGCGTAATGTAGTAATCCTTGCGAAAATCACCCGCCGTGTACGCCTCACTTGAAAATGAAGTGCCATCATATCGTTTCGGCCCGTTCATCATGCAGTAAACCATAGCAGTCGTCATCGGATCATTTCCGAGCTCTGCAATGCCGTTATACAAGGTCCGCTTCCACTGCTTGTCCGGATTCATGCAGTACATAGTCTCAAGCGTTCCCTCGAGCACCATGGAACGGCACGCCATGCTCGTCCCGTTGCTGTTTCTGCGGAGATAATAATGCCAGTCCATCGTGTCCGACGGCATCAGAATCTGTTCTCCATCCGCCCGCACCGGTTCCGCACACGCCGCCGTGATTGCCAGCGCAAGAATCATAACAACTGCCAGCTTCAAAAATTTTTTCATTGGCACCTTCCTTCCGACCGGCCTCATTCCTGCCATCTGTGACCGGCGCTGATTTTAATAGCTCCGGACTTATGGTAGCATTCGAAAACCGATCCCATCTACTGACAGTGTGTGCCAATAAGTGCCAGCAGGCTGGTGCCCATAAAAAGCAACGATTCAGCACCCAGACTCGGAACGCTTCGCGTTCCTCGTTGTGGGCGCTGAATAATAATAAAAAAAGACCCAGACCATAGTATGATCTGAGTCTTTGCGATGGAGATGAAGGGATTTGAACCCTCGACCTTTCGGATGCGAACCGAACGCTCTCCCACTGAGCCACATCCCCGAACAAAAAATATGATACATCAGTTTCCGGGGATGCGCAAGGGTTATTTTCCAATTTTTCGGATTTGTCGCTACTATTGACTACAGGTGAACACCGGAGCATGCCACAAAGAAAAGGAAATGATCCCGCCAGAGCAGGATCAGATGCGCCTCTAACTCCACCTGATGCAGTAGCTCAGATGGAGAATGCGAACCGGCGCGTATGTTCAAGCGCACACAAAGTCGCATGCGTTCGTGCATATCAAGGCGGTATCGCTGACCGCTTTCCGGAGTCAGAGCTCGTGTGAGCCGTAACCTGCTCGTCACAGCAGGGTCAGCGCCCGCTCGCCGCGCCGGTACGAATAGACCCTGTCAGACAAAACCTCCGTCCTGCCGACCTGTGTCGCATTGATCTGCCGCACCATCTGCTCCAGCTCCTCCCGGCTCAATGTCCCGTTGTCAGGCATCGCGAGGACCTCGTGGATACTGCTCGGCAGAATAAACAGATCTGCGCCGATGGCATCCGCCGCCTCTGCAAGCACCCCTGGATAGAGCATGCATGCCGAACCGAACGTGCGCCGGTTATTCGTGATAATCCAGAGCGGCACGTCCCCCGGCTCGTCACAGCAGTCTTCCTCGAACCCGAATTCACGAAGCACCTTTGTCAGCGGGCACACGGATGGCGGATCAGCGGCCGGCGTCGCGCTCTCCGCGAGCCTGAACAGGTTCTCTTCCTCGACTCCCCATCGCTTTGCGCTCTCATGGCGCACAAAGATAGTTGCCGTGTCATTGAGCTGCAGATCAACCGTGTAGTAGAGAACGACTGCCAGATCAAGCACGCGGCGAAACGGAATATCCTGAAGAAGCTCCCGGTTCATTTCATAATTGATGACCCGGTAGCGGATCCGGTCTCTGACCTCGGAAAATTCCGTGAATATGTTTCCCGGGAGCGGCATGACATGATGGCGCCCGCGTTCCTTCAGAACAAAGCCTGCTATCGTCTCGAGGTCCATCCCTTCCCGGTACATCTCATAGAAGGGTTCCAGATATATCGCCGGAGATATGGTCTCCCCCTCACCAAGTATTGTCAGTCCATAGTATGCGACACCGTTCAGCTTCGGCACGCGCCGGACAGAGACATCGCGCTTTGCTCCGGGAATGGAACGGATAAAATCGGCGAGATCGTTTCTGAACTGTTCATAGGTCTGCTGCATGGTCACCTCATTTCTCAGGTCTGACGGGCGGATGAACTGCTCCGGCAGACTCTGCTGTGGAATTGTATATAGATACGCCGTATTCCCGCAGAATCCGGGGACAGGTCGGATACAGCCTAGCAGCCGCAGGCAGGTCCTGGTATCGGTCTGCCATACGTCTGAGCGGAATTTTCTGCGCGAACAAGGGTGTAGCCTGATAGTGATATGTGCCGGAAATGGCATGCTGGCATCTGAATGAAGAGAGACTCCGGACGGAGGTCATGACAGACCGCAGCCGGAAGAAGAATAGAATAGTGCAGAAAAAATAGCAAAAAATTACGGGTCATCCGTCTGGATGACCCGTTTCGTGTTTATACTCTGGAAAGGTATTCGCCTGTTCTCGTATCGATCTTGACTTTGTCGCCGATGTTGACAAACAGCGGAACCTGGATCTGAGCACCTGTCTCGACAGTCGCCGGCTTTGTCGCACCCTGTGCTGTGTTGCCCGCGAAGCCCGGCTCAGTCTCGGAGATCTCAAGTTCAACAAAGAGCGGCGGCTCAACAGTGAAGACCTCACCGTTGTAGGAATCAAGCTTGACTTCCTCGTTCTCCTTGACGAACTTCATCGAATCGCCGATTGTGTCCTTGTTGACCATCGTCTGCTCGAAGCTCTCCGGATCCATGAAGTAGTAAAGATCGCCGTCATTGTAGAGATACTGATATGTCTTGCGATCAATACGTGCAGCCGGGAACTTCTCAGTCGGACGGAATGTCTTCTCAACCACACCGCCGTTGATAACGTTCTTTAATTTAGTACGAACGAAGGCTGCGCCCTTGCCCGGTTTTACGTGCTGGAACTCAAGGACCTGCATAACCTGTCCATCGATTTCAAGAGTTAAGCCATTTTTAAAATCGCCTGCAGAAACCATAAAACACTTTCCTCCTTGTAAATGTACACTTCATTGTATAATAAAAAGCGAAGTCACGCAACAGAATTTTTATCGAGAGCATCGCGCGAGAATCTCTCCGCAGATCTCATCGACAGATTTTCCATCAGTCGGAACCACGATCTCACCGGCCGCCTCATAGGCAGCGCGCCTCTTCTCCATGAGGGCGCGGATGCCGTCCTCCGTCATCCGGTTCTTCAGATTCGGTCTTCCCGCGGCCTGTCCGGACAGTCTCGCAAGGATGGTCTCCGGCTCCGCCGTGAGCAGCACGGTCCTTCCGAGACAGCGCATCAGGGCGCGGTTTCCTTCGCGGAGCGCAAGTCCTCCGCCACAGGAGACGATGCCGCGCCTCTCTTCACAGAGGCGCATGAGCTCTCTGCTCTCAAGGTCTCGGAAATATTCCTCTCCGTCCGCTTCAAAAATCTCCGGGATCGTCCTCCCGTCCCTCTCCGCAATCCGTGTGTCCATCTCGCAGAGTGGCAGATTCGTCTTCTCCGAGAGCGCCTCTCCTATCGTCGACTTTCCCGTTCCCATGAATCCGATCAGGAAAATGAACGGCCCCTGCTCCCTGAGCGCGTGGATTTCATCAAGCTTTTTTCTGAGCGCTCCGACCGGAATCTGTCCCGGCGCGCTCTCCTCTCCGTCAAGGCAGCCAAACGTAAATGCGGACCCGAGGACCTCTCCCGCAAGTCTCGTGACAAGCCCCTTCTCACCCATCGAGATCGTGACCGTCGGGATCTTCATCCGAAGGCGCGCACGGGCCGCTGCAAGGCACATCCGTGTGACATCCCTGTCTCCTTCCGGCATGCACGCAAGCTTTGCTACGTTTCCTCCCATGGCTTCCATTTCGAGCAGCTGCCGAAGAATCTCATCCTCAGACGGCGTCGCATGAAAATCATGGCCTGACAGGACAGTCTTCACATGCGCGGCATGCGCTGCCTCAAGCAGTACGGGCGCCGATGCCCGCCGGTATTCTATATCGACAAGGTCGATACTCCCGCTCATGATGGCTGACTTCACCACAGAGAGATACGCATCATCGCTAAGCTCTGCCCGTCCGCCTTCCGGCTTCGTCCGGACCGTAAACAGAATGTCCGCAGAGCCTGCGGCCTTCTTTGAAGCCGGCAGCATCCGCCTCACAAATGACTCATTCTGAAGCTGCGGCCAGGCATCCGCCCTGATTTCAATAATGTCCGCTCCCGCAAGAGACGCCGCGCTCACTCGCTCCAGAATTTCCTGCTCACTGTCCGCACTGACGGGCACCGCTATGCGCGGTGTTCCCGCTCCGCGAATTTCATTTCCTGCTGTCTGTATTTCCATTCCAATTCTCCGTATGGTAAAATGTTCCGTAACAATTCAGCTGATATGGAGGTAAACAATGCAAACATACTGCCTGCTCGGCGACCCGATTGCGCACAGCCTGTCGCCCGCTATGATGAATCTTTCCTTTCAGACACTCGGCATGGACTGCCGCTATGACCTCCGGGTAACAAATGAAGCCACCATCGAGGACCGTGTCCGCGAGCTGCGCAAGGAGGGTGTCGCGGGATGGAACTGCACGATGCCATGCAAGCATGTCATGGTTCCTCTCTGCGACAGGCTGTCGACAGCAGCCCGGATCGGCGGCGCCGTCAATACCGTAAAAAATGAAGACGGCATTCTGACAGGCTATACGACCGACGGCACCGGTTTCATGAACGCAATGGCAGATGCCGGCCTGCCTCTCCCGGGGAAAAAAATGACGCTTCTCGGAACAGGCGGCGCAGCATCCGCGATTCTGATCCAGGCAGCCCTCGACGGAGTCTCCGAGATCGCCGTCTTCGCAAACCGCCCTGCTTCCAGAAAGCACGCAGAGGATATTGCATCAAGGCTTGCACCGCACTCCCGGACCCGCATCACGCTTCACGGCTATGATAATCCCGATGAGCTCCGTGAGGAAATCCGCACATCCGCAGCGCTTGTCAATGCGACCTCAATCGGAATGGACGGCGGAAAGGGCAGCGGCCGTTGCCTCATTCCGGATACATCCTTCCTGCGTCCGGACCTCTTCGTCTACGATATTATCTATCACCCGAAGAAGACGCCTCTTCTTGCGCTCGCCGAATCGGCAGGCTGCCGGACGTCAAATGGCGAGTCCATGCTCCTCATGCAGGGAGCTGCCGCATTCCATATCTGGACCGGAAGAGACATGCCCGTCGACGTCGTCCGCAGGGAAGTATTCTGATCCCTTACTTTTTCTCCGGAAACGGAGTCTGCCCTGTCTCATAGCTTTTTATAAGGAGCGCAATCTCCTCTGACTTCAGGCCGTCGGCGTCGATCACGACATCGGCGGTCTTCAGATAGGCAGGTCCCCGCTCCTTGAAAATTGCCTCAACCTGCTCATCCCACGAGTCGTCGTTGATCCAGCGGTGCGCTTTCCTTCTCTCGCGCAGTCTTTTTCTCAGTGTCTCCTTCTTGAGCCGGAGATAGTAAACATGACCAAGCTTCTTCAGGTACTTCTCATTCTGCGGCATCATGGCAACACCGCTTCCAAGGACAATCACGCGTCTCTTTGCCCTTGTATCCTCAGACATTTCCCGCAGGATCAGTGTCTCCATCGCGCGGAAATACACTTCTCCAAACTTTTCATATATATCCGCGACCGACATCTTGAGACGGTCTGAAACCCTCCTGTCGAGATCCACGACCTCAAGGTTCATGGTTCTTCCGACAGCACGGCCTGCAGCGCCCTTTCCTGATCCGATGAATCCCTCGATGATAATATTATCCATCTCTTCACCGCCTTTCCCGCTGCCTCAGTACACTTTCTTTCAGCGCCTCTCGTGGCACTGAACATGATTCTCTATTCAGTATAGCATCAGGGCAGGCAGATTGACAACTCAGACCTCTCCGACATGCCGCATAATCGCAAGGACCGCGGAGCTCCTCCGTCTCCAGAATGTCCGCTTTGAGATTCCGAGTCTCCCGGATACGGATTCCACAGTCTCTCCCCGCACATAATAAAGCTCAAGCACACTCTGCAGCGACGGCGCAAGTCTGTAGTAGGCATCCCAGATCAGCCGGCTTCTCCTCGCCTCACGGGCCGTGTCGTCCATCTCCCTCCTGAGATCCTCCTCCATACCGTCGCAGCCGTTCTCGAGCGCCAGAAATGCATCACGTCCCTCGCTCACATAGGCCTGCCGGCTGAGCAGACGCGCAATGCCGGCATCACCGCTCCGCAGTGTCTCCGCCACATAGCGCTCCGTGATTCTCTCTTCTTCGCAGCTTTCTTCCCCAAACAGCATAAAATATGCGCCTCCCCGGATAGAATGTACGTTCATTTTACATAGTATCCGGAGAAGCGCAATGGCTTATTCCATATTCCGATGAATTGTGCAAAAAGTCCGTCTGATCCTGCTATTTTCCGGGGCATTGACAACCGCGATGCCCGCGCATACAAGGGCGAGCGCGGCGACCGACCGGCCGTTCAGAAAGCTCCCCTCGCCGAGCAGGGCCGCCGACAGAAGCGCACCGAACACGGGATTTGCGAAGCCGAAAATCGTGACTCTCGAGACCGGATTGTACTTGAGCAGGATGCCCCAGATCGTGTATGCGGCCGCCGAGAGGAAGGCCAGATACAGAAGGAGCGCGAGCCCCTGCCCCGTAAACGTACCCGTCCGGCCTCCTGCTGCCGCTCCGGAGAGCGTAAGCGCGATACCGCCGACGAGGAACTGCCAGCCCGATAGAAGGACAGGATCCTCATGTTCCGAGAACAGCTTGATCATCGCGGACGACAGGGCATACATGACGGTCGAGATGAGAATAAATCCCTCTCCTGTAAATGAAAATCCCGCTGACGCCGCGCCTCCCGCGAGGCTGATGATGACGACGCCCGCAAAGCCCAGAAGGCAGCCGGTGATCTTGCGCCCCGTCAGCTTCTCCATCCGGAACACACAGGCCGCAACGAGGATCGCGACAAATGAGGACACACCCTCGAGGATCGACGCCCTGACTCCCGGCGCGTGGGCAAGCCCGATATAAAAGAACAGATACTGCCCGTAGGTCTGAAACGCGGCGAGCAGAAGAATCTTCGGGATGGTTTTTACGCCCGGGACAAGAAGCCTTCTCTCGCTGATGCTCCCCGCGAGAATCACCAGGATGCCCGCAAGCGTAAAGCGGAGCCCGGCATAGAAGATCTGAGACGCCGAGTCCCCCGATGCAATCTGCATGAGCCTGTATCCGATCTTGATTCCGGGAAATGCACTTCCCCACAGAAAACAGCAGAGAAGCGCGAGCAGGCAGACAACCGGTGTTTTCGTAAGCAGCTTGCCATGATTTTTCTCAGCCATGTTCTCCTCCGCCGCTCATCGCCCGAAATAATTCGCCACACCCTGCACAATGCCGTCTGCAATCGTGCTCTGCGCACTCTCCGAGTGATCAGATGCGCGGTCACCGACCTCGAGATCAATGGACGGAACAGTCGAATAGGATGTCTGCGTCAGGTCCGCCTCAATGGAGCCCGAGCTGTAAATCTTCACTCCGGCCGCCGAGAGGCCGCGGATCACCGAATCGCCGAGGAGATCGTCATTTTCCCAGGTCGACGCAACCGGCTCCATCGCGCGGTAGGACGCGTTGTCCGGCACGCTCATATAGAAGGCTCCCTTGTCGCTTTCCGTGCTGTCATAGTGAATCGCGATGTGGCAGTCCGCGAGATTGTTCGCCATCAGCGTGCGGGCGATATTATCGAGCTGCACATCATCCGTCTCACGGATCATGAGCACGTTGCAGCCATTGTTCAGCAGCTTGTCCTTAAGAAGAAGCGCGAGCGAAAGCGTCGCCGACCGCTCCGGCGTCCCGTCGAGAAGCGTTGTGCCGCCCGCGACAGCCATGGCATAGGTTGAGCCTGCCGCCGTAGAGCCGCCCGTGACCTTCGCGGACCCGTCCGGATGGCAGAGTGTATAGACGCTCTCTCCTCCCTCAGTCCCGTGGCCGGCATTCACGCAGACCGTGATATCCTTCCGGATACTCGGCTTTGCCGTATAGAGGACAGCCGTCCCCGTGTGAATCAGCGAATTGCCCGCGTATGTCCAGTTCGGATCGAAGGAGACAGTCTGGCTCGTCACCTCGTCTGATTCCGCAGCCGGAGTCGGCGTCGGCGCAGGCGTCTCTGTCGGAGTAGGTGCGGGCGTCGACGTGGCTGTCGGTACAGAAACTGTCTGCATATCAGACACCGTCTCATCAGCGGATGAGACCGCGGGCGTCTCAGAGACGACCGTCCGCTCAGAAGAACCGGCAGACGACAAGGCGCCGCTCTCAGTCCGGGCGGCGCCGCATCCGCTGCACGCGGCCAGAGAAGCAGCCACAAGCAGCGTAATCAGTTTTCTTTTCATTTGCAATTCCTCCCTCGTACATTATACAGATTCCGTCTGAAAACGCCAGCCGGATCTTTCCGGGGAGGAGGAAGGGCCATATCGGCCCGCTGCAGCCCGCACGCAGCAAAAATCACATATGTCTGCGAATATCAGGCCTCTATTTTCTCAAAGACCGGGATCGAATCGAGCGGAGCCGCCGCGCGGACGGTCTGTCCGCCATCATAGACTGCACCGTCTCTCGTGTCCTTCCACCGGCCCGCCGGCAGGTAGACATCGCGCTCATAGGTGTCGAGGCTCAGGATCGGCGCGACAAGATATCTGTCGCCGAACATATACTGGTCCTGCAGGCTCCAGCATGTCTCATCATCCGGGAACTCGAAGAACATGGCGCGCATAAGCGGCGCACCGTTCCTCGACGCCTCCGCATAGAGATCACGGATGTAATCATGCATGGAAATGCGGATGTCATAGTATTTCTTCATGATCTTGTACACGTCCTCGCCGTAGGACCACATCTCATTCGGCTGGCCTGTGTGCAGATAGCCGCCACCGAAGTCTCTGTCGTCGAGCCTTGGAATATTGAACGGTCCGCGGTCACCGTGCAGGCGGAACACGGCCGTGAAGACAGCAAATTCATACCAGCGGACGAGAAGCTGTCTGAAATCCGGATCGTTGACGTCATCTGTCATGAAGCCGCCGATATCGGTATTCCACCACGGAATGCCGGCAAGTCCCATGTTGAGGCCGGCCTGGACCTGATCATAGAGTGCCTCAAATGTCAATGGCACATCGCCCGACCACAGGACATTGCCGTACTTCTGGCTTCCTGCCCAGCACGAGCGGAGAAGATTCGCCACCTGTCCCGGCTTCAGGTCCTTCATTTTATCCCAGAAGATACGGCTGTACATCTGCGGGTACATATTTCCGCATGAGAGCGCCGGCCCTGCGATATAGCGGTAGTGGTCAAAATCGTAGACGCCAAGGTCCGGCTCCGAGTTGTCGAGCCAGAACGCGTCGATGCCGTAATCATAGTAATTCTTCTTGCACACGTTCCAGACATACTCGCGCGTCTCCGGATTGAACGGGTCGATCTCGACGCAGTCACCCTGGAAATCGTACGTCTGAAGCGCGCCGCGCTCTGTGCGCATGAGAAGTCCCTTGTCGAGCATATCCTGAAAATGAACGGATCTTCTGTCGACAGACGGCCACACGGACACGACGACCTTGATGCCGTAGGAGTGCAGCTCATCGACCATTGCCTTCGGATCCGGCCAGTATTTCTTGTCAAAGCACCAGTCGCCCTGGACCGTCCAGTGAAAGAAGTCAATGACGATGAGGTCGATCTTGATGCCGCGCTTCACATATTCGCGGGCGACAGACAGCACCTCATCCTGCGTGCGGTAGCGGAGCTTGCACTGCCACAGTCCCATGCAGTCCTCCGGAAATGCCGGTGCATGGCCGGTCGCATCCGTATAATTCGCGAGGATCTGCTTCGGTGTGTCCGCCACCGTAAACCAGTAGTCCATCTCCTTCGTGGACGCAGCCGTCCACTCCGTGATATTCTTTCCGAATACGACTCTGCCGACTGCCGGGTTGTTCCAGAGAAGCCCGTACTGTTTATTTGAGATCATGAACGGAACGGTGATCTGCGAGTTCCGCTGCGCAAGCTCAAGCTCGCAGCCCTTCAGATCCATGTATTTCTGCTGATACTGTCCCATACCGAAGATCTTCTCGCCGTCATTGGCCTCGAAGCGGACAGTCAGGCTGAATTCACTGCCTCCGATCACGCCCTTCCACTCGCGGTTCACAACCTTGAGGCACCGGCTCTCGCGGCTCAGTGTGCCGTCGTAGGAACGGAAATACTCGCGGAGCACAAGCTCATCATCTCTGTAAAATGAGAGAATTCCCGCAAAATTCACGGTGACCTTCGCGCGACCGTTTACTATCGACGCGCGCGGTCTCGTATCCGTTGTCCCGTCGCCGGCCCAGTGGCTCTCCTCACCGATCACAACCTTCGTCTCCTGCGGGTCCTCGCGCTCCGTCAGAGCCCACACATTTCCCGTAAATGCGGGATACTGCGTCGCACGCACACGGAATGAATCCTTTCCCCACGCCTCAATCCGGAGTGTCTCGCCGCCGTGCCGGACGACAAGTGCTCCGCTTTCATTACGGAATTCCATACGTCTTCCTCCTTGTGAAAATTATGTTCTGGAGACATCTTAGCCATCCTGCCCCCTCTTCTTCAACCGGAGAAAACAGGGATGAAGTGCGTGCAAAATAAGTGGTCGCAGTTATACTGCATCAGCTTCAGGAAGAGAAGCAGAAAAGCAGCCTGAATGCAGAAAAGAGCGGGAACCTGATCACAGGTTCCCGCTCTTCATTCCTGCGGAAGATGGGACTTGAACCCACACGCCATTGCTGGCACAAGATCCTTAGTCTTGCTCGTCTGCCAATTCCGACACTTCCGCATGCACATCCATGAATTGAATTCATTTCCGTGACAACAATGACAATTATAGAGAGACTCTCCTGATTTGTCAACCGCGATTTTGTTCTTTTTCAAAAAATGAACTTCTCACAGACCGCTTCTCCCGATCTCCTCCTCGAGCATCTTCTCATCGAGCTGTTCCGCGAGCTTCGCGCACTGCTCCAGCTCCTTCGACAGACTGTCAATCACGTGATCAGGCGCCTTATAGCGCATGTCATGGTCGAGTGAAGCCCACCAGTCCATCGCAATTGTCCGGATCTGCATCTCCACAGGCATGCGGCGGCTCTCCCCGTCCCTTGTCACATTCACGGCGAGAATCAGATGGAGGCTCCTGTACCCGGTCTCCTTCGGGTTCAGAATGTAATCCTTCTTGCGCACAAGCGTGAATTCCGGCCGGTCGAGGACACGCGCCGCAACGAGATAGACATCATTCGGCGTCGGGCAGATCACGCGGACACCGGCGACATCCTGCACATGCTTCTCTATGCTCTCCGCCGTGTACGCGGCACCCTTCCTGGCGAGCTTCTCCGCAATGCTCGTCGGCGATTTGAGCCGCGAGGAGATGCGCCGGACCGGATTGCTCCCCTTCTCGGCCAGAATCGCCTCCGACAGGTTCTGCAGCACGCGGACCGTCTTCTCCATCGCCGCCTCGTAAAACTCCATCAGCAGCTCATACTGCTGCACATTTTTCTCTTCCCACTGCTCAAGGCTGATGCTCTGCCCACCCGGAGGAACCGGGTTTCCGCCTGTGTTCTCCGTCTCTTTTTCCATAGTCCCCTCTTCAAATAAAGCTTTTTCTGCTCCCAGTATATCACACTGTACCGCTATTTATACAAACCTTACGTATATTTTACATGAAGCATGGCATACGAAAAGTTACAGTTCACACGCCACCATACCTCGGTGAACGGTCAGCGATATCAGGAGCGGTGAGGGCGTTATACGGAGGAGTCCGAAGATCACCCTGAGCCGCTGCGTCAGCGGCGAAGGGAAGCTGAGGAGGACGGAGTCTGCCCGATACCGCCCTGATATTCGCGACCGCATGCGACTTTGGATGGCGTGTGAACAGTAACTACGAAAAAAGCGGGAACCCGTTTAAAGGTTCCCGCTTTCTTGCTCCTGCGGAAGATGGGACTTGAACCCACACGCCATTGCTGGCACAAGATCCTTAGTCTTGCTCGTCTGCCAATTCCGACACTTCCGCCCGTCCGGGCATTTGTACTGCTCAGAACGTTAGATATCATACCAGTCTCAGCTTCCGCTGTCAACCATTTTCTTCAGAAAATTCACAGCGCACCCTCACTGCCGCTTTCTCCGGATTCTCCGGAGCTGCGGCCTCAGCATAAGCTCCGGCACCACGACTCCGTCCGGCTGATTCAGGACATAGAGCACAGCCTCTGCGACCGTCTCCGGCAGGAGGTGCGCGTGCGCGTCAGGGTCACACCCGAAATCCGCGCTGCGGTACAGCTCCGTGTCCGTCATGTCCGGCATCACCGTTGTCACGCGGACCCCGCATTTTCTGGCCTCCTCAAAGATGCTCCTGCCAAAGCTGAGGAGCCCCGCCTTGGTCGCCCCGTATGCCGCTCCGTGCGGATTTACGTACTCCTCGCCCGTGACAGATGCAATATTGATAATCGTGCCGCCATCCCGCTTGAAGTCCCGAAGAAAGATGCCGGTCAGCACCATCGGAACCTCCAGATTTGTCCGAACCATGGCAGATATGCTCTCCGGACTCACATCCTCATGAAGGCCATACCACGCGACACCCGCATTGTTGATCAGGACATTGATGCCGCCCTCCTTCCCCGCCATGCCGCGGACCAGCCTGACAGCTGCCTTTAGCTCATCACGGTTCATAAGGTCGCAGGATATCGAATGAAAATGAGGATTCTCAAGGAGCATCCGGTCTGTCTTCGAAAAATCCCGTCCGATTCCCCAGACGTCCCAGTTTCTTCCGGCAAGAAGAGCTGCCGTCTTCATGCCGATTCCTGATGAAGCCCCCGTGAGCAAAATTCTGTATTTCGGCATAGCTATTCCTCCCACCTGAAAATTGCGGCATTTCCTGCGCGGAGACGGATTTCCCGCTCAAGCAGCTTCTCCATTCTGTCCGCGAGCACAGCCGGATAATGATAGTAGCCATCTGTCAGTTCAAACGGATACTGGACGACCGCTGCCCCCGGGAGCGCGCGGCGCATCGGCTTCAGATACGTCTCCGATATGCGGAAGCTTCCGACACTGAAGTCGCGGACGCGGGTGAAATCGATGTGCTCCGAGGCATACCGGACCATCCGGCCATAGATATTCTCCCAGTCCGGCATATAGATCATCGGATCAAAGCAGAGCCTGACAGGAAAACCGGCATCCATAAATGAGCGTGCCGCCCGGATCCTGCCGTCCAGCGTCCCCGTCCCGTGCTCATAAGCGCGGATCACCTCATCCGGAGACAGCGTAGCCGCATAGATCAGGCGTCCGTCCCCAGATCCCGTTTTCCGCAGCATCTCCGTACACAGACGCGGGCTCTTCGTCCTCACCTCAATGGAGAGGCCCGGATTGTCCCGGACAAACTCCGCCCACTCCTCAACATACCCTGTAAGGCCGTCAACCGCCATGAGATCCGTATCATAGGACACACAGAGATAGACCGGAAACCGCGCAAGGAGCGCTCTCACCTCTGCAAATATATCCTCGAGATTCACAAAGATCACGAGATTTCCTGACGGATACATTCCCTTCAGATAGCAGTACTCACAGTCATATACGCAGTTCATGATACATGACGTATAGAAGAAATGCTCATTTCCAAAGCTCTGGCATACCGGAGCTCCCGGATATACAAGTCTTCCCTCCTTTGCGGCAATGATCAGATTCTGATTTCTATGCTGAAGCTCCGGATTCTGCCTGCGGCGGTTAAAGACATCCTTGTAATGTCTGATCACAATGACCTCTGCCTCCGGAAAATGCCTGAGAATATGCTCTGTTCTCTCAAGGCCCAGGACCTTCCTCTCGACATAGATGTGACGGAATTTTTCTTCCCGCGAAGAGATGCGGTTCTCCTCAGCTGTCTCAGTCCCGTGTTCTCCGCTCATATCTCTCGCCTCCCGTCCAGTCTCATTTCTTTTGGTCAAAGCATTACATTCCCTGAATCATATCCCTCAGCTCAGCAAGAAGCCGCTTTCCTGCGCGTCTGTCCTTTGCCGGAAAGAGCCCCAGGTCCGCCCACTGATGAACGAGGCCGCGCCATTCGATTCTCATAAGATCCGCATAGCGGACAAGCTGAAGAAGCTGCGCGCGCATTGTGCTGGACGCATGCAGCTGTTCCGCCAATGTCTCTGCGTCCGGATCCGTGGTTTTTCCGCCGGAGGTTCTGTCCGCAATTAAATGCAAATATTCCGCCGCATGCGGAGCAGCCATCTCAGCGGCATGCCTCACCTTATCCGGCGTAATGTGCTCAGTCTCTCCGCTGTCAGTCACAAATTTCAGCACATGGATCCGGTGCGAGCCGATGAACAGATTCGCCGCCTCAAAGAAGGCGGCGCTCTCCATGTCATAGAGCCTTGTCTCACGAGAAAGGGCCGGGATACCCCGGTCCTCTCTCATTTCATCAGTCATATGGTCTTTCTGAGCGCCGTCATACAGCATGCTTCCCGTAAAGATTTCCGCCTCCGGCAGACCGTTCCCGGGCAGAAGATCCGGATACCACTGCCTTCCGGACTCCGTATTCGTCAGCTTGTGAATGACATAGAGCGGTGCCGGTGATCTACTCTCTCCCGGCGCATCCGGCTCTGTCAGCACGCCGGAGACAGCGGCGCAGCTTCCGAAATTCACGGCATGGTAATCCGTATCGGCAGGCGCACTGCCGAGAACAGCTCCAACCCCTGCCGCCGCGCGCACTGGGCCCGTTCCGGTGATTGTAAGGACAATGTCCCGCTCTTCATTTGCAAACTGCTGAAATGCGGACCTGTCTCCTGTCCGCTTCAATGAAAATGCCCTGATCAGCGGCTCCGCCTCAGGCATCAGCGCTGTGAAAATATAAATCATGTCATCTCCAGTCAGCCGGCAAAAGCACTCCTCAGCTTAAAACCGCTTGTTAAATGTCACGATATCGTGGTACATCACATAGACCATCAGCGCGAGCAGCAGCATCGCCGTCACAGACTCGACCGCTGTCTCCGTCTTCTTGCTGACCGGCTTGCCGCGGACCGCCTCAATCAGCAGGAACAGAATTCGTCCGCCGTCAAGAGCCGGTATCGGAAGAAGGTTCATGACACCGAGGTTCGCGGAGAGGAGAACAATCAGGTTAATCATATTCATCCACGTAATCAGCGCCCCGTAGGACTTCGCCTCCTCATATGTCGAGCTGACGGCATCGACGACGCCGACCGGTCCGGACAGATCATTGACGCTGAAGCGTCCCGTGAACAGACCGGCAACCGATTTCACTGTTGTCTTGATCCAGTAGATGACCTCGTAGCTGCCGTACTTCAGCACATTCAGTGCATTTGCCTTCTTGTACCTGCCATAAGCAAAGCCCGTGGAGATCGTGTCATTTTCAACCGGTGTGATCGAATACGTATCGCTTGTCCCGTCGCTGTGACGGACAGACACGGACACCTCCGAGCCGTCGAGCGGATTCGTCTGAAAGTAGCTATAGAGCGAGCTTCCACTGTCAATGGCCGTTCCATCGACAGCTGTAATCGTATCTCCCGCCTTCACGCCTGCCTTCTGCATCGGAGATCCGTCTGAGACTGCCGTAATCTCACAGCTCGACGAAGTATTCGAGTACGTGATGCCGAGCATATAGCGGACGATTTTATCCGGATGGAAGGAAAATGTGAGTGTCTTTCCGTCACGCACAACCTTCATCGTGATGGTACTGTCCTCTGTATAAGCGTCGTGCAGCACCTCCCACGTGCTGATGTCATCCCCGATCACGACTGCAGAGCCCTGATAGGACGTAATCAGATCGCCATCCTCGAGACCTGCCTCAGCTGCGCCGGAAGTCTTTGTCACACCTGTGACAACCGGGGAATAATATCCGAGAACCGACACAAGAATAACCGATCCGACAAATGCAAGCAGAAAATTAAAGAACGGCCCTGCGAACAGGATCGCAATTCGCTTTCCGACAGACACGCTCTCAAAGGAGCCCTCCTCCGGCTGTCTCGGCTTGTCCCAGTCCTCCTCGTCCTCGACATCGTCCCAGGTGCTCTTCATCCGGCACGATCCGCCGAACATGAGGATTTTCAGGGAATAGCGTGTCCCACCCTTAACCGTAGAAAGGAGTCTCGGACCAAAGCCCAGTGAGAATTCCTCAACGTCCACTCCGCAGAGCTTCGCGACAAGAAAATGCCCGAACTCGTGAATAAGGACGAGCAGAGAAAATATGAGGATTGCTATAATCCATTTCAAATGCGATATACCTCCAGATTTCCCGGCCCGGGGCTCCCGAAATCCATGTCAGTGGCTGACAAGAAGAAGCTGCGTCAGGAAATAAATAATCGGCGCCGTAAAAATGACGCTGTCAAAGCGGTCCAGGATTCCGCCATGTCCCGGAATCAGTTTTCCATAGTCCTTGATGCCCTTGTCCCGCTTGATGGCCGACGCACAGAGATCACCGAAGATAGAGATCACAGAGCCCGCCGCGCAGACAACGAAGTACTGCCACATGTGTGCATCCGAATTAATAAAGACAGCCGGCCAGAGCGATGCAAGCAGACCGACGAGTGCCTTAAAGAGCACGCCCGAGAGACCGGCGCACACAATGCCTCCGACTGCGCCCTCGACCGTCTTGTGAGGGCTGAGGATCGGCGTCATCTTGTGCTTCCCGCACGCGCGCCCGACAAAATACGCGCCCGTGTCGGCAACCCACGATGACAGGAATACAAGCCAGACATTGAGCAGACCATCCGTCTCATCCCGGATCAGGAAAATATAGCTCAGCATCACAGCGACCCAGAAGAAGCCGAAGCCGGCCTCAGCCGCCTGCTCTGCCCTGTATTTCGGGAATGCACCCACATAGCACATCAGTACCACAATCAGTACAAGAGAAGCGATCACGCCGTAATGATTCTTAAGGCCGGTCAGCAGCAGGCAGTAATAGACTGCTGTCCCGGCAAATGCAGCCACCGCCATCCCGGGAACCTTTTTTCCCTTGCCGATAAGTCCGCACGCACGGTAATATTCCATGAGTCCCGTCTCCGCGCAGAACAGCAGCGTTGCCATCAGGACCGGACCGCCGAGCCAGATCGTCACAAGTCCGATGACGACAAGGATCGCTCCGCTGATTACTCTTGTTTTCATGCCTCATACCTCTTTCCCAGAATGTAAGCTGCGGCCTCTCATGCCCCGTAGGCTCCTTCGCAGCGCGCATCGACCTCACTCTCAATCGCCAGAATATCGTCGACTGACGGGTCCGCGATCACGTGGTGGGCCGCCATGGTCTCCTCTATGATGTCATAGATCTGCAGGAAGCTGATTTTTCCCTTGCGGAACCACGCATTGGCCCACTCATTGGCAGCATTGAAGACACATGGCATGGAGCCTCCTGTCCGGATTGCCTGCCGCGCAAGCGGAAGACCACGGAAGACCTCGTCATCCGGCACGCCGATTTCAATTCCCGTCATATGAGCAAAGTCAAGCTCCGCGGCGGGTGACGGCAGATGCAGCGGCCAGGTCAGGGCATACTGAATCGGAATCCGCATATCTGACACAGCCAGCTGCGCAATCACGGAATTATCCTCATACTGGACTGCCGAGTGAATAATGCTCTGCGGCTGAATGACGACCTGAATCTGGTCCGGATCGACATCAAACAGCCATCTGGCCTCTATAACCTCGAGGCCCTTGTTGACCATCGAGGCGGAATCAATCGTCACCTTGGGTCCCATGGACCACGTCGGATGTGCGAGCGCCTCCTTCACAGTCACATGAGCAAGCTGCTCCCTCGTCATTCCCCGGAACGGCCCGCCGGACGCAGTGAGCAGAATTTTTCTGATCTTCGATCCCGCGCGCCCCTGAAGCGACTGAAAGATCGCCGAGTGCTCCGAATCAACCGGAAGAATCCGGACCCCCTTCTGCTTTGCGAGCGGCATAATGATATGTCCTGCGCACACGCATGTCTCCTTGTTGGCGAGCGCAATATCCTTGCCGGCCTCTATGGCCGCGATCGTCGGCCGAATACCGATCATACCGACGATTCCCGTCGCAACAATATCTGCGGACGGCATGGAGCACATCTCGATCAGTCCGTCCATGCCGGAGACGACCCGGATATCCGTATCCGCCAGTCTCGTCTTCAGGTCCCGGGCTGCTGTCTCATCATAAACCGCACAGATCTCCGGCATGAACTCTCTTGCCTGCTTCTCCATCAGCTCGACAGAATGACAGCAGGCAAGTCCCGTGATCTTCATCCGGTCGCTGTGCATGCGAACGACGTCGAGCGTCTGCGTGCCGATTGATCCCGTGGAACCGAGTACTGCAATATGTTTCATCAGATCGTCATGAGCTCCTTCGTCTTTACCTCAACAGCGCTGTCTACCTTCTTGATATACTTCTCCGTGACCTTCTGAAGCGCATCCTGCTCATCAGCGATCTCGTCCTCCGAGATGTCCTCGCTCTTCTTGAGCTTCTTGAAGGCTTCATTGCCATCGCGGCGGATATTTCTCATGGCGATCTTTGCGGCCTCGCCCTTCTTTTTGGTCTCCTTGACGAGCTCCTTTCTGCGGTCCTCCGTGAGCTCCGGGAAGACAAGACGGATCGTGCGTCCGTCATCACTCGGATTGATGCCGAGATCAGAGACAAGAATGGCCTTCGTGATATTCTTGACCATCTTCTTCTCCCACGGAGTAATCGTGATCATTCTGGCCTCCGGAACCTGGACGTTTGCAATCTGCTGAATCGCTGTCGGTGTTCCGTAGTAGTCGACCATGATCTTGTCGAGGACATGCGGATTTGCACGTCCGGCGCGGATCGCTGCAAGCTCGCCGTCAAGGTTCTTCAGGGTCTTCTCCATCTTTTCTTCATAGACCTTTGTTCTTTCGCTCATGATTATACCCTCCGGTTTTTAAAATTTTGTGTTTTTCATTTTTAAGTTATTGTATGTTCCGCCCTGTCAGTCAACCGTGACGCGCGTCCCGTCTATGTCGCCGCGGGCAGCCCTTGCAATGCTGTTCTCCTCATTCAGGCCGAACACAAGCATCGGCATGCGGTTCTCCTTCGCGATCACTGCTGCCGCTCCGTCCACGACGCCGAGTCCCTTCGATACGACCTCGGAAATGGAAATCGTGTCATATTTCTTCGCGTCCGGGTTCTTCTTCGGGTCAGAATCATACACGCCATCCACAGCCTTTGCGAGAAGGATCTCATCCGCCTCCATCTCGACAGCTCTCAGAACGACACCTGTATCTGTTGAAAAATACGGATGGCCTGTGCCGCCGGCGAAGAACACGACTGTTCCGCTCTCGAGGAGCTCGACGGCCCGGTCCTTGCTGAACAGCTCTGTGAACGCGCCCACCTGGAACGGTGTCATAACCTTTGTCTTCATTCCCTCTGACCGGAAGATTTCAGACACGTAAATGCAGTTCATAACGGTCGCGAGCATGCCGATCTGGTCCGCCTTTGTGCGGTCAATCGCATTCGAAGAGCGGCCTCTCCAGAAGTTACCTCCGCCGATGACGATTGCCACCTGAATTCCCTCATCGATGATCGACTTCACCTGTCTTGCAACTCCCTTGCATGTTGCCTCATCGAAGCCTGTCTTTTTCTCACCGGCGAGTGCCTCTCCGCTCAGCTTCAGCAGTACTCTTCTCATTTTCTGTATCCTCCGTTGCCTCTTTTTATGTGTGCTTTGCACAATATCTTGGGATATTATACCATATCCTATCACGGGATGCATCAAGAGAGGAAGATCAAAAAAGTCCCCGGATATTGTCCGGGGACTGATCACGCCGTATTTAAAGAGGAAGGTCAAAAAGTCCCCGGATATTGTCCGGGGACTGATTACGCCGTATTTATTTCAGGAGTTTTTTGAGCTCATCCATAAAAGTCTCTGCATCCTTGAATTCACGGTAAACACTGGCAAAGCGCACGTAAGCCACCTGGTCAAGATCCTTCATATACTTCATGACGATCTCACCGATCTCTGAGCTTGCTATCTCACGCTCACCCTTATTGTAGATTTCATTTTCAATCTGATCCACCATGTCGTGGATCTTCTGAGCCGGAATCGGACGCTTGTGACAGGCTCTGACGATGCCTGCCTCGATCTTGCTCCGGTCAAAGGCCTCTCTGTTGTGGTCCTTCTTGATGACCATGAGCGGAATCGTCTCGATCCTCTCGTAAGACGTGAACCTGCGGCCGCAGCGGCTGCAGACTCTCCGTCTGCGGATCGCCGTGTTATCATCGGCCGGTCTGGAATCTACAACAGATGTGTCAGGATTTCCGCAGTACGGGCATTTCATCCGCGCGTCCTGTTCTTAAGGAAATCCGGGATCTGGATGTCCTTTCTCTCAACCGTGCTCTGAACCTGCGGCTGCTGGAGCGTCAGCGGTGTCTGATCTGCTCTCGGAGCCTGCTGCGTAAAATTCGGAACATTGAACTGCGGGAATGTCGGCTGCTGTCTCTGAGATGCTCTGCCCTGCTTTGCATTTCTTGCCTGAGCTGCAGCTGCCTCAGCCTTGGCTCTCGCCGCAGCCTCCTCCTTGCGCTGCTTGTCCTCATCGACAAGGCCGGTTGCAATAACCGTGATCTTGCATGTATCAACTTCCTGATCGTCGTACATAGCACCGAAGATGATGTTTGCATCGTCGCCGACCATCTGCTGTACGTAGCTTGCCGCGTCGTTTGCATCCATAAGGGAAATATCGCCGCGGATATTGATGATGACGTTCTTTGCGCCCTTGATCGATGTCTCGAGAAGCGGAGACTCGACTGCCTGCTGAACTGCCTCGAGTGCCTTGTCATCGCCCTTGGACTCGCCGATACCGATATGCGCGATACCGCCGTTTGTCATGACGGTCTGGACATCTGCGAAGTCGAGGTTGATCAGGGCCGGCTGATTGATCAGGTCTGTAATTCCCTGAACTGCCTGCTGAAGGACCTCATCGGCCTTCTTCAGCGCCTCCGGCATCGTTGTTCGTCTGTCTACGATGTCGAGCAGTCTGTCATTCGGGATCACGATCAGCGTATCAACTGCCTGCTGAAGCTTCTCGATACCCTTCTGCGCGTTCTCCATTCTCTTGTTTGCCTCAAAGCGGAACGGCTTTGTGACAACGCCGACCGTCAGGCATCCGAGCTCCTTCGCAATGGATGCGACAACCGGAGCACCGCCTGTGCCTGTGCCGCCGCCCATGCCGCATGTAACAAATACCATATCTGCGCCGGTCAGTGTCTGCTTGATCTCCTCAGAGCTCTCTGTCGCAGCCTGCTCGCCGACCTCCGGCTTGGCTCCTGCGCCAAGTCCCTTTGTAACCTTCTCACCAATCTGAACGATTGTCGGTGCCTTGCACATGGCAAGTGCCTGCTTATCTGTATTAATACCCACGAATTCAACACCGCCGATCGATTCGTCGACCATGCGGTTGACCGCGTTATTGCCTGCGCCGCCTACGCCGACCACAATAATGCGCGCTTCAGATTCGGCTTCATTGGATGAAATCTCTAACAAAATGGTCCTCCTTTTATCTGCCTCGGTGTGGCCGATATGTTTATGCGTAAAATCATTACACCATATTACTTTTACTATAAATAATCAGCCCTGTTTTATCAAGTTTAATTTTCATTTTTTTTGAAAACGATGTTCTTCTGAGACCCGTCATAGTTCTCCAGATGGAGTGTTCCCGCGTAATTGTCCCTCTTAAGGATCGGCAGAATATCCGCAAGCTTTGCAAGTCTCAGCCCGATGTGGCTCCCGTCGCCAAGCTGTACCGACACATCCCCGTATACAAGTGTGAGTGATCCGTCGTCCGAAAAGCCGGCGCTGTCCGGGGAATCAAGCCCCTGATCGATCCGGTCCCGGAGACTGTCCAGCATGGCAAGGCTCGTCTTCAGCGGTGAGACGGGCAGCTTCTCTCCCATCGTGATCTCTCTGTCCGGCTCAAGTCCTGTCACATACGGAATTCCGTCCCCGTCCTTCAGCGCACTGCTCCTTGCCTGGACAATCCCGTTCCGGTCGAAATACCAGTACGTCTTGTTGTCACGAAAGACTCCGACGAGTTTTTTCTCCACAACGGTAACAGTCACGGAGCTTACAGACGTGATGCTCACCTTAAATGAGGAAATAAAGCCTTCGCCTGGAAACGTCCGCCCGTTATTCATCAGAGCCATAAGCAGCGTATTGTCACCTGTCGGGCACTGCTTCATCAGGGTAAGCACCTCGTCCGGCGTGTTGTGGACATTTCCCTCAACGTTGACATGCTTCAGCTGAAAGACGAGCGCGAGAGATACAACCGCTGCCGCAAGAAAAAGCAGCACATCGAGAAAAATCCGCATGACTCCTCGTCTGTGCTTTTTTCGCCTGCGGCCCTTCGCGGGTATCTCAGATCTCCGTTCTGACATATTCCTTGAACTTATCGCCTCTCACCTCATAATTCGGGAACTCGCCCCACGACGCGCACGCCGGAGAGAGAAGAACGGCATCTCCCGCCTCAGCGTGGTCCCTGCAGTAATCCATCGCCTCGTGCATCGTGTTCGTCATGACAATGTCCTTCTCGGGGAAGCCGCATTCAAGAGCTGCCGCCCGGATATTGTCCTTTGTCGCTCCCTCAAGGACGAGCTTTTTAACTTTGTCGCCGAACGAACGGATCCAGCCCCTGTAATCAGAGCCCTTGTCGTATCCGCCCGCAATCAGGAAGGTCGGACGCTTCATAGCCTGAATTCCCTTGATGGCAGCATCCGGGTTTGTGCCCTTTGAATCATTGTACCAGGCGACGCCCTTCTTCTCATCGACATACTCGATTCTGTGCGCGACCGGCTTGAAATGACGGCAGACATCGGCGATCGTCGAAATATCGACACCTGCAGAATACGCCATGGCCACAGCGGCCATCACATTCTCATAGTTATGTGTGCCGATCAGAATCAGGTCATTGACATTGACAATATCTGCCCGGACACCATCCCTGTTCAGCACAATTTCATCGCCATCGAGATAAATGCCGTCGTCAAGCTTTGTCTTTGATGAGAACCAGAACACGCGCGCCGGGCACTTGTCAGCAAAGCCGCGAAGCACCGGATCCTCGTAGTTGAGAACGCATGTGTCCTTCTTTGTCTGATTCTTCGTAATCAGCTCCTTCACGCGAATATATTCCGCCATGGTATGATGACGGTTCATATGGTCCTCCGTGATATTCAGGATCGCGGATACCTGCGGGTGGAACGAATGGATTGTCTCGAGCTGAAAGCTGGAGATCTCAGCGACAACCGTCGACCTGTCAGTTGTCGAGAGGGCCGCACCCGTGTAGGCATTTCCGATATTTCCTACGACGAATACCTCCGGAACAGCCGCTTTCATGATCTCACCGAGCAGAGAGGTTGTTGTCGTCTTTCCATTCGTGCCGGTGATGGCGAGAACTCTTCCTCTGCCGACCTGATAGGCCAGCTCGACCTCTCCCCAGATCGGAACGCCGGCCGTGCGGATTCTCTCCACATTCGGAATATCCGTCGGGACGCCCGGGCTCAGAACCGCAAGAGCGAGCGATGCAATCAGCTCATCCGTCAGCTCTCCCGCCACAGCCTCTGTCTTCTCCGGCTCAGCGACTCTGGAGAGCAGCTCCTTCGGTGTCACGCCGGCCTTCTCATCAAAGAGAACCGGCACAGCACCTGTCTGCGCAAGCAGATTAGCCGCTCCGACGCCGCTCTTTCCGGCACCGTATACAAGTACCTTTTTTCCTTTGAAGTCCATATTTTTTCCTCCGTCTCAGGATCTTTCTTCCCGATATGATAAGAATACACCGGGCCCGCTCCGTGAGCGGGCCCGGAATGCAATCCCTATTATATACGTTTCGACGCGTACTTTAAAGCCCCATGAGGCCAACCAGCACCATCAATGTCGTAATAACCGTGAAAACAGCAACAATTCTTGTCTCTGACCAGCCGCATTTCTCAAAATGATGATGAATCGGAGTCATTTTGAAAATTCTTTTCCCGTGCGTCAGCTTAAAATATGTAACCTGCATCATGACCGACACAATCTCGATCAGATAGATCAGTCCGACAATCGGGATGAACAGCGGCATATTGAGAATATACGCCATGGACGCGACAAAGCCTCCGAGAGCAAGCGATCCCGTGTCCCCCATAAAAACCTTCGCCGGATACGCATTGTAGAGCAGAAAGCCCATCAGAGCTCCTGCCACTGCCGCCGGAAATGGAGCGACACCTGCCTTCAGAACCAGAGAGGCGATCACAAAGAACACCGCCACAACAATCGTGACAGAGCTTGCGAGCCCGTCGAGACCATCCGTAAAGTTCACGGCATTGACCGTGCCGAGCACGACGATGAAGAACAGCGGATACGCCCAGAACCCGATGTTGACCATTTTCCCGGACGTAAACGGGATCATGAGGTCCATGGATACCTTGTGGACCTTCGTCATGAACAGAAGGAACACAATCGTCACGACAATCTCAAGCAGAAGCTTCTGCCAGTCGATCAGACCGTCCGAGTTCCGCTTGACGACCTTCAGATAGTCATCGATGAATCCGATGAGTCCGAACGCAAGCGTCAGAAAGAGGACCGGACCGATCTTCGGGAAGCGGACCACAAAGATCAGAGACGTAACCGTGATCGCCACCAGAATCATGACGCCTCCCATCGTCGGCGTCCCGGCTTTCTTCAGATGAGACTCAACGCCATATGTTCTCTCTGTCTGACTGAATTTCAGGTTGCGCAAAACCGGGATCACAAACGGCCCCATGACCGCCACAATTGCAAATGCGATAAACACCGGTGCTATCGCGGATATCTCCACCATCTCTTCTCCTCTCATTTCCCGTACGCGGGCATGACCCGCACATACTGTATTCCTCCTGCCCCTGCGACACGGACAAGGGACACTGCGGAAGCTGCACAGCATCCGCGCTACAGCTGGTATTATACACGATCAATCGTCCGAATGGAACCGCCTCAATCGTCCGTATTGTCGAGCCCGGCCTCCTCATTCGTATAGCCGTCCGTCTCCTCCGTGTTTCCTCCTGCCGTATCGGCCGCGTCCTCTGTGCCGGACACCTCCGGAACATTCGTGTCTGCTGCCTCGTCGATGTCCTGCTCTCCTGTCGGATTGTTGTAATCAAGCTTCAGATACGGATTATCCGGATTGGACGCCTCGTCCGGAGAAATTCCCATATACGGAAGAATCTGCTGCAGAATATCGCGGCCGATCCACTGCGGATAGCGGTTATCTGCCTGTGCCTCTACGTTCGGCTCATCAATGACGACATAAATGACGACCTGCGGATTGTTATAGGGCACAAAGCCGATATAGGAATCGAGGTATTTTCCATTGCCTCTCGGGATCTTCTGCGCCGTACCCGTCTTGCCGCCCATGGAATAGCCGTCAACCTTCGCGTAGGCCGAGGTTCCCTCATCAGTGGATTTCTTCATATAAGACCGGACCAGATCAGAGACGTCCTTTGAGATAATCTCCTTCTGAACGACAGTGCCGTATGTCTTCACGACAGAGCCGTCACTGCTCAGAACCTGGCTCATGAGATGCGGTTTGACGAGATTGCCGCCATTGATGACGGCGCTGACCGCTGTGATTTCCTGAATCATCGTGCATGTGAAGCCCTGCCCGAATGAATTGACCGCGAGGTCAAGGGCACTCATCTTATCAGCACTGTTAATAATACCGGATGCCTCGCCTGAGAGATCGATTCCCGTTCTCGAGCCAAAGCCGAACATCTGCTGGTACTGGCTGAACTCGTCGATTCCCATAAGGGACGCGACCTGCATGAGACCATCGTTGCATGAATTCTTGATCAGATCTCCAACCGTCTCCTGCCCGTGACCGTCAGGGTCCGAGCACTTGATTCTCGTTCCCAGCACCGTCTCACCGCCGTCACAGTAGAAGGTCGCATTCCCCGTCAGCGTGCCGTCCTGCAGCGCTGAGGAGATTACAACGGGCTTGTAGACAGAGCCCGGTTCATACGAATCGGAAATACAGAAATTCTTCCAGATCTCCTCGAGTGCCTCTGTCTTCTGATCATCGCTCATCGCCGCGATCTGCTCTGCCGTGTACTGCGTATTAATGGCACTCGACGGATCATTCAGGTCATACGGATCTGAGGATGCCATTGCGAGAACAGCTCCCGTATTCGGGTTCATGACAATGACCCCGATATTCTTTGCTCCGCGTCCGCTGTAGTACGGACCGTTCGCATATGTCTCGTTAAACGACTCAATCGTGCTCTCGACAACCTTCTGAATATTGGCATCCAGCGTCAGCTGTACGGTCTTCCCATCAACTGGAGAAGCGATTGTCTGTTCAAGCTGTGTTCCCGAGCCGTAATAGGCATATTTTCGTCCGTCGACACCGCTGAGTGTGTTGTTGTAGTAGCTCTCGATGCCCCAGTCGGCCTTGTCTGTGTCATAGACGAACCCAAGCACATCGCTGGCGAGCGAGCCGAGCGGATATTGGCGGACATACTTCTCCTCGAACCATACGCCCTGAATATCATCTGCGCGCGTTGTCTTTTCCTCGTCGGTCAATGATGAGTCCGTGCCATTCACATACGCGTCCCAGGCCTGCTTCTGCTCGATCGTGATCGTGCTTCCGCCGAGCAGCACCTGATATCTCGAGCTCTTCGTCGCATCACTCGTGAGCAGAGTATCGACCGTCGATGTATCGATTCCGAACACGTCTGAGAGGGCCTTTTCCGTCGGCTCCTTATATGCGGAATCCGAATTGACGGCATAACAGTCAAGAATCACTTTATACTGCTTGACAGATGTCGCCAGCGCCGTCCCGCTACTGTCAAGGATGTCTCCCCGCTTATAAGCAATCGATACCGACTGATACTGCGCCTGATTATTGGCAAGCACCTGCTTTGTGTAATCTCCGCCATGTGTCAGGTTTATGCCCGCCATTCTGATCAGAAGCACAATTAAAGCTGCCACGACTGCTAAAAACAGCCCTGTCAGCTTCCTTCTGCTAATCCCGCTCAGTTTTCTTCTGAATACACTTCTTCTCCGGTGTCCGGAGACTCTGCTGTTGTTCTTTCCGCTCTCGTTCGCTGCCAAATGTAAACTCCTGAACCATACGGTATTCCCTCCCGATGCTTCAGGAAGGAACATCCCTGTACTGTCTGACCTCACTGGAATCTGAACTATTATTATACCACACAATCTGATCCTCTGTCGCGTAAGACATTCCAAGTTTCAGAACTGCGGTATCCCGCACATAGTCCCAGTCAATACTGTTGTTTACATTTTCAAGCAGTGCGTCATTCTCACTGCGAAGCGTGGCAAGCTCACTTGCAAGCGTCTCATTTTGCTTCGTCTGCGAAGTGATGTCATTCTTTATACGCAGGTAATAAATGCACATACCGACCGTGAGCAGAGTGACAACACTGAAAAACAGCACAAAGACAAGATTCAGCGAAGCAGCCCTGCGTCTGTTTCGTCTGACTGCGCGGCTCGTCTGTTCCGAAGCAGGAGATGCCCCGGACTTTCTTCCCGTTCCGGCTGCTCCGGCATAGCCCGCCTCAATCTCCTGTTCTGCTCCGGCTGCTTTTCTGATTCTCTCTCTCCCGGTGCTTTTCCGCCTCCGGGAGCCCTTATTCATCGCGTCCGCCTTCAAGGCCTCCGCTCCGCTCACAGGATATCTCACGCCCCTGAAATCCGCTCTGTTCTTTACCCTTCTCGTGGATGTCCTGCCGCGTCCGGCCATTTATGTCACCAGAACCTTTCGTTCAAAGATCCTCAGCTTTGCGCTCTTTGATCGCGAATTGAGAGCCATCTCCTGCGCTGTCGGCAGAATCGGCTTTCGCGTCACGACCCGTCCCTTCGGCTTCTTGCCGCAGACACAAACCGGAAATTCCGGCGGGCACGTGCATGGGTTTTCATTTCTCCGGAACGCGCTCTTGACGATACGGTCCTCGAGAGAATGAAATGTAATAATTGCGAGCCTTCCTCCGTCATCCAGAAGATCGATCATGCTGTTGATCGAATCCTCCAGTGCGGTCAGTTCTCCGTTCAGCTCAATCCGGATTGCCTGAAATGTCCTCTTGGCGGGATGTCCTCCCGTCTTCTGGACCTTCATCGGAATCGACGCGCGGATGATCTCGACTAACTCCCCAGTCGTCTCGATCGGTTTTTCCGCACGCCGTTCCACAATGTGCTTCGCGATGTTCTGCGCGAAGCGCTCCTCCCCATAATCGCGGATGATCCGGAAGAGCTCATGCTCGCTCGCCCCGTTTATGAGGTCCGCCGCGGTTCTCGGCTCCGTCTGGTCCATTCTCATGTCCAGCGGAGCATCTGTCATATACGAGAACCCCCGGTCCGCTGTGTCCAGCTGATACGAGGAAACGCCCAGATCCAGCACAATTCCATCGACATGACTGATTCCAAGATCCTTCAGAATCTCCGGCATCTGACTGTAATTTCCGTGCACGCGCGTGACAATCTCCCCAAAGTCACGCAGCCGCTCCCCAGCAGCCTTCAGTGCCTCTTCATCCCGGTCGATGCCGATCAGCTTTCCGTCTCCGGCAAGCCGCTTTGCAATTTCAAATGAGTGGCCGCCTCCGCCGAGCGTCCCGTCGACATAAATGCCGTGGGGTCGTATCCGGAGGCCGTCAATTGTCTCCTTCAGCAATACCGATGTGTGTCTGAATTCCATGTGTGCTCTCCCCTGATCCGTGCGGATTTCTTAACTGGCCATGTGACAGCTGCAGCTCCCCTGCGGCTGTCACACAATCGGTCGTTCCGGTCCGCGCGCTCCCCGATCAGCCAAGCTGTTTCATTTTTTCGAGCATCCCGCTCATCCCGACGGCATCACTCAGAGTTTCGGATTCCTGCTCCCACATCTCCGGTGACCAGATCTCAAAGCTTTCAACATCGCCCGTGATGACAACCTCACTGACAAGATGCGCATATGTGCGGAGCTTCTGATTCAGAAGGATCCGCCCCTGCGCGTCCGGCCGGCACATGTCGGCATTCGCTGCGATGAAGCGCTTGATCTGACGTTTGTCCGCCGCGCTTCCCTGGAGCTCGCTCAGGGTCTGCATATATTCCTCGAACCCTTCCGTCGTGAACACAGTCAGATTGCCCTCCCACCAAGGAACAACGACAAGACCCGACTCCCCGATCTCATCCCTGTACTTGGACGGTACGACCATTCTTCCCTTGCTGTCCAGCTTCTGATTATAGGTGCCAAGGAACATACAATCTCCCCATCTCGTGGCATTCCGTCCCATTTCGTACCACTTGTACTAAATTTTAACCCATCACATGCCATATTGCAAGCTGTTCACCATCTGAAAATCGCAATTCCATTGAAAAAGGTTACAGTTCACACGCCACCAGACCTCGGTGAACGGTCAGCGATATCAGGAGCGGTGAGGGCGTTATACGGAGGAGTCCGAAGATCACCCTTCGCCGCTGCGTCAGCGGCGAAGGGAAGCTGAGGAGGACGGAGTCTGCCCGATACCGCCCTGATATTCGCGACCGCATGCGATTCTGGATGGCGTGTGAACAGTAACAGAAAAGGTCCCGGAGGCCGCGCACAGCGCAGGTCTCCGGGACCTTCATGATATCTGTATAAAATTTTCAGATCTCCGCCTCGCGGCGCGCGAGCTGCACGTGCCTGTAAATGATCACAAGGATCGCAAGTCCCGCCGCAACAGCTGACACAACCATTGAGACCGGGATTGTCGTTCCCGGGATCAGCAGCTGGTCCGTCCGCAGCGATTCAATCCAGAACCGCCCGATTCCGTAGCCGACAACATAGATGAGGAACTCCTCTCCTCTGAACTTCGTATGGTTCCGCAGAAGGAACAGAAGCAGAAGCACGCCGCAGTTCCAAAGTCCCTCATAGAGGAAGGTCGGTGTGACCTGAATGTACTGAACACCGCCAACAGTCACCGCGTGAGACCACATCTCGGACGTAATCTCATTCTGCCGGACCGCAGAGACAGGGAGCTGCATCGCAAAAAGCCCGTTCGTGTACTGACCGAATGCCTCGCGGTTAAAGAAATTGCCCCAGCGCCCGAGAATCTGTCCGATCGGAAGTCCGATCACGCAGGTATCAAGCAGCGTAAGGAAACTGATCTTCTTGATCTTCGAGAGCACGGCGAGCGTGATAATTCCGGCTATGATTCCGCCGTAGATTGCAAGTCCGCCCTGCCGGATATTAAAGATGGACAGAATATTGTCCTTGTAGAGGTCCCATGCAAAAATCACATAGTACGCTCTCGCTCCGACGATTGCAAAAATCATCGTCCAGATCGAAATATCGATGTAGTCGTCCGGCTTCTGCCCCGTTTCCTTTGCCCGGTGACACAGAGCCGCGATGCCGAGCAGCATGCCGACTGCGATGCAGATACCGTAGTAGGCGATCGTAAAATTACCGATCTTGATGTTCTTTCCGACGTGGGACAGATAAATTCCAAGGTGCGGAAAGTTAATATTATAGTCCATGGCTTACCCTTTCCGGTCAGACATTGAATCTGAACAGAATAACATCTCCGTCCTGTACGACGTAGTCCTTTCCTTCCATGCGGACAAGACCCTTCTCACGCGCTGCCGCATAGGAGCCGCAGTCAAGAAGCTGTTTGTAATTGATGACCTCCGCCTTGATGAAGCCTCTCTCGAAATCTGTATGGATCTTTCCCGCTGCCTGCGGAGCCTTTGTTCCGATCTTGATTGTCCAGGCGCGCGTCTCATCCTCGCCCGTTGTGAGGAATGACTGAAGGCCGAGCAGATGGTAGCTCGCCGCGATCAGCTTCTCGAGTCCGGACTTCTTGACGCCGAGGTCCTCGAAGAATTCTTCCTTCTCCTCATCAGAGAGCTCAGATACCTCCTGCTCGAATTCAGCGGAAATGACAAATACCTCGCTGCCCTGGTCCGCTGCAATTCTCCGCACCGTCTCGACGTATTTGTTCGATGCGCCGTCATCCGCGAGGTCCTCATCCTCAACATTTGCCGCGAAAATGACAGGCTTGTCTGTGAGGAGCCAGAGATTCTTCCGGAACGCCTCATCCTCCTCGTCCTCGAACTGCACCGTCTTTGCGAGCTTGCCGTCATTTAAGGCTGCCTTGATCTTCTGCAGAACCTCCAGCTCGCGCTTTGCGCCCTTGTCAGCTCCGGACTTTGCGGATTTCGTCGTCTTCGCGATTCTGCGGTCAAGGACCTCCATGTCCGCAAGGATCAGCTCCATGTTGATCGTATCGATGTCACGCTCCGGATCGATCGAGCCCTCGACGTGGATGATATTCGTGTCGTCAAAGCACCGCACAACATGGACAATCGCGTCGCACTCACGGATATTCGCGAGGAACTGGTTGCCGAGACCCTCGCCCTTGGAAGCGCCCTTGACAAGACCTGCGATATCGACGAACTCAATCGTTGCCGGTGTCGTCTTCTTCGAGTGGCTGAACTCCGAGAGAAGCTTAAGCCGCTCATCCGGAACAGCAACGATTCCGACGTTCGGGTCAATCGTGCAGAACGGATAATTCGCGGACTCCGCGCCAGCCTTTGTGAGTGAGTTGAACAGTGTGCTCTTGCCGACATTCGGCAGTCCGACGATACCTAATTTCATTTTAATTTCCTCCCATAAAATCGGCTCCTCAAAAACACGAAAAGAGCCCAAATGCGTATACTACCGTAACACAAAAGGGCTCTTTTTTCAATGACAGATCAGACAGCCGTCCTGCAGGATCACCCGTCAGGTTACTGTTCACACGCCATCCAAAGTCGCATGCGGTCGCGAATATCAGGGCGGTATCGGGCAGACTCCGTCCTCCTCAGCTTCCCTTCGCCGCTGACACAGCGGCTCAGGGTGATCTTCGGACTCCTCCGTATAACGCCCTCACCGCTCCTGATATCGCTGACCGTTCACCGAGGTCTGGTGGCGTGTGAACTGTAACCCCGTCAGATAATCGCTTCATCAGCCGACAGCACAACAATGAGAATTCCATCCGGAAATGAGACCTCTGCCCGCTCCGCCGTGATTTCATTGCTGATACCGAGCGACGCGATTGTCTGACTCAGTGTACCGTCCGTCAGCGGGTATTTAAATCCCCGAAGCGTGATATGCTCAATGCGCTCCGCCCCCATCGGCAGAAGGCTCACATACGTCCCGGGAGTCTTTTTCTTTTCAAGCGCAAAGGAGTGGTCCGCAAGAAAAATGAAATTCCGCTCATTGACGAGCGCCGCGTCACACCCCGCACTAAGCGCGATGCGAAGATCTGCGAGATTCGCAAGAAAATGATCGAGACGACCGCCGCATGCCCCGAGAATCCGGATGGTTGTTCCTCCGAGCCGCACAGCCTCCCGGATTGCCGACTCCATGTCGGAGAAATCCTTCTCACACGGATAGGTCTTCACCGGAAGTCCGCGCCGCTTAAATTCTTTGATTCTCTCCTCCGCAGATGTGCTGTCATAATCCCCGAGAATGAGGTCCGGTGTGATTCCGGCCTCTATGAGATAGTCAGTCCCTCGGTCCGCCGCGATCACAAGCTCCGGCCGATAGAGCTCCGCATATTTCACAAGAAATGAAATCTCAAGCTCACCGCCTCCGACGATCAGGACCTTCATTTCCCGTTTTCTCCGGCTTCAGACGCACCCGCAGCCTCTCTGCGGGCGAACAGCTCCATGAAATTTTTTACATTTTTCTCCGGATTGCCTCCGAAGACGGCACTGCCGGCCACAATGACATTGGCACCAGCATCCATCACCTTTTCGACATTGCTGCGGCGGATGCCTCCGTCCACTTCAATGTTGACATTCTCAAGGCCCCGCTCATCAAGAAGCTTTCTCAACTCCGTAATTTTATTATACATCTCCGGCTTGAATGCCTGACCGCCAAAGCCCGGCTCAACCGTCATGACAAGGACCATATCGACCTGGTCAAGGATCGGCTCGATTGCCGAAAGCGGCGTGCGCGGCTTGACAGACACGCCGACTTTGCGGTCCATCGCGCGGATCTCCTCGATCACGCGGATCGGGTCATTTGCAGCCTCAATGTGAAATGTGATGCTGTCCGCTCCTGCCTCCGCGAACTGACGGATATAGCGGATCGGTGATTCGATCATGAGATGCACATCAAAAAACAGGCCCGATGTCTTCCGGATCGATTCAACAACCGGAACGCCGACTGAGAAATTCGGAACAAACATGCCGTCCATAACATCGATATGCAGACACTGCGCACCTGCATTCTCTACAGTTTCAATCTGGGCACCGAGGTGATTAAAGTCTGCTGCCAGAATTGACGGAGCAAGATAGTATTTCATTTGTAGCGTCTCCTTTCCGCGTCCGCGAGTTCTTCATAAATGGTCCGATAGGAATCATAGCGGGCCCTGCTGATGCATCCCTTGTCCACAGCCCTGCGGACAGCACAGTCCGGCTCGCTCATGTGCGCGCACCCCTGAAAGCGGCATTTCCCGATATAGGGAGAAAATTCAGCGAAGTAATCCTGAAGCTCCTCCTTTGAAAGTCCGCTCGTCTCGAGAGACGAAAATCCCGGGGTATCACAGATATATGTATTCTCCGAAATTTCAATCAGCTCTGCATGCCTCGTCGTATTCTTGCCGCGCGCAAGCTTCTTTGAGATCTCCCCCGTCTCCATGTGATCAGAGCCGAGAAGAGCATTCGTCAGTGATGACTTTCCGACGCCTGACGGTCCGGCAAGGACGGTTGTCGTTCCGCGCAAATATCCGCGCACACGGTCGAGGCCCTCACCTGTCCGCACACTGATAAAGTCAACGCTGCACCCGCAGTGCGCATAGGTTTCCGCAATACGCTCCATGGTCTCTTTTCCTGCTGTATCTGCCTTGTTGAAACAGATCCGGCAGGGAACGTGCTGCATCTGTGCGGAAATGAGAAACCGATCGAGCAGCATAAAATTCGGATCAGGATGCTGCATGGCAAAAAGAATGAGTGCCTGACCGACGTTGGCCACCGCCGGTCGAAGCATCTCATTCGTCCGCGGCAGAATTTCCGTGACATTGCCGGTCTTTTCCTGTTCACTGATCAGTTCCACGACAACGTCGTCGCCAACTAGAGGCTTTCTCTTCTGTTTCCGGAAGATGCCTCTGGCCCTGCACTCATAAATGCCGGATCCCGCTACAGCTACGTAGTAGAATCCGGCGATGCCTTTGATAATTTTACCTTCCATGCGCCTTAGCTCTTTGAGAAGCTGACAGTCCACTGTGCGCGCGGGACGTATTCTCCGTCCACTTCCTCGTAGAGATAGACTGTGCCGGTATCAACGCCGTCCGCACCATTGCACTCAAGCAGGTACGGGAAGGAGAGAGAATCTCCCTCAGCGACGGTCGTATCGACCTCCTGGCCGTTCACTGTCTGAACAAGAACCAGCTTGTAGGCGCCGCCCGTATAGCTCTTCGATGCGCCGAGCGTCGAGGATGTCGTCCAGTTACCTGTGTTCACGACCTCCGGTGTCGGTGTCGGCGTGGCCGCTGTGGCCTCATCCGGATCATTGACCGTGAGAACAATCTCTGTGCCGGATGTCACCTTCGAGTAGGCATCAACAGACTGGGACATGACCTCGCCCGTGCTGACATCATTCGACGTGCTGTACTGAATCGTCGGAATGAGGCCCGCATTCTGAGCCTTGGAGATCGCCGTGTCCTTGTCGACGCCGACGAAATTCGGAACCGTGACAGTCTCACCAGTTCCACTGCTGACTGTGAGCGTAATCGCTGTGTCCGCCGTCGCCTGTGTTCCCTCATCCGGAGACACGGAGATGACATAGCCTGCTGCCACACTGTCAGACTGCTCCGTCGTGACCTGAACATTCGTGAAACCCGTGCTCGACAGTGCCGCCTGTGCGTCAGACTGTGAGCTGCCGACCAGATTGGACGGAATTGTCAGCTCTCCGCTGCCTGTGCTTCTGTAATAATAGATTGTCGAGTTCTTCGCGGCCTGCGTTCCCGCTGCCGGATCCTGCTGGCAGACTAGACCCGCCGCATACTGGTCCGAGGCCTCCTCGCCCTGATACTTGATACCAAGACCTGCCGCGGAAGCTGCCGCCTTCGCATCATCCTCAGACATACCAACGATATTCGGAACCTCGACTGTGCTCGAATCCGTGACAGCCGTCGATGTGACACTCGCCGTCGAGGATGTGGAGTTCCCGAAGCTGAACAGACCCGCTGCCCGTCCGATGAAATAAATGAGAACTACGATAATGATACCGCAGACAATAAAGCCTCCGATCGTGACAGCCTTCTCAAGCTTCGAGCTGACCTCCTCGCCGTCATCATCATCGTCATCATCGTGCTCCGGCTCCTCATAGCCCTTCTTCGCGGCACTGACGCTCGAATATGTCTTCGGCTCCGGCTGCTGTCTTGATGCTGCCGGCTTTGTCGCCTCGCGGATTGCAGACCGCTCAGCGGGTGAAATCATAACCGTCTTTGCGTGTGAGGAGAGCGGTGTCAGCTGGACAAAATGCCCGTTCGGCTCCATCAGAGAACGCTTCAGGTCCGTAATGACCTCATTCATCGACTGATACCGGCGGTCAACCGTCTTCTGTGTGCATTTGAGAATGATCTGCTCGAGAGAATACGGAAGGTCCGGCGTATACTTTGATGGCGGTTCCATCTCGTCCTGCAGATGCTTGATCGCAATAGCGACCGTCGTCTCGCCATCAAACGGGACACGTCCCGTGACCATCTCATAGAGTGTGATACCAAGTGAGTAGATATCAGACCTTGCATCCGCAAAGCCGCCTCTCACCTGCTCCGGAGAGCTGTAGTGGACAGACCCCATCGCATTTGCACTGATCGTGTTGGACGATGTCGCGCGCGCGATACCGAAGTCTGTGACCTTGACCTTTCCATCTGTGGAAATGATGATATTCTGCGGCTTTACATCGCGATGAACAATGCCCTGGTCGTGAGCGGCCGCAAGGCCCATACAGACCTGAATGGCAATGCTGGTAGCCTCCCGGACGGAGAGCTTTCCCTTCTTTGCGATATATTCCTTCAGTGTAATTCCCTCGACAAGCTCCATGACAATATAGTAATTGCCCTGGTCCTCACCGACGTCATAGACATTGACAATGTTCGGATTCGCAAGTCCGGCAGCCGCCTGAGCCTCGCGTCTGAACTTCGAGACGAATGTGCTGTCGCTTGAAAATTCCGACTTCATGACCTTGACCGCGACATAGCGGTTCAGCTTATGGTCCATGGCCTTATATACGTCTGCCATTCCGCCGGAACCGATACGGCCGACAATCTCATATCGATTCGCTAACATCATTCCCATTTTTAACATGTTTCATCTACCTCATCTGCATCCGGTTTTATCAGTACTACCGCAATGTTGTCCTTGCCGCCGTTGTCATTTGCCGCTTCTATGAGCTGCTCTGTCTTTTCTCTGAGCGTCGTATTTCTCGCGATCAGATTTCTGATCTCGACATTGTCCACCATATTGCTCAGACCGTCTGAACACATCAGCAGCATGCAATCCGGCGGAAGCTGGTAGTCAAAGAAATCAGCCTCCACGTCACTGGCCGCCCCCACGGCCCGGGTTATGATATTTTTGTCCGGATGCGTCCGGGCATCCTCTTCGGTTATCTCCCCGAGTCTGACCATCTCCTCAACCAGGGAATGATCCTTTGTGATCTGCGTGAGCTTACCGTCGTCAAAGAGATAAAGCCGACTGTCGCCGACATTAGCCGTATAGGCGTAATGCTCGATGACAGTCGTGACGACGATCGTCGTTCCCATGCCGTACATTTCCTCATGTGCGGCCGCCTCTTCGATAATTCCCTTATTTGCCAGGCGGATCGCCTCATTGATCAGCTTGACGGGATTCTTCTCGCTGCTGGACGCGATATAGTCCTTGACGACATTGACCGCATACCGTGACGCGAAGTCACCCGCGTTATGGCCGCCCATGCCGTCCGCAACGATATACAAATTCGGAAGATTCCCGATCGGAGCATCAGAGGCAAATACACTGTCCTGATTAATTTTCCGTTTTTGTCCTACATCTGTAGCAGAATACGATTTCATCTGTCAGTTTCCATTTCTGAGCATCGCTTTCGCAGCTGCCCGCAGGCGCCGTCAATATCTCTGCCCATTTCTCTTCTAATAGTAACATGGATTCCGTAATTTTCAAGTTTTTTCTTGAAATTCAGAACGTGTGTTCTGTCAGGAGCTTGAAAGCCCGCCTCTCGCACCGGATTCACCGGAATCAGGTTGACAAGCGCATTCATTCCCCGGATCAGAGCCGCGATCTGACGCGCGGCGTCATCAGAATCATTGACGCCGTGGATCAGTGAGTACTCGAATGTCAGTCTTCGTCTGTTCACACTGTAATAGGATTTCAGGGCCGGAATAATCTCGGACAGACTGTAGCGGTTTGCGATCGGCATGATTTCTCTTCTCATCTGATCGTTCGGCGCGTGCAGTGACAAAGCGAGATTGATCATCAGATTCTCGTCCCTGAGCTTCAGAATTCCCGGCACGATGCCGCAGGTCGACAGCGTGATATTGCGCTCGCTGATATTGAGGCCGCCCGGCCCCGTGACCATGCGGATAAAGCGCACGACATTTGCATAATTATCGAGCGGCTCTCCCGTTCCCATCAGCACGATATTCGATACGCGCTCTCCCGTATCCCTCTGAATGGCGTATACCTGCTCCAGCATCTCGCCGGCGGAGAGATTTCTCGTCAGTCCTCCGATTGTCGATGCGCAGAACCGGCAGCCCATACGGCAGCCATTCTGTGTGGAAATGCACACCGAGTGGCCGTGCTGATAGATCATGTAGACCGCCTCGACGTAGCAGTTGTCCGCGAAGCAGAAGAGGTACTTGCGCGTCCCGTCAATTTTCGAGACCTGCACGGCCCTTGTCTCCGGGCTTACGAACGGATATTGCTCCGTCAGAACATCTCTCAGCCTCTTCGGTACATTTGTCATCTCCTCAGGTGAGGACACGAGCTTTTCGTGCAGCCACTGATAGATCTGCTTTGCGCGGAATGACTTCTCTCCCGCAAGGCGCACGGCAGCCTGGAGCTCGTCAGGCGTAAGGGACTGCAGATCGTACCTGATCACGCTCCCGTCCCTGTCCCGCCGCGCCCTCTCCGCGGCGGATCCGCCACTGCGGCGCTCCGGCTTCCCGTGTTCTTCCTGCTCTGTCAGCATATCACCTGCGTTCATGCCTTCTCAGCCTCCGACGGGAACGGCTGGTCAAAATTCTTCCGCTTCAGTCTTGCGATAAAGAAACCGTCCGAGTCATGAATGCCCTGCAGGAGCTGCAGATATCCCTGCTCCGTCGTGAGTCTCCAGAGCTCGCGCGGAATATACGGGTTGAGGCTGTCCGTCACAAATGGATAGTGCTGTGTGATCCAGGCCACGTTGTCCTGGTTTTCCCTGTGTCCGACCGTGCACGTACTGAAAATGAGCGTCCCGCCCGGTTTGACATAGCGCACTGCATTTTTCAGGATCTGTCTCTGCAGCTCGACAAGAGAATTGATCTTCTCCGGTGAAACCCTGTACTTGATATCCGACTTCCGGCTGATGACACCGAGTCCCGAGCACGGCAGATCACAGATCACGATGTCCGCCTTCTCGACTGAGTCCATGTCGAGCGTCAGCGCATCCATCACAACCGGCTTCACATTGATGAGATCTGCCCGCTTCACATTGTCAGCGATCAGCTTCACCTTCTCCTCGCTCAGATCTCTGGCCTCGACCATGCCGTAGCCGCCCATCTTGTCAGCAATGTGAAGGCTCTTTCCTCCCGGTGCCGCGCAGACATCGATGACATAATCGCCGCGCTTCGGGGCCGCCGCCTCCGCGACAAGCATGGAGCTCACGTCCTGCGGGAAGATCCAGCCGTTCTGGAATGCCTTGAGTCCCGGAAGATAATTGTAATCCGAGATATTATATGCGTAGGGCAGATAAGGCGCGCGCTTTACAGTCACGTTCTGCTCACGCATCGAATCAAGAATGACCTTCTTCGTGATATTATCTGTCTTGAGGCGAACAGTCGTCGGCCGCTCCACAAGGCAGCTCTCGAGCATTTTTCCGGTGACGAACGGGCCGAACTCATCGAGCCAGGACTTAACCAGCCACTCCGGCATGGAATACTTGACGGAGAGGTAGCGGACAGGCTCCTTTTCTCTGTCCGGATACGGAATACTGTCCTCATTTCGGATAATACTCCGAAGGACACCGTTCACAAACCCCTTCAGATTATAGAAGCCGTGCTTCTGCGTCAGTCGGACCGCCTCATTGACAGCGGCGGAATCCGGAATGCCGCCCATGAAGCGGATCTGATAGACCGCGCTCCGTAGGATCTCGCGGATCACCGGCTTCATCTTCTCGACCGGCACCGTTGAATAGCAGTCAATAATATAGTCGATCTCAATCATGCGCTCAACAGTGCCCTCGCACACCTTTGTGATAAATGCCCTGTCGCGCTTTGAGAAGTACTGGTACCTGTCCAGAGCGGCGCGGATTGCCGTATGGCTGTATGTTCCGTTTTCACCGATCTCCGTCAGAATTCCCAGAACAATTTCCCTTAGATTTTCAGGCATAAGAATATTCCCTCCTGTAATGGAAAATGAAGGATTTATTCGAGAAACAGAAGGCTGTCATCGTGCAGGCCGCGCAGAAAATCAGCGGCCGGCATCTTTCTCTTTCCCGCGAGCTGGACCTCATCGAGCGCAAGCATGTCTTTTCCGCATTTCACGCTCATTCCGGATCTGTCCGGTTTGATGATAACCTCTCCCGGTGTCACGGCACTTCCGTCATCGTCTGTCACATGCGATCTCCAGATCTTGAGCATTTTTCCGCCGGCCTTTGAATACGCGCACGGCCACGGGTTCATCGCCCGGACAAGTCTCTCGATATAGGACGCAGAGCGTGTCCAGTCGATATGGCCCATCTCCTTTGAGATCATTGACGCGTACGCAGTCGTGCTCTCCGCCGGCTGCGGCGTATAGACTGCCGATCCGTCGACAATGGACGGGATTGTGTCCACAAGAAGCTGCGCTCCCACGGAAGCCAGCTCTTCAAAGAGAGACCCGCCCGTCGTCTCCTGTGTGATCGGGACCTCTCTCGAAGCAATCATATCGCCGGTGTCAAGTCCCCTGTCCATCCGCATGATTGTCACGCCGCTTTTGTCACAGCCATCAAGAATCGCGTGCTGAATCGGAGCCGCGCCGCGGTATGCAGGAAGAAGAGACGCGTGAACATTAATGCAGCCGTACCTGGGAAGCGCAAGGATGTTCTCCGGTATGATCTGGCCGAATGCAGCCACAACAATCATGTCGGGACCAATCTCCTGCAGCCGCGCAAATACCTCCGTGTTCTTCCGGATTTTTTCCGGCTGACAGACGGGAATGCCAAGTGACACAGCTGCCGCCTTGACCGGCCCGTCCGTTATCTCATGCTTTCTTCCTCTCGGCCGGTCCGGCTGTGTGATCACAAGCGGAATCTCATATCCCGCTTGTGCGAGTGCTTCAAGCGTACCGACAGCGAAATCCGGTGTGCCCATAAACACGATTTTCATCTGCTCACTGCTCCTCTTCTTCATACTGCACATCGTGCAGATCGCCCTCGACAAGCTCCGTGTACATATGACCGTCGAGATGATCGATCTCGTGGCACATGCATCTGGCAAGAAGCTCTGTGCCCTCGATTCTGACCTTCTCCATATCGCGGTTCAGGCACTCGACAATGACATGCTCCGGTCTCGTGACGACGCCTGATTTTCCCGGAAGAGACAGGCATCCCTCCTCGCCCGTCTGGCTCCCGTCCTTCTCAACGATCACGGGATTGATCATCGCAATCGGGTCCTGTCCCGTGACATCAATGACGACAATTCGTTTCAGAATTCCCACCTGCGGGGCCGCAAGCCCGACACCATTCGCATGGTACATCGTCTCAAACATATCGTCGATCAGCTGTCTGAGATGCGGCGTCATTGTCTTGACCTCTCTGCATTTTTTTGTGAGGACAGGATCGCCCACGACTCTGATTGTTCTAAGTGCCATAGTATACTCCTTCTTTATTATGTATTAAAGTCAAACTGAATCCGGATATCCGAGAAACCACGGTTCGCGGCGACATAGGCCTCGATCCGGTCCTTTGCCATGATGAGTCTCTCGTTATCCATGTTTCGTATGTAAATGACCTGCCTGTATGTATCTCTGATTTTCCCGACACTCTGCGGCGCAGGCCCAATGGTCCGGAGCTGTCCGTGACTGTCTATGCGGTCCAGATATTTCCGGATATATCCCATGCCCTCCGTGAGCAGCCGCTCATTTTTCGAGGACCCCAGGATGGCGCACATACAGCCCTCCGGAGGATATTCCATGATCTTCCGGAACAGCTTCTCCTCCCGGTAGAATGCATCATAATCCTGCGCGGCGGCAGTCCGGATGCTGAAATGATCCGGCCGGTACGTCTGGATCACAGCCCGTCCCGGCTTTGCTCCGCGTCCCGCGCGGCCGACCGCCTGCGCGACGAGCTGATACGTGTGCTCCGACGACCGGTAGTCCGCCTCCGTGAGTGAGAGGTCCGCGAGAAGCACGCCGACAAGCGTGACATTCGGGAAGTCATGTCCCTTCACAATCATCTGTGTGCCGATCAGAATGTCGGCCCTTCCCTCAGCAAAGTCACGGAGAATCCTGCCATGGCCTTCTTTCCCCCGCGTCGTGTCGAGATCCATGCGGAGGACGCGTGCCTCAGGAAACATGCGCCTTATGATGTCCTCAACCTGCTCCGTGCCGACCGTAAGGCCGCCGATAAACTTCGAGCCGCACTCGGGACAGCGGTCCACGTCCCTCTGCTCATATCCGCAGTAATGGCAGATCAGCATGCCGTTTCTGTGGCGGGTCAGCGTCACATCACAGTGCGGGCACTTCATGACATGGCCGCAGGAGCGGCATGTCACAGCACCGGTGTAGCCGCGGCGGTTCAGAAAGAGCATGATCTGTTCCCCACGCGAAAGCGCCTCCGTCATCTCTGTCCGCAGGCGCTCGCTGATAATCGAGCGGTTCCCCGCCTCCAGCTCCTTCCGCATGTCGACAATCTCAGCCGTCGGAAGCGATGCATCTCCGAATCTGCTCTCAAGGCGCAGTCCCAGATACTCTCCAGTCTCAACTCTGTGCGACGCTGTCATGGACGGTGTCGCCGATCCCATCAGGACATGGGCATGCTCGATCTCAGCCCGCTTTACAGCTGTCTCCCGCGCATGATAGCGCGGCATCGTCTCTGAGTGATAGGACTCCTCATGCTCCTCGTCGATAATGATAAGTCCCAGATCTGAAAACGGTGTGAACAATGCAGACCGCGGACCGACCATGACAGAAATATCTCCGCGTCTGGCCGCCTTCATCTGATCATAGCGTTCTCCATCTGAAAGCCTTGAGTGGAGAAATGAGACGCGCTCTCCGAACCTCGCGACGAAGCGGAGCGTCGTCTGCCAGGTAAGGGCAATCTCGGGAATGAGGACTATCGCCTGCTTTCCGGCGGCAAGCGTGTCCGCGATCAGCTCCATATAGACAAGCGTCTTTCCGCTGCCTGTGACGCCATTTAAAAGCACGGGACGGCCTCGCCCTCCGTCTCCCCACTCGGCGCGGATCTCATCGACGACATATTGCTGTTCACCGGTGAGCGTGTCCGGCGGGCAGGTCTTCGCTTCCCTCACAACGCGTCTCAGTTCAGAGGAGACGCCTATGTGCAGAACGCCATCCTCCGCCATTCTGCGGACAACGGAGGCCGGGACAGAAGCCTCATTCTGGAGCCTGAGCTGGTCCATGCCGCCAGTCCCCGGAGCTTCTGATTTTTCCTTCGCCCCCATCAGGACCCGCATGACACGTGCCATCGCTCCGCAGTGCCGTCTCTCATAGTCCACAAGACGCGATGCGGCATCCTCCGGTCTCGTCAGCGTGACGGTCCGCTTCACGACGGCCCCAACCTTGCTTCGGACCGGAACGACCGTTTTCAGCGCCTGAATCATCGTCGACCCGTAGTTCCGACTCATCCAGGCCGCAAGAAGAAGGAGCCTTGCCTCAACCGTCTCATCATCCGTGATCAGCCGGATGACCGCTTTCATTTTCTCGGGAGGAACTGCTGTCTGGTCAGAAAGCCCGACGACATAGCCCCTCAGCGTGCGGCCGCCTCCTCCGAAGGGCACCTCAACGACGCAGCCAGGACGCACGGAGTCCGCAAGCTCCTCCGGGATTCTGTACGAAAACGGATGATCCAGCTTCTCGTGCGCTATGTCAACAATCACCTCAGCGTATTTTGCCATGTTCTCCTTCCGCCGGCGGCAGAAGCTCTGATGCTTCAGGCACCTGTCTTGTTCTCTGCGAGAATTTCGGAAATGATCACTCGTTCATCCATCGGATACTTAACGCCGTTGATTTCCTGATAGTCCTCGTGGCCCTTGCCTGCAAGCACAATAATATCCCCCGGCTCACCGTGCTGAATCGCGTAGCGGATCGCCTCACGGCGGTCCGGAATCTTGATATACTTCCCGTCCGTTCTCTTCATCCCGGTCTCAATATCCGCGATGATCTTCATCGGATCCTCTGTTCTCGGATTATCAGACGTAATAATCGTAAAGTCGGCCAGCTTGCCGGATGCCTCTCCCATCTCAAACCGTCTCTGCGGGTCGCGGTCACCGCCGCAGCCAAAGAGGCAGACGATTCTGTGCGGCTTATAGTCACGAAGCGTCGTGAGAAGACTCGTCAGTGCCATCGCGTTATGCGCGTAGTCGATCAGCAGTGTGAACTTATCGCTCACCTTCACCGGCTCGATGCGTCCCTTCGCCTTGGCCGTCAGAAGTGCCTTCTGAATATTCTCCTCTGAAATTTTGAAATGCTCGCAGACCGCAATGGCTGTCAGCGCATTGTAGACGGAAAATTTGCCCGGGACAGTCAGCTCAACCGGGAAATGAAGCTTTCCGGCTAGATTAAATTTCACGCCGAGATAGCCGCCCTTAAACTCATGCTGAATGTCCGTGGCGCGAAGATCCGCGTTCTCGTTGTCGATTCCATATGTCTCGACACGGCAGGTATGGCCCTTAAGCACATCCTTCGTGTGCGGATCATCCGCATTCACGACGCCGACCTTGCACTGACGGAACAAAAGTCCCTTGCAGTGCATGTACTCCTCAAATGACGCGTGCTCGTTCGGGCCGATGTGGTCCGGCGAAATGTTCGTGAAGACGCCGATCTCAAATGGGATTCCTGCCGTCCGGTTCAGCTTGAGCGCCTGGGAGGAGACCTCCATGACCGCACAGTTCATACCCGCGTCAATCATGCCGCGAAGATCTCTCTGCACGACATAGGACTCCGGCGTCGTATTGGCCGACGGGATGTGCTTGTCGCCGATAATTGCCTCGATCGTTCCGATGAGACCGCAGCGGTAACCGGCATTGTCGAGAATTGACTTGATCATGTAGGTCGTCGTCGTCTTTCCCTTCGTGCCTGTGATGCCGATGACCGGGATATGCTCCGCCGGATAACCAAACCATGCGGCAGATGCATAGGCCAGCGCGACTCTCGTGTCCGAGGACTCGACAACAGTCACGGAATCCGGAATTCCATTCTCCGGCATATGGCCCTTCTCAATAAAAACGGCCGCGGCACCCTTTGCGCACACATCTCCGATATATCTGTGCCCGTCGGACTTTGCGCCGGCGATGCAGACAAATGCACTGCCCTTTGTAACCTTCCTTGAATCATAAACGAGATCACTGATCTCAACATCTGCGCTTCCCTGCACAAGTCTGCAGTCCATGCGCTCTATCAGCCTGCTTAATTTCATAGACGCTCTGCTCCTTTATTTTCCGAAAGCTGTCGGAACGTGGGGTGATGGAAATAACACCCCATAATGAATCAATTATATTGCATATCCTCTTCTACGTCAAATTCCGTTCGGAAAGCCCCGGGCATTCGTCAAAACTCACAAACCGCAGGCAGATCTTTAGAGTTTGTTTATAAATTTTATTTTTTCTTTCGGAAGCCGTCATATTATCTACACATATTCTCTGTATCATATGTTTCAGATAGTTGATGAACCACTACTATCTCCCCCCTCATTAATTTAGACACAGAAAAAGGAGCCAGACGACAGGCTCCTTTTTCTGTGCCCTGATGGAGCTGCAAAGCAGGACATCTGCGTTCAGTCAGAAAAATTCCCGCCTTCCGGCGCAGCTGTGCCGGAGAGCGGGAATTCTGTTTGTCTGATAAAGCAAGATAATCCGGAAAGCGATCAGAGCGTCTTGACGATCTCCGTTCCTGCCTTGCCGAGATAAGCGGCCTTGCAGCGCGGAACAGACGTGATAATGGCGCGCCGGTTCGTTCCGAGCTCCACAAAATCGATCGCCGCCTCAAATTTCGGAAGCATCTTGCCGCGCTCGAACTGGTTCTCCTCCATGTAGCTTCTGGCCTGCTTGACGTCGATCCGGCCGAGGATCTTCTCATTGTCCTTCCGGTAATTCAGAGCGACTGCATCGACAGACGTGAGGATCATCAGCGCATCCGCCGAGAGATCAATTGCAAGAAGACCGGACACAAGGTCCTTCTCTATGACAGCGGACGCTCCGCGGAGATCAACGCCCTGCTCCATGACCGGAATTCCGCCTCCGCCGCAGCAGATGACGATCTGATCATCCGCAAGAAGCGCCTTGACCGTATCAAGCTCAATGATTTCCTTCGGCTTCGGCGATGCCACGATTCGGCGGTACCCGCCTTCCACCTCTGTCACAAAGTTGCCCTTCTTCTCCTCCAGATCAGCCTCTTCCTTCGTCATGACGCGGCCGATGACCTTGGTCGGCTCATAGAACGCCTCATCATACGGATCGACCATGACCTGTGTGAGGACAGTGGAGACCGGCTTATAAATGCCGCGGGTAATCAGCTCCGCACGGATCGCATTCTGCAGATCATAGCCGATATAGCCCTGGCTCATCGCCGAGCAGACCGACATCGGGCAGGCTGTGTACTCCGGATGGTTCTGCGCAAATTCATTCATTGCGCTGTGGATCATACCGACCTGATCGGAATTGCTGTGTGTAATGACAATATTAGCTCCCGTCTCGACAAGATCAGCGATTGCCTTTGCCGTCTCAGCGACAGCTACCTTCTGCTCCGGGAGCGTTGCGCCGAGTGCCTTGTGCCCGAGCGCCACGACCACTAATTTCTTATCTGCCATGTGCCTTCTCCTTACTGTCTGAACAGGGATATGCCGCCGTGCAGACCGCGCGCGGACAGCGCCAAATCCGTATAAATCGGCATTCCTGTCAACTGTTTAGTACTTATGATGATATCTTGATTGTACAGCGGATTAATTCTCCGCGCAATCCTGCGGATCAAATGAGACCCGCATCAGATGCGAAAAATCATAATCTGCTCTGCCTTCCTGCAGATCACGCAAGAAGTGCCGGAATGCCAAAGCTTGCCAGAACGATAATGCCGAGCACGATTCTGTACCAGCCGAAGGCCTTGAAGTCATGCTTCCGGATATAGCCCATGAGGAACCGGATCGCGCAGATCGATACGATAAATGCGACGACCATGCCGAGGATCAGATATCCCCACTGAGCTCCCGTAAATGTGCCGTCGAACTTGACAAATTTCAGGATGCTGGCGCCCAGCATGACCGGAACTGCAAGGAAGAACGTGTACTCTGACGCGCATTTTCTCGACATACCGAACATAATGCCACCGAGAATCGTCGCGCCGGAGCGGGATGTGCCCGGGAAAAGGCCCGAGAGCAGCTGAAACAGACCGACGATCAGAGCAAGCTGCCATGTAATCTCACTGATTTTGCGCACATCAGCCTGCTTTCCCTTGTTCCGGTTTTCAACCACAATAAACAGGACGCCCCAGAGAATCAGCATGATGGCGACACATACATAATTGTAAAAATGAGCTTCAATCCAGTTGTCGAGAGGCATTGCGACAATGATTGCCGGCAGACAGGAAATGATAATCTTGATCCACATAACGAGCTTCGGCCGGCTGATCACCTTGTATATGCCGTTTTCTTCCGGATGGACGCGGTGGAACGGCCACAGCTTGTTCCAGAAGATCACAACGACCGCAAGAATCGCTCCGAACTGAATGACAACGAGGAACAGAGACCAGAACGGATCGGCCTCATTGATACCGAACAGCTTATATACCAGCAGCATATGGCCTGTCGAGCTTACCGGAAGCCACTCCGTTATGCCTTCGACAATGCCGAGGACAATAACCTCGAGTATTGCAATCATCTTATTCTCCTTCTCAGTATGTAAATCAGAAATCCGGAGAAGTAGTCTCCGGATTTCTGGGGAACCTGATCTCAGGCTTCCTTATAGAAATTAAATTTTCGCGATATCAATCAGCGAAAGATTCTTGATATCCGTATCCTCAAGCGACGTGACAAGAGCCTCTGCCGTATCGATCGCCGTCAGTACATAGACACCCGTCTCAATCGCATTGCGCCGGATGACAAAGCCATCGTGCTGGTGCTCAATGCCGCGCGGCGGAAGATCGATGACAAGATCAATCTTGTGGCCGAGAATCAGATCAAGAAGATTCGGATGCGGCTGCTCGAGCTTGTTCGTGCGGACCGCATGCACGCCGTGCGCATTCAGATACTCAGCCGTTCCGCGCGTCGAATAGATCCGGTAGCCGAGCTTCTCGAATCTGGCAGCAATCGGCGTAATCGCCGGCTTGTCCTCATCGCGGACCGTAATAATCATGTTCTTGTACTTCGGCAGTCTGACTCCTGCGCCGAGGAACGCCTTGTACAGCGCCTCATGGAAATGCTCGGAGATACCGAGTGCCTCACCGGTTGATTTCATTTCCGGGCCGAGCGTGATATCGGCGTCTCTGATCTTTTCAAATGAGAACACCGGCATCTTGATCGCGATGTGCTTTGCCTCAGGCTGCAGGCCCGGCTTGTATCCGAGCTCCGTGATCTTGTGGCCGAGAATACACTGTGCCGCGAGCGGAACGATCGGAATTCCCGTCACCTTCGAGATATACGGAACCGTGCGGGACGATCTCGGATTGACCTCGATGCAGTAAATCTCATCATCCTGATCAATAAACTGAATGTTGATCATGCCCTTGACGTGGAGTGCCTTCGCGAGCTTCTCCGTATAGTCGACAATTCTGTCCTTTGCCAGCTGCGAGAGCGTCTGGGACGGATAGACGGAAATCGAATCTCCCGAATGAATGCCCGCGCGCTCGATGTGCTGCATGATGCCCGGAATCAGGATATTCTCGCCGTCGCAGACAGCATCGACCTCGACCTCCTTGCCGAGCATGTATTTGTCGACAAGAATCGGGTGGTCCTGTGCGATCTGATTGATGACACCGATATACTGATCGATATCCTCGTCCGAGATTGCGATCCGCATGCCCTGTCCGCCGAGGACATAGGACGGGCGGACCAGAACCGGATACCCGAGACGGTTCGCGGCTGCCTTGGCCTCCTCAGCCGTAAAGACAGTCTCGCCCTTCGGACGCTTGATGCCGCAGGCAGCAAGGACCTCGTCGAAGCGCTCGCGGTCCTCCGCCGCATCGACATCATCCGCCGATGTGCCGAGAATCGGAACACCCATCTTCATGAGGGATGCTGTCAGCTTGATGGCTGTCTGCCCGCCGAACTGGACGACAGCGCCGTCCGGCTTCTCGATATTGACGACATTCTCGACATCCTCCGGTGTCAGAGGCTCAAAATACAGTCTGTCCGCGATATCGAAGTCCGTCGACACGGTCTCCGGGTTGTTGTTGATGATGATGGTCTCCCATCCTTCCTTTGAGAACGCCCATGTGCAGTGGACACTGCAGAAGTCGAACTCGATACCCTGACCGATACGGATCGGTCCGGATCCGAGGACAAGGACCTTCTTTCTGTCGTGCGTCGCGATGGCTTCATTTTCATCATTGCCGTAGACAGAGTAGAAATACGGAGTCTCAGCGGCAAACTCTGCGGCACAGGTATCGACCATCTTGTAGGAAGCGGTAATCCCGGCCTCCATTCTCTGAGACTTCACGGCCTCCTCCGTCGTGCCTGCAAGGCGTGCGATCAGGTAGTCCGGGAACTCCATGCGCTTTGCCTCGCGGAGAAGATCATTTGTCAGCTTTCTCGTCTTCAGGGAGTATTCCATGCCGACAAGATTTGCGATCTTATCGATGAACCAGACATCGATTCCTGTGATGGCATGAATTTCCTCATGCGGGATCTGACGGCGCACAGCCTCAGCTATTCTCCAGATTCTGCGGTCATCGACAAGCGCAAGCTCCTTCTCAAACTCCGCCTCGGGGACCTGGCTGTAGTCATAGCTCATGAGTGAGTCCACATGCTGCTCAAGGGAGCGGATTGCCTTCATCAGAGCACCCTCGAAGTTCGTGCAGATCGCCATGACCTCACCGGTCGCCTTCATCTGTGTTGTCAGTGTGTGCTTTGCCGTGATGAATTTATCAAACGGCAGTCTCGGAATCTTGACGACGCAGTAGTCGAGCATCGGCTCAAACGACGCATATGTCTTCTTCGTGATTGCATTCGGAATCTCATCGAGCGTATAGCCGAGCGCGATCTTCGCGGATACCTTGGCGATCGGATAGCCGGTTGCCTTGGATGCGAGCGCGGAGGAACGGCTGACTCGCGGATTGACCTCGATGACGCAGTACTCAAATGTATCCGGATTCAGCGCATACTGGACATTGCAGCCGCCTGTGATCTTCAGCTCCTCGATGATATTGAGGGCCGATGTACGGAGCATCTGATATTCCTTGTCGCCGAGCGTCTGGGACGGAGCGACAACGATCGAATCGCCTGTGTGGACGCCGACCGGGTCAATATTCTCCATGTTGCAGACTGTGATCTTGTTGCCCTTCGAGTCACGCATGACCTCGTACTCGATTTCCTTCCAGCCTGCGATGCAGCGCTCGACGAGCACCTCATGGACACGGGAGAGGCGGAGACCATTTGACAGGATCTCGCGCAGCTCATTTTCATCGTGCGCGATACCGCCGCCGGAGCCTCCGAGCGTATATGCCGGGCGGAGAACGACCGGATAGCCGATGATGCCGGCAAATGCAACGCCCTCCTCAACATGGTGAACGACCTGCGACGCCGCGATCGGCTCATGGATCTTCTCCATTGTGTCCTTGAACGCCTGGCGGTCCTCCGCCTTCTTGATTGTCAGAGCCGTCGTACCAATGAGCTTCACCTCCGGATGCTCATCGAAGTATCCCTGGTCTGCAAGCTCCATCGCGAGATTGAGGCCGGCCTGACCGCCGAGTGTCGGCAGCACGGAATCCGGATGCTCCTTCTCGATGATGCCCTTGACGACCTCCGTCGTCAGAGGCTCAATGTAGACCTCATCTGCGATATCCTTATCCGTCATGATCGTAGCCGGATTTGAGTTCAGAAGGACAACCTCAACGCCCTCCTCGTGCAGTGAGCGGCAGGCCTGCGTTCCAGCGTAGTCAAACTCAGCAGCCTGACCGATGACGATCGGGCCTGAGCCGATCACCAGTACTTTCTTTATATTCGCATTCTTAGGCATTAGCGGCTCCTTTCATCATGTCAATAAAGCGGTCAAACAGGAAATTCGCGTCCTGCGGGCCCGGGCAGGCCTCCGGATGGAACTGGACAGTGAAAATATTCTTCCCTATATAGGAGAGCCCCTCATTTGTCCTGTCGTTGACGTTCTCAAATGCAGGCACCGCCACCTTCGGGTCAACCGTATTGACATCAACCGCGTAGCCGTGGTTCTGAGACGTGATATAGCAGCGTCCGTCACCCATCAGATCGCGCACCGGATGATTGCCTCCGCGGTGGCCGTACTTCATCTTATAGGTATCGGCTCCTGTCGCGAGCGCCATGAGCTGGTGACCGAGGCAGATCGCAAAGATCGGGACATCCGACTCATAGAGCTTCCGGACCTCCTCGATGATCTCGGGATTGTCCTTCGGGTCTCCGGGGCCGTTTGAGAGCATGATGCCGTCCGGATTTGTCGCAAGGACGGTCTCGGCCTTCGTGGATGCAGGATAGATCGTGACGTCACAGCCGCGCTTTGCCAGGTTCTTTGCGATATCAGCCTTCGTTCCGAAGTCATAGAGCGCGACCTTCAGGCCATTTCCGGCAATGTGCTTCGGCTTATCGCACGTGACCTTCTGTACGACCGGTCCGACCTTGTAGGCCCTGATCTTCGGGAGGACGGACTCAACGTCCACGTCCTCTGTCGTGATCATGCCGTTCATCGTACCCTTCTCACGAAGAATTCTCGTCAGGGCACGCGTATCAATCCCAGCGATGCCGGGAATATCATTTTTCTTGAGAAAATGCTGGATTGTATCCTCTGAGCGGAAATTGCTCGGGAGTCGGGACAGCTCACGGACGATATATCCGTCCGGCCATGGACGTGATGACTCCATGTCCTCATAGCAGATGCCGTAATTTCCGATCAGTGGGTATGTCATACATACTGCCTGACCGGCGTAGGAAGGATCCGTAAGGACCTCGAGATACCCTGTCATGGATGTGTTAAATACGATTTCGCTGATGACAGTCCTCTGCGTACCGATGCTGGTACCTGTAAAGACCGTTCCGTCTTCCAAAATCAGGAATGCTTTCACGCTTTTACCGCCCTTTCTTGAATGTTGACCTTTAGAAAACAAGCCGCCTTTCCCGCCGGTTCAGCTGACTCAGTATGATCAACGGCAGAACACAGCGCGCGGCTCTTACGTTTCTGTATTGGCGTATCTTTTTTTACAGACATAGACCTTATAAAATGTACCATAGCGGATTTCAATTTTCAAGGGTAGCTTCGCACAGATCCGAAGATGAAATAGTTTTAAAAAACAGTTGACGAATCGCGGATTCCATAGTAAGATAGTCATCGTTGACGGACGAAACACAGGAAATACAATCAGTCAACGGTTCGCAGGAATGGCGGAATTGGCAGACGCGCAGGCTTCAGGTGCCTGTTGTAGCAATACAGTGAGGGTTCAAGTCCCTTTTCCTGCATCGCATGAGAGCCGGAATCCGAAAGGGTTCCGGCTCTTTCGTTTTTCATTTAAAAAGGGGAGCCGCCGAAGCAGCTCCCCTTTCTTCCCGTTATTTCTTAGCCCTGTGGAACAACTCTCCTGCTCCGATCAGCACAATTCCGAATGCAATCGCGACGTCCGCCATGTTAAAGACGATGTCACGCATGCGCTGTGTCTTCGCCTTCGGCAGCGTGAGGAAATCACGCACAGATCCGCGCGCCCACCGGTCAACGATGTTGCCGAGGCCTCCGCCGAGCACAAGTGCCCAGCCGGCCTTTCCGAGTGCGCTCTCCTTCTTTCCGCCGAGCTCCGCAAGCCACTTGATCATCAGAAATGCAAAGCCGGCGGTCGCTGCGTTGCGGACCATGACCGGCTCCTTTGATGCCTTGCCTCCCGCAAATCCGGAATTATCAAGTGGCTTCACGCCAACATATCCGTTCGTGCAGGCAAGTCCGCTCTCCGCAAGCTCAGGATGCTGATCGATCCAGGTCTTCGTCATCATATCGACCGCAAAAGCGCCGATAAAAAGAAGAAAATAAAATTTCATTCCTTGTCCCCGCCTTCTGCCGTTGTATCCTCGCTCTTCTCCTCTGCCGGAGCAGCCTCCTCTGCCTGTGCCTTCTCTTCACTGTCTGCAGGTGCGGCCTCTGCCTCTGCGCTCCCGGCTGTCTGATCGCCGGCCACAGTCTTACCGTCCTCCGTATGAACCTCCTCATACTCGGCTGTCTGATCACCGGCCGCGGTCTTACCGTCCTCCGTATGAACCTCCTCATACTCGGCTGTCCGGATCTGACCGTCCGTATCCTCCGTCACCTGCGTAAACTCCGCATCCGCCGCGACGTCCTCGTCAGCATCCTCATCCTCGAAGCGCGCATCTTCGGCCGTCTCCTGCTCCTTCTTCTGATCAGGGCGCATATCCTCAGGAATTTCCGCTCCGCATTTCGGACAGAACGCCGCGTCACCAGCGACCATGGCTCCGCACTTCGGACATATGATCATTCCCTTGACATCAGCAAGCTGCTTTCTCATCACGCGGATTTTCTCCTTGTGATCCTCAATGGAGCCGACAAGCTCCTGCTCGCTGTCGGTAAGTGCCGCGCCGCCGGATACAGCTCTTCTGAATATTTCCTCGCCCAGCTTCTGGTATATTTTTTTGACTTCATTTTCCTCGCCGGTAATCCGGGCACTGATCTTCGTCGACTCGAAGAATGTTCCCGTCTGCTCCGCCGCCTTTTTTGTATACCGCGAAATATGGCGTCCGATATCACTGAAAAAATCATCTGACATAGCTGTACTCCCTTCCTCCGGCGCGCTTTTTGTGCCGCCGGAATCTCATTTTCTATACCTGAGGAGGCTGTATCTCCTCTTTTACCCGCTGTTTCTCATGAGGATCTTCGGTGCCCCTCTGTGCTCGACAAAATCCTTTGTGATCACGACCTCGCCGATATTGTCATCCTTCGGGATCTCATACATAATGTCGAGCATAAATGATTCGATAATAGACCTGAGAGCCCGCGCGCCTGTGTCCTTCTTAAGGGCCTCCCGCGCGATCTCCCGAAGTGCGTCATCCTCAAAGGTGAGCTTTACCTCGTCCATCGCAAGCAGCGCCTCATACTGGCGCAGAATCGCATTCCTCGGCTTGCTCAGGATAGCCATGAGCATATCCTCGTCGAGCGGATCGAGCGGGCAGACAATGGGAAGCCGTCCGAGGAATTCGGGGATCATACCAAACTTCCGCAGGTCCTCCGTCGTCACCTTCCGGAGAATATACTTATCATCGTCATATTTATCCTTCAGATCAGCCTGAAAGCCGATGGAGCTGTGCCTGTTCAGGCGCTCCTTGATAATATCCTCCAGTCCTGAAAATGCACCGCCGACTATAAACAGGATATTCTTCGTATTGACAAGCTTCAGCGGGACCATCGCGTTCTTCGACGTGGCACCGACAGGAACCTCAACCTCGGCTCCCTCAAGGAGCTTCAGCATACCCTGCTGAACTGCCTCGCCGCTCACATCGCGCTGGTTTGCATTTTTCTTGCGCGCAATCTTATCGATCTCATCGACAAAAATAATGCCGTGCTCCGCCTTCTCGACGTTATTGTCCGCTGCGGCCAGGAGCTTCGACACGACGCTCTCGATGTCATCGCCGATATATCCCGCCTCCGTCAGAGACGTCGCGTCTGTAATCGCGAGCGGAACATCGAGCAGCTTCGCCAGAGTCTGGACAAGATACGTCTTGCCCGAGCCTGTCGGCCCGAGAAGAAGAATATTGGACTTCTCGATATCAACCAGCTGTGATGCGTTCTGATCCTTCGCTTCGTCCTTTTCCTGCTTCTTCTCCCTGGCGATCCGCTCCTCCTCTATAATGCGCTTGTAATGATTGTAGACGGCGACTGAGAGCACCTTTTTCGCGTGGTCCTGTCCCACAACATACTGATCGAGCTGCCGCTTGATCACATGCGGCGCCGGAACCGATTTCATCTCGAACTCCGGCATGGTCTGCTCTTTTTTCTTCTTTTCTTCCTTTGGCTCTGCATTCATCAGGTCTGCCAGATTCGGAAACGGCGCATTCGGCGGAAACATCATCGCCTTCATGCCATACTGATCCTCTAATTCATGGATCGTTCTGTTCATGCATTCCGTACATACATACATGCCATTCATCATGTATATGAGAGGCCCCGCCTCCGACTCCGGGCGTCCGCACATGGAGCAGTGCTTTTCATTTGTCTCCTCGCGGTTCTGTCCTCTGTCGGTATGGCCGGACTCCGTAACTTCATTTTTCTTATCGTCTGATTCCGCCATAGGTTCTCCTCACTTTTTATATAAATTGATTATAGTCCCGGGTACGACGCGGCTCAAGTGAACTTTCTATTAAGAAATTGTCTGTAACGCAAGAACTGCCGCAGGATCTGCGGCAGTTCTTTGTATACGCTGTGCGATTGTAGGAAAACAGTCTTATCTTCCGAAGAAGCCCCAGCCGTTATCATTGTTCTCGTCTGAAGTCGATGATGCACTGCTCTCCGCTTCCTGTGACTTCCAGGTGCTGTCGTTCTTGTTTCCGAGCGTTACCGTAACCTTCACCTTGTCAAAGCCGTTCTGCTGGCTGTTGATTCGGCTGAGAGAAATCTCGACCTGTTCGCCGGCCGCATAATATTTCAGGTTATTAATCAGCTCTTCCTTTGTCGAGACCGACGTTCCGTCCATGGACGTAATGATGTCGCCGGCCTTGATCCCCGCCTTGTCAGCCGGGCCGCCACTGATGACGCTTGCGACATAGACGCCCTCCGGATAGCCCTGCTGCACGTAGGAGTCAGGCATTGTGACACAGGTAATGCCGATATAGGACGCCTGATCATCGCTGACCTCGGTCCGTGCCTGCTTGCTTCCAAGCTTCTCGAGGATCGGCTCTGCGGTATTCATCGGAATCGCATATCCGACACCCTCGACTCTTGTATCGACATATTTCGCCTCATTGATGCCGATCAGCTCACCCTTCATATTCAGAAGAGCGCCTCCGGAGTTGCCCGGATTGATCGATGCATCGGTCTGGATCAGTGTCTTGACAGATCCATCTGAATCTGTGACCTCGCGGTTCAGAGCGCTGACGATTCCCTTCGATACGGACTGGCCGTAGCCGAGGGCATTGCCGATTGCGACAACGGACTGACCGACCTTAATATTATCGGAATCACCGATCGAAACAACGCTGACCTGGTCCAGTGTGTCAGAGGACAGGTCTGAGAGAGCAACTGCTACGATCGCAAGATCATTGTCCGCATCCGTACCCTTGATTGTTCCCTTGACCGCAGAATTATCAACAAATGTGACAGTAATCTCAGATGCGCTCGAAATTACGTGGTTGTTTGTCGCAATCAGAAGATCATCATCCGTCTTGCCGACGATAATGCCGCTTCCTGCAGACACACTCTCTGACGACTGTGTCTGACCATAGATGTTCTGGTACTCCTCAACGCTTGTATTTGTGATGGCGACCATGGACGGCATGACCTTCTCAACGACCTCCTCCGTCGTCAGCTCCTCATCACTGCTGCTGTTGGCATTCGCCTCCGACTGAAGCGCATCCGGATCAATCGAGTCAACACTGCTTCCCGTGCTGCTTTCAGTGCTGTCCTGATTTCCCAGAACAATTTTCTCACTGGAATCAGACGAAGATGAAGAGGAAGGCGCAGCGGCCTGATTTCCGCCCGAGAGCGAAGACACACCCTTATACACAAGGACAGCGATCAGGCAGAACATAGCAGCCAGCAGTACGATGACCGCAATCTTCTTTCCTTTGTCCGAGCCCTTTCTGTCTTTTCTGTTCCTTCTGTTTTTTCTGCCCGGTCCATCCGGCCCGTTTCCGGGGCCGCCTGACGGATTCATGAAATCAGTACCCGCTGTTTTCTCATCCTCCGGCGTGCGGAACCGGTATGAATCGTAGCGGCTCTGATAGCCATTCTTCGGCTGTCCCGCGCTGCCGTTTTGTCCGCTCGGGCCGGCACCGCTGTTCCATGCAGGTCCGGAAGCTCCGTTTGTATTCGGAGCTCCATTCGTCCCCGGATTTTCATTCACTCCGGACGTTCTCTGGCCTGCACTTTGGCCCGCATATGCCTGCTTCTTTTCCTCGGCCTCTTTTTTTGCCTCTATATTGCCGAAATTCCAGTCCTCGTACGTTCCCCAGTGGCTGTCATTGCTGAAGCTTCCCGTATTCTGATTCTGATACGTTCCGGCTGCGCCTGCTGTACCGGCTTCTTCCGCTGTGGAATTGTCCGCCTGGACAGAATCTTCATTGCCAGCCGGATTTTCTCCTGCCGGCGGCTTCTCATTTTCTGAATTCTGATATGAGCTGTTCGCCGCAGAATCAGTGCCGTTCCCGGAGACCGGGTCCTGATTCTCATGCTCCGGCGTACTGCCGTTCATATACTCATCCATACAAAGTGCCCCTTTCACGGATGCGTATCCGCTGGAAATTCGCACAGTTTTCCGCTGCGGCCCTGCCGCTTAATCGCACCCATTATTTCTTTAGGCAGTATACATAAAAAATGTGATGAAACTGTGACCGGCCGCGGCTGCTCTCAGTCCTCTGTCTCATGCCATGACCAGAAGCGTCTGTTGTCAGTGCACGCCATCACGAGCCATTCGGGCAGCCGCGCATAATTCTCCCCGAGCTTAAATCCGGCGTAGCGGAAGAAGCACTGAATATAAAAGCCCGGAATGAGATAGCCCCGGTTCATCTTCCGGAGTGCCCTGGTGACATACCGCACAAGCTTCACACCCTCCCCCTCGGATGCAACGTTCCCGAAGATCTCCGGATGCATGGCGTGGGACACACCGTTGTCAAAATTTCTGTGGAACTGCTGCATATTTGTGTAATTGTGAGAATGCAGCACCCGCGCATCGGCCGCATAGGCAATCTCATATCCAAGCGTTATCAGCTTGCATGCAAATATACTGTCCTCATTGAAAATGCAGGGCGTCTGGAACCCGCCCATCTCGTGGAAGGTCCGCCTGTCATACGCTGCGCAGACATCTGAGCAGAAAAACGTCTTGATGCCATAGGTGCTCATATCCTCGAGCCGCCGCACATAGCCCTCATGAGGATAGTTGAATGTACGGACACAGCTCTCCGGAAGCCTGCAGTCCGGCTTCGGCAGCTGCCGCGCATACGCGATCTTGATCAGAGGCTCCTCCGTGAGCGGCCGGATCAGATTGGCGATCAGCCGTCTGTCATGGGGGACCGCGTCCTGCGTCATGAATACGATCACATCGGCATCCGAGAGATCCGCACCCATATTCCGCGTCGCCGCGTGATCAAACTGCTCCGGACGGATATGATAGACCTCGGCAGCCTCAATGCCTTCTGTGAGATGCTCATCCCAGAATTCCTCTCCTGTATTAATAATCAGGATATGGGACGGAGAATAATACTGGTCCGTGAGTCTTTCAAGGACCGTCCGAAATGACGGATCCGGCTTATAGGTCGGAATAATCACATCGACCGTTGGATTTTTCATGCATTTACCCCTTAAAAAATGTGTGCCATCCGACATACCTCCCCGCACGTCAGATGGCACATGAATCGATACGTCAGCTCAAATCACTTGACGCTGTCCGCCTCACCGCCGCTTCCGCTGATGACACTGTTCTTTGCGGCAGTCTCTATACTGTCCTCACCGTAGCCTGAGAGATCGATGAGATCCTGGCTGTACGTCTTCACGGTATCCGTCGGCTCATAATTTTCGTCATCAAACAGGAATGCGTGAAGCTCCTTTACGTTCTGCTCGAGTGTGACCGGGACAACGCAGTCATAGGTGTTGTCTCCGACCGTCACATCATTTTCAAGATGCTCGAACGGGAAGCCGCTGGTCTTCTCGATATTGTAATCAAAGACCTGTGTGGCCAGCTTCAGAATATCCGAGCTTGAATAGGATGTATAGCAGAGCGGGAAGACATCGGCAATAATGGAGGAGACCGATGAAAAGCCCGCGCTCTTGGCTTTTTCAACGAGCTTCTCGATGACAAGTCTCTGTCTCTGTGTTCTCTTGAAGTCATTGCCGGCCGTATAGCGGATCCGGGCATAGGCGACTGTCTGGACGCCGTTCAGATGGAAGGTCTTCGTGCCTGTCCACTGATTCGCCTCATCCGGAAGATCAAGAGGTGTATAGGTGTCCCCTGTGACCTGCGCCGTCTCCACGCAGTAGTCATTCAGGTGGACGGCCTCCTCGTAGGTGAGATCGACATCAATACCTCCGAGGTCCTCAGCAAGCTTCGCGACCGCGCTGAAGTCAACGACAACATAGTCATGCAGATTCATATCCAGGTTCTTGTTCATCATCTGGAGCATCTGCTTCGCGCTTCCGACCGCATAGGCGGCGTTGCACTTATTGAAGTTGACCGCATTTTCATCGTCGAGCGATCCGATATTGAGAAGCGTATCTCTGTACAGAGAAACAAGTCTGACCTGCTTTGTGTCATTGTTGATGCTGCAGATGATCATTGTATCGCTGTTCGCATAATGCAGGCTTCCCTCGCGTGTATCAATACCGACCAGCACGAGGTTCGTATACCCGGTCATCTTGGAATCGTCCGTCACACCGGAATTCTCCGCAGCCGCATTGCCGTTTGCATTTGCATCCACGACCTCAGCCGCCGAGCTGCTCTGGTTTTCAGATGCACTGTTCTTCGCGCGCAGGTTCTCATTGACCTTCGCGTAGACGAAGATTCCGAGGCCGACTACGACAATAATCAGCAGCTCGGCCATAAACAGCGCCATGCTGTGCTTCTTTTTCTTGCCTTTCTTCATAGCGATCTTACCTTTCAGTATGCATTCTTGTTGACAAATCCGTTAAAGACAGTCAGAAACAGGATCTTGAAATCGAGTCCGAGCGTCCAGTTCTCTATATAATAAAGATCGTACTCTATGCGCTTTCTGATTGAGGTATCACCTCTCAGGCCATGCACCTGCGCCCAGCCTGTCATCCCCGGGCGGACCTGATGCTTGATCATATAGCGCGGAATCTCTTCCTGGAATTTCTCAACAAAATACGGCCGCTCCGGACGCGGTCCGACGAGCGACATATCTCCCTTCAGCACATTGAACAGCTGTGGAAGCTCATCGATGCTCGTCTTCCTCATGAACTTTCCGACCTTCGTCACGCGCGGGTCATCGCGGACGGTCCAGGCCTTCTTTTCCTTGCTGGAGTCCTGCATGACCATAGACCGGAATTTATACATCATGAATTTTCTGTTGTGCAGTCCGACCCGCTCCTGCCGGAACAGGACCGGCCCCGGCGAAGATACGCGGACCAGTATAGCAAATACAAGCATGAGCGGCGAAAAAATCACAATACAGATGAGACTGCCGATAATATCAAGGATCCGCTTCACCATGGCGTTGAACGTATTTGAGAGCGGCACATAGCGGATATTAATGACCGGCAGGCCCAGGAGATCCTCCGTATAGGGCTTTGTCGGAATGATATTGTAATAGTCGGGTATAAATTTCGTGTGCACTCCCGACTTCTCGCACAGAGCGACAATATTCTCCAGTCTGTAGTATTCGCCCAGTCCCAGTGTTATATCAATTTCATCGAGATGGTTCTCAGGAAGGATCACCATCAGGTTATCGATTCTTCCAAGTACCCTGATCCCCTTGTATTCTGTCCCGGCCTCGACGCGGTCATCCAGAATGCCCCGTATGTTATATCCCCACTGCGGATTCGTCAGGACACGGTCTATGAATTCCTCCGCCGCGTGGCTGTACCCGACAAGAAGCACATTCCGGACGAATTTTCCCTTCTTCCTCATATTGGTGAGGATCTGCCACACGCCAAGGCGCATCGCGATGTCAAGAATTGCGTTGATTGCCGCAAACATTGACAGCATGGACCGCGACCAGTACATCTGGTGACGCATGTACAGAACTACGATGAACGCCGCATACTCCATAATATTGGCGGCAATGATATTTCTGATTTCAACCCGGCGCCCGCGCATCCGATGTGGTGAATACAGACCGACCGCCCAGTACAGAATGATCATCATGATGACCATGATCGGCATGACCGACATATAGACCGGGTAAGGCACAGCCTCAAATGAACCGCGCGAAAACAGACGGCTTCTGAATTTTATATACCAGGCTAGCCAGTAGGAAAATGCAACTATGACGGCATCAAATACCGCCAGAAGACGGTTAAAGTACTTCTGATTATCTTCAATCAATGCTCTACTCTCCCAGGTTTCGGCTCCTTAATTTTTAAATATACTATAGACCCTGGATTTAGGCAAGCAAAGTTTTCTGCCCTTCTGAGCCGGCCGTCAGATCTGCAGAAGGCGGCGCACGATATTGAACCAGAGTTCAAACTGGATTCTCACATAATTTCCGGTGTTTTCCGGATAAAACCTGACTATTTTTCCCTCTCTGCGGCCCTTCATGGCAAGAAGAAAGCCCTTCGCGATCCCCTGTACGTACTCCCTGCCATAGCCCTTTGCCGCAAAAAATGCGGCCTTGGCCAGAAAGCCGGGAATCAGTGTCGGCAGGTTCAGGATGATCTGCGGGGCCGGCATATTCTTTGCAATCACATAAATGCTGTTCCGGCTCGTATTTTTCACCTTGAACAGATTGTAGACCGATCCGCTTGAGGCACTTCCGACATGAAGGACTCTCGCCGACGGAATAAACAGATTATGATATCCGTGAATTCTCGCCCTCCAGCCGATGTCACAGTCCTCGAGGTAAGCGAAATGGTTCTCATCAAACAGGCCGATTTCATCGAGAATCGACTTTCTGTAGATGGCTGCTCCTGCGCAGCAGGAAAAGATTTCCGCCGGACGGCGGTACAGCTTCTCCGGTTTTCCCTTTCCGCGCGCAAAGGCCCATCCGAGACCGCAGTACAGATCTCCCGCGTCGTCCATAAGCTCCGGATCCTTCATGCTCAGCATCTTTGCCTGGCAGGAAAATACGCTTTTCTTCCGCTCCATCGCGCGGACAAGCTCCTTCGTGAAATTTCTGTCGACAATCGTGTCATTATTAAGAAGAATGACATAATCCATGTCCTCAGAGGCACGGATTCCCGCATTGACTGCTCCGCAGAAGCCCGTGTTCTCACCCATGCGGAGCATCTCCGCCTCCGGGAACAGTCTCTCCGCCTCCTCTGCGCTCCCATCCTCCGAGCCGTTGTCAACAACAATCACCCGGTCCGGTATGACGGATTCCCGGTACACAGAATCGAGGCAGTCTCGGAGATAGCGGATTCCATTATAATTCGGAATAACGACAGAAACCTTCGGTGCAATACTTGTCATAGCTTATACCTTCAGAGAATAATTCCATTTTTTCAGTGACAGGTTCGGGTTATAGTTCGGATCGCCGTGAATCAGGATGTCGGTCCAGTTCGACCGCATATACTCAATCTCACTCTGGAACCGTCTCACCTTCTCCTTCGTGTCCTCAGTTCCGCGCGTTCTTGACTCATCGTGGTAAAGCTCCGCATACGGGTCATAGACAATCCGGTATCCGCAGCGTCCGACCTTCAGACAGAAGTCGACGTCATTAAATGCCACCGCAAGCTCCTCCGTAAAGCCTCCGGCCTTCTCGAAGGCCTCCCGCTTCACGAGCATGCATGCTGCGGTGACAGCCGAGAGGTCCTGCATGATCGCGGCCTTGTGCATATATCCGCCCCGGCCTCTCGGAAGATCGACGAACATCGATCCCGCTATGCCGCCGATTCCGACAACAATGCCCGCGCTCTGAATTCGGTTGTCCGGATAGTACAATCTCGCGCCAACGGCGCCGACGTCCGGACGCTGGCATACGCCGAGCATCTCCGTGAGCCAGTCTGTCGAGATCGTGCCTCTGACATCATTATTCAGAAACAGGAAATAATCGCCGCGCGCAAATGATACGCCGTAATTATTGATCGCCGAATAATTGAAGCCCTTCTTCCAGCGGACAAGCCTGATATTTCCGGAATTCGACTGGGCAAGCTTCCTGTAATATTCAAATGTTGCCCGCTCCGTACTGTTATTTTCAACTATAATGATCTCAAGGTTCGGGTAATTCGTGTCGAGGACTGACCGGATGCACTGATCAAGTGCCTCGTGTTCATCCTTATTCGGAATAATGACCGATACCTTCGGGCAGCCGGTCACCGGATAATGGACGTGGTAGAATCCGAAATCAGGAAGAAGCTCAACGGTTCCTCTCTCTCCCGCACGCCGCAGACTCCCTTCGACTGCCTTCTTTCCGGCCTCATAGGCATAGGTCTTGCTCATTGGATTGTCCGCAGTCGATGCCTCGTGTGTACGCCAGTGATAGAGAATCCTCGGCACCCGGGCGATTCCCTCCGCCTTCTCCGCACACCGGAATATAAAATCATGGTCCTGCGCACCGCTGAGCTCCGGATCAAAGCCGCCGGCTCTCTCCGCAAGCTCCTTCTTCACGACAAGAAAATGCGTGATGTAATTATTGGACCTCAGGAGGTCCAGATTGAATTCCGGCTTGAAATGGGGCTGAAAATGCTTCGATCCGTCCGCGCTGACCTTGTCCTCATCTGAATAGATCATATCCGCTCTGCGCTCCCGCGCCGCCCGCATCATCTCATAGAGGGCATCCGGCTCAAGGAGGTCGTCGTGGTCAAGAAACCCGATATAGACGCCGTGCGCAGCCTCAATGGCCCGGTTTGTATTTTCCGCGATTCCGTAATTATCCGCAAGCGGTACATACCGGACTCTGGCATCCTTCCGCGCCCTCTCCTCAGTGACAGAGCGTACCGATTCATCGCCGTCCCTTCTATCATCAGCGGCGCCCGCGTCTGCGATCACAAGCTCCCAGTTCTGATAGCTCTGTGCCTCGACAGAGTCGATCAGCTCTTTAAGGAACCTTGCTGGCGTATGATATGCGGGAACAAGCACCGAGACCAGCGGGTCCGTGTCCCCGGACAGCTCCTTCTGCCTTGCGAGCTGCGCCTCCGTTGCCCTGTGGCCCTGAAACCACGGCTCATACGGCACATCCTCAGGCTCCATCCGGTCCATCAGCCGGTTTATGAATTCTCTTGTTCCGAAGTGCTTCCAGTAAAGGAATCCCTTTTTGATTTTATATGGCGTGATCGGAAACTTCATACTCTCTTCCTTCTCCTCTCTGCCGTCACAAATCCGGCGACAAGAAATACAAGCAGCGCAGCAAGACTGCCGGCCGCTCCGGCCCGGAGTCCCGGGCAGTTGAACCGATAGACAACCGTGTGGCTCCCGGCTGTGAGGAGCACTGCCTGAAACCCACTGTCTGCCTTCACGGTCTCCGCCTTCTTTCCGTCAACCGTAACTGTCCAGCCCTCCTCGTACGGAATCGTCGTCAGGAGATATGCGTCCTCATCAGTTTCGACCGACTCCGTGATCTCATCGTCGTCACCTGTGTCCTTCACGCTGACCGTCCCGTCGGTCAGACGATTGCTCCAGTCCACCGTAATTGTCGGCACACCGTCCTCCTCGTCCGTTCCCGTCTCCGTGGTCCCACCGGCACTGTACAGAGTCGCCATGCCCGCGTCATCATTCTTAAGAACGGTCACCGTTCCGAATGTCTTATAGTACGAATATCCACTGATTTCCGCCGTGCGGTCCGTTGTCAGGATATATCTGACCCCGAGAAACTCCGGCTGATTTCCTCCGGCGCCGAGGTCCTCCGCCCTCGAGAAAAGCAGATGGTTGCCGTCCGCGTAGAAGAGAGACGGCCAGTACGTCCGTACATAGTCCAGTATATTCCTGTTCATCGTCGAATTGTAGGAGCTTATGGAGTGATAATCCTGGACAGCCGCATCCATACCGAGTGTCGTTCCGTATGTCTTCTCTATGCGGTAAAGAGACGGGTCCGTCTCCTTCAGATAGCGGATCGCGTCCGTCGTGTCCGAATCGAACAGTGTCGTGAAATATGACCCGTTTTTTGTAATATTGGCGCGGTTCATAAAATTATTGAGTGCATCCTTCGTGAGGTTCACGGCAAGGAACAGCACGGCTGCCGTGATCAGGATTCTTCTGGCCCGCTCTCCTGATTTCTTCTTCGCGGCAATCCACAGGCACACGGTCATTGCTGTTCCGAGAATCGCCGGTGACATGCTGACATGATAGTTTCGATAGCGCATATACAGGACGCAGAGTACATTTCCGCCCATAAGTCCTGCGATTCCGAAAATGAGACCCGCACGGCTCACGGCCTTGTCCCGGACCACCCAGGTCAGCGTGAGCGCCGTGATCATCGCAAAATAGACAAACACCGCGAAAAACCAGCGGCTGACTGCATACGCGAAGCCGTTCATCACAACGCTGAGCGGCGTAATCATGACCGAGAGGACGGCAAGGACGAGAATCACGTAGTGACAGATGATCCTTCTTCTGCTTCCGGCCATACGCGGAATCAGAAAGACATACTGAAACAGCACCGGAATAAACAGGGCTGAGAAATACAGGCACGGTCCCTCATAATAATTCGCATACCCCATGAACTCCCCGATGTTCAGCATTGTTGTCGAAAACATGCGGCAGAAAAGCGTCAGATAATAATAGAACGGGAATATATGCGGGAACAGACGCATCCACACGGAAAATTCCGATTCCATCCGCTCGCTCACACCAAAAATCGCGCGGACAGTCGGAATAATCGTAACCATCGCCATCGCGGCTCCGAGTGCCGCAGCAGCTGCCACGCGGATAAGCGCACCCAGCCTCTGACGGACGGTCCGCCCCTCATGGATGATCAGACGCAGAACCACATAGATGCCGGTCGCAATGAGCGCCATATACCCCATGTACATGCTGCTGATGGCCAGAAGAAATGACATGAGTGTGAGCGCCTTCCATTTTCTGCTGCAGCGAAGGCAGCGCTCCGCCGCAAGCAGCTCAAGAGGAAGAAAGACAGCAGACGCGCCAAACTGATAGTGCTGTCCCCAGATCACCATGTACCCGCTGAACGCATACATATAGGAAGTCATCAGCTTCGCCGTCTCATCAAAGTCAAAGGCCGAGAGGAAGAAATAGATGGAAAGACCTGCGAGCAGGACCTCAAGCATATAAACTGGCAGGACAAGATACGGGACAGCCTCCGGTCCCGCAATCACACCGCCGAGATAAACAAGATCAAGAAACGGGTTTGTCAGACTGAGCATCATCATGTTGACGCCAAAGCCGTTGTCCGCGTCCCACAGGGAAAAGCTTCCTGATCTCAGCTTTCTCACAATTGAAATATACTGGGAGAGATACAGATCTCCCGTGTCGGATCCGATGTCCCGTCCGGACGCCAGATATCCGAAGATCTTGTTGCCGAACAGACAATCCTTCAGCGCAATCACCAGCGACACAGCGATGAGGACCATAAGGATCAGCACTGTCTTCCGCTTCATATGCAGCTTCCACTCACCGGTCATCCTGTATTCCTTCCTGTTCAGACCCGCATGGCTCACAGATTTCCTTCCGCCTCCACTGAATGTCTTATTTTCTCAATCCGTCTTCTCGTCTGCTCGCGCTTCACGGAAATAACGAGAGCCGGTATCATAATCAAAACAGCTGCGATGGAAATCACGATGCCCACTCTTACGCCCGGGCACTCATACCGGAATTCGACCGTATGCGTTCCCGCAGACAGCTCCACGGCAATAAAGCCTTCGTCCGCCCGGAGCATCTTTGATTTTTTTCCGTCGACCCAGACGCTCCAGCCCTTCTCATAAGGGATTGCGGCGACCAGATAGCCGCCATCAGACCTGACACTTCCCTTCACGAGATCATCGCTTCCCGTTCCGCTCAGTGTAACTGATACGTCCGTGAGTCTGCTGTCGTAATTGACATCGATGGTTCCGACGCCGTCCTTTCCCTTCGCAAGCGGTGTGACGGTCGGATCACTGCTGTACATGCTGCCGATATTCTCTACGCTGTCGCTCTTCAGCACAATGATGCTGCCGAACGTCTTATAGACGGAGTAGCCCATCAGGTTCATGTCCGGATTATCCGTCAGCACATACTTGACGCCGCAGAGCTGGCCCTCATTTCCATCGCGTCCGGTCACGACCTGGTACTGTCCCTCGTCGTTGAGCACAAGCTTTAACGATGTCGCATAGACAAGATGGTTGTCGTCATCGAGGTACAGGTCCGGCCAGTACGTATTGGCAAATGCAAGAATATTCGCATTCATCGTCGAATTGTAGGCGCTGACGGACCGGTATCCGATACGCATGGAATCTGTGGAGCGGACGATCTCATAGGTCTTCTCGATGCGGTAATACTCACTGTCATTGTCTGAGATCCAGCGGACAGCGCGTTTTGTGTCCTCAAGCTCCGTGCCCGACAGTGTCTCGTCATTTGCCGTGAGTGCCTTCCGGCTGTCGAAGTCGGACGAGATGTCCGTCGCGACATTCACGACGAGAACAAGCTCAAGCGCAATGATGAAGATTCTCCGTACCCACGACGTCCGCACATCCCCGATCAGGAGGATAAGAGCGCCCATGACAAGTCCCGTCGCAAGGAGCACATGCCACACAGATGCGTCATCATATGCCGTTCTCTCCGCGCAGTACAGATATCCCGCGGTGAGAGCGGCAAGACCTGCGGCAAGACCGATCCGACTGTACACGTGGTTCCACACAAGCTCCGTCACCGTGACAGCTGTCACGAGTCCGAAGTAGATAAAATACAGAAACATCCAGCGGCACATGGTCTCGACGAAGCCGTTCATGACCACACCGGTCGTCGTCGTGAGCGCGCAGAGTGTAAAGATTCCCGCGAGTATATACTGGAGGATCTTATTCTTCAGATTGCACTTCATTTTCGGAATAATGAACAGATACTGGATAAATATAAGAATGAAGAGCGATGAGAAGAAGAGGCACGGACCCTCGTAATAATTCAGATATCCGTCATAGTCCGTGATGCCGAACATGGTCGTCGACAGCATGCGGCCGAGCAGGGTCAGATAATAAGACGGCGACCATCCGCTCCCGAACAGCCGTGTAATGAGCGGACTCTCCTTGCCGAGCCGCGAGCTCACGTCAGAGATCGCGAGGTACTGCGGAATCAGCGAGAAGCATCCGAGGCAGACACCAAGCAGCATAACGCGGAGCACGGACCACACATCACTGATGTAGGTGCCCAGACTCTTTAGTTTTCTCTGCAGGAATCGCCACAGAACATAAAAGCCCGTGAAAATCAGCGACATGTACGACGTGTACATGCTGTTCGCGCAGAGAACGGCCGTCATAACCGCAAGGCCCGCCCATTTTCTTCTTGTCCGGATACACCGCTCCACCATGAGGAGCTCAAGAGGCAGAAATACGCACACAGACGCGAATGCATAGTGCTGTCCCCAGACCATCATGAATCCGTTAAATGAAAACAGGTAGGATGCGAGAAGCTTCCCGTACTCCGAGAGGTCAAAGACATTCAGATACAGATAGAAAAAGACGCCTGCAAGCCAGATCTCCGCAATATATGTCCACAGGAGTGCGTGCGGGATCGCGGCCGTCCCCTTCAGGTATCCGACGAGGTATACCACATCAAGGAACGGGCTTGTCAGATTCAGCTGAAACAGATTGATGCCGAATCCGTTCGTGGAATCCCAGAGCGCCAGCCTCCCGGTTCTCATTTTCCGGACAATGGATATATACTGCGAGAGATAGAGATTCGCTGTATCCGATCCGATATCAGTAAAGGCCAGAAGCTTCCGGCCGAAAATATACGAGTGGAACACGATAAGCGCCGTCACCCCTGTCAGGATTGTCAGCAGCAGTAATGTTCGTATATTTCTTTTCAGCTTCAAGTTCCGGCCCATATCTACTCCAGTCAGTCAGCTTCACCCTGTTTCTTCAGGATGTCAAGATAGCGCGCAAGTGCGTCCTTCCAGTCCGGAAGCGGCGTAAATCCGTTTTCCGTAATCTTCGAGCGGTTCATGCGGCTGTTGTACGGCCGCTTTGCCGCTGCCCCGTATTCCTCCGATGTGACCGGGATAACCTTCACATTGGTAATTCCGGCCTGGCGGAAAATCTCGCATGTAAAGTCATACCAGGAAATGTATCCGCCCTCATTCGTGACATGGTACTTTCCGTACTTGTCTGTCTGGATCATGTCAACGACAAGACGCGCGAGATCATACGTGTACGTCGGCGTTCCGATCTGATCGGACACGACCCGGAGCGTATCATGTGTCTTCGCAAGCTTCAGCATCGTCTTGATGAAGTTGTGTCCGTTTGTTCCGAACACCCACGCGATACGGAGAATGAAATACTTCTTCACATGGGCGATGACAGCCTCCTCGCCCTCCGCCTTTGTCTTTCCGTAGACATCGAGCGGCGCATACGGATCATCCGGCTCCCACGGACGCGTGCCGTTTCCATCGAATACGTAATCGGTCGAGAAGTACATCATCGGGATGTCAAGTTCCTCACAGACCTTCGCGATATTCTCCGTGCCGCCCGCATTGACGAGTCTGCACTTCTCCGGGAATTCCTCCGCCTTGTCGACCGCCGTCCACGCTGCGCAGTGGATGCAGACATCCGGCTTTACCTCATTCATCACCTTCCGGACCTGATCCGGATCCGTGATGTCGAGCTGCACATACGGCATGGTCACAACACTCGTGCCGTCCTTGATTCCGCTGTACTCCGGTGCGAGGTCCGTTCCGACTCCCTCGAATCCCCGCTTTGCAAGTTCATTCATGACATCATGGCCGAGCTGGCCGCCGACACCTGTGACAAATGCTTTCATTTCAGTTCTCCTTTCCATTCTGCTCTCTCTCGGAGCTCATGTCCTTCATGATCTCATCATATTCCTTCAGCTCATAGCCTGCGTGACGAAGCGTCATATTCGGATTATAGCACGGATCGCCGTTCTTCAGAATATCAGGCCACTTCTTTTCAAATGTATGCACCTCATTTTCAAAGCGCTTCTGCTTCTCGGGCGTATCCTCAAAGCCGCGCGACTTCGACTCATAATGATAGAGCTCCGCATACGGGCTGTAGACAATCCGGTATCCCGCCGTTGTCACCTTCATGCAGAAATCAATATCATTGAACGCGACGGCAAGCTCCTCGCTGAAGCCGCCTGTCTCCTCGAAGACAGACCGGCGGACCATCATGCATGCAGCTGTAACCGCGCTCATGTCCATGGCCGTGATCATACGGTTCATGTATCCGGTCGACTCCCGCGGCGCTCTGGAAAATGCGTGGCCCGCGATTCCGCCGAGTCCCACAATGACGCCAGCGTGCTGCACGGTGTCATCGTCGTAGAAGAGGCGCGCGCCGACGGCCCCGACATCCGGGCGGAGCGCAAAGCCGAGCATCTCGTCAAGACAGCTTCCGTCTATCATCTCCGTGTCGTTGTTGAGGAAGAGCAGGTACTCACCCTTCGCCTCTCTCACACCGAAGTTGTTGATCGCCGAGTAATTGAAGCCGCCCTCGTACGTGACAATGCGGACGTTGTCATACTGCTTCTTCAGCTCATCATAATACGCGAATGTCGCATGCTCGTCGGAATTGTTCTCAATGACAATGATCTCGAAATTCCTGTATGCGCTCTTCTCTTCAATCGAGCGGATGCATTTCTCAAGATCCGCCCTGTGGTCCTTATTCGGAATCAGGATCGAGACGAGCGGCTTCTCCTTCCACAGAAAATGAGTCCGATAGAGACCGAGGCGCTCACCGTCCTCCGTCATTGCCGGAATGCCGACGCGGTCCCAGTGCGCCTGCACGGCCCGCCGCCCCGCATCAAAGGCATACCGCTTCGAATCCTGGTTCATAGCCGTCGAGTTCTCGGATATTCTCCAGTGGTAGAGGACCTTCGGGATATGGACGATGCGGTCCGTCTTCTCTATGCAGCGGAGCACAAAGTCATAATCCTGGGCCCCGTTGTAGCGGGAGTCAAGCATGCCGGCCTCGTCAATGAGAGAGCGCCGCACGACGTTCAGATGACAGATATAGTTGTTCGTCATCAGAAGGTCATAATTGAAATCCGGCTTGAAATGAGGCTCCGAATAAATATGGTCGTCGCTGATTTTATCCTCATCCGAGTACAGCATACAGACGTCCGGGTGCGCATTGATCGCCTTCGCGTTCTCAAACAGCGCGTCGCTCGTCACGAGATCATCGTGATCACAGAACACAATGAAATCGCCCTTTGCCGCGCGGATTGCCTCATTTGTATTCTCCGAAATATGGAGCTGTCTTCCATTCCGCACGGAACGGATTCTCGGGTCCTTCGCCTCGAGCTCATCGAGAAGCTCCGTGAGCGGCGAATCCGGGCCGCTCCCGTCGCTTAAAATAAGCTCCCAGTTTGCGTACGACTGTCCGATGAACGAATCCGCGAGCTCCCGCAGATACTTCTCCGGCGTCCTGTAGAGCGGAACGACGACCGAGAAGAGCGGCATATACGGAAATGTCGTCCTTCTCTCCTCCGGCAGATTCTTCTCCATCTCATCGAGACGGACGAGTCTCGTCCAGTCGTTGTAGTCGATGTCGACGATGATGCCGTTTTCTCCCATCTTCTTCCAGCTCTCGACGCGCTTTTCATAGCTCATCTCGAGCTTAAGCGGAATCTGGAAGAAATGACGCCCCTGCTTCACGACGAGGCGCAGCGGCAGGTTCTTCGCGTCCTCATAGCGGATCTCGACGTGAAAGCCGGGGAGCGCGTTCTCCGGAAGATGCTGGGCAGCGATAACATCATTTCTTGAGTAGCGTGTGACACTCGCACGGATCTTCTCATTTGCCGCATCATAGACGCGGATCACGCAGTCATCGCCGCTCCTTGAGGCGATCCATCCCTCGATGATCGCACTGTATTTCCCGTAAAATGTATGGTCTATAAAATATGTAAACCCGAGCCGTCCGTAAAGAATCCGGAGATAATCGGCACGGCTCCGCTTTTTGAATACCTTTTTGCAGACTGTCTTAATATCCATCATTCGTCCTCGTCCTTCAGCTCGTAGCCGCCGCGGCGGAGCGTCAGATTCGGGTTATAGTACGGATCCCCGTTCTTCAGAATATCCGGCCATCTCTCCGCGAACATCGCGACCTCGTGCTCGAAGCGCTTCTTCTTCTCCGGCGTGTCCTCCTGGCCTCTCGACTTCGACTCATAGTGGTACAGCTCCGCGAACGGATTGTACACGACGCGGTATCCGGCCTTCGTCACCTTCATGCAGAAGTCAACATCGTTGAAGGCAACAGCGAGTCCCTCATAGAAGCCTCCGACCTGCTCAAATACGGACTTCTTTACCATCATGCAGGCGGCCGTGACAGCTGAGAGGTCCTGGGCCACAACCATCCGGTTCATATAGCCGGTCGCAGTTCTCGGGAACCGTGAGAACGGATGTCCCGCGATGCCGCCGAGTCCGATCAGGACGCCGGCGTGCTGGACCGTGTCATCATCATAGTAGAGTCTCGCACCCACAGCACCGACATCCGGTCTCTGGCAGAAGCCGAGCATCTCCGTGAGGCACGTCTTGTTGATAATCTCCGTGTCGTTGTTGAGGAACAAAAGATAATCGCCCTTTGCCGACTTCACACCGAGATTGTTGATCGCCGAGTAATTAAAGCTTCCCTTGTATGTGACCATGTGAATGTCATCCGGGAACTCCTTCTTAAGCTTCTCGTAGTACTCAAACGTCTTCGGGTCAGTGCTGTTGTTCTCGACAATAATAAATTCAAAATTCCGGTAGCTGCTCTTCGTCTCAATGGCGCGCACACACTTGTCGAGATCATCCGTGTGGTCCTTGTTCGGAATAATAATCGAGATCAGCGGATTGCCCTCGATCCTGTAAATCGAGCGATAGATTCCGAGACTCGAGCCGTCAATCACCTTCGCGTGAATGCCTGTCCGGCGGTAGTGCGCCTCGACTGCGCGTCTCCCCGCGTCAAATGCATACCGCTTCGATTCCGGATTTTCAGCCGTCGAATTTCCGGACACTCTCCAGTGATAGAGAACCTTCGGAATATGGCGGATATTCTTTGTCGCCTCCGAGCATCTGAGCACGAAATCAAAGTCCTGCGCGCCGTCAAACTTCGGATCCAGCATGCCGACCTTGTCGAGCAGCGTGCGCTTCACGACGGTCAGATGGCAGATATAGTTGTTGACATTCAGCAGATCATAGTTGAAATCCGGCTTGAAGTTCGGCTCCGAGTAGAAGCCCTCATCGTTGACCTTGTCCTCGTCGGAGTAAATCATATCCGTCTCCGGGTGCTCATTAATAACCCTTACGTTTTCAAAGAGCGCATCTCTCGTCACGAGATCGTCGTGATCACAGAATGCAATGTAATCTCCCTTTGCGGCGGCAATTGCCTGATTCGTGTTTTCCGAGATCTGCAGCTGTCTGCCCGTATAGACGGTCCTGATCCTCGGCTCCTCCCTCTTCAGCTCCTCAAGAAGTCCGGTGAGCGGCGAATCCGGGCCGCTTCCATCTGAGAATACGAGCTCCCACTTCTGGTAGGACTGCGCCGTGAAGGACGCGACCAGCTCACGCAGATAGTGCTCCGGCGTCTTGTAGAGCGGAACGACAACGGAAATAAGCGGCTCATACGCAAATTTCGTCTCCCGCTGCCGCCTGATCTCATCATCAGACACACGTCTGTCCATGGCCCAGTCATTATAATCCGTCGCAAGAGATGCCTCCGCGCCGGTCTCCTTCGGACGCTTCGAAAGATCCGGCTCATACTTCAGCTGCTCCCGGCAGAAGCCTCTCACATCGCCAATCTCAAGAAATGCCGGCAGATTGACGAGATCCGAGTACTTCACTGTGATCGTAAAACCGTAGCCGCCTCCGGCCTGAAGGCCGAAATGGGCCGCGACATCGGGGCGCTTGACCCGGAGAACGCGGATCGGAATTTCATTTCCGAGAGAATCCACCATACGGATCATATCGATGCCGTAATCCCTGTCACAGCACCAGCCGCGGAGCAGCAGAACATCTCTGTGGTACGAGATCTTGTCGATATTGTAGCAGATGCCGTTCGGATCGTTCGGAAGCACCGGTCTCGCCTTTTCAAACGGATCGGGCTTTTTCCGCATGGCACACATCTTCCTGTACGCGCGAATCGACCTGAGATTGGCGGCGTAATTCAGCATGTCGGAGCGCTCCTTCAGGAGCTGCATGCGGTGGATCGAGATATTCGTGAGACGGCTGATCTCGCCCTCGTCCTGCTTTCGCTTCGCGATGAACTCTTCCGCCGCCGTCTTTGAGAGCGGACTGAAGCGGAACCTGACAATCAGCATCCGCGAGCCCTTCCGCCAGTTCACAATCCGCACAGACGGATCCGGCTCCGTGAAGACGTGCTCGTGGTGGGCAATTCTCGTCCCGGAAATGACAGACCCGCCGTCCGGAAGCGCGCCCTGGTCCGTATAGAGACCGTCGATCTTCAGATAGCCGCACCCCTCCGTCGGGTCAATCCGCACCTGCTTAACACCCACAAGCGGAATATCCGCAGAGAGATTTCCATCCTTGTCATAGGAAATATGAAGCGCCTCAGCCTCGCTGAAGCCCTCGCCCCTGTCGATATAGACGCGGGCATACCAGTTCGTCTCCTTCGAGAGGAGCTCCTTCGCCATGAAGGAAGCCGCCTGCTGCGTGAGACTGACCGCGTGAAACGCAATATCAAGCTTCGAGGCAGATCCGCCCTCATTTTCAATATAGATTTTCGGGTCATCCGTATCGAAAAGAATCGTCTCAGGGCCGGAACTCACACCATTCGTCTTCAGCTCGGGAATCTTCAGGTCCTCGCCATCGACGGCCAGTCTGTCAAAATGAACATAGCTGAAGCTCTCAGTCGGATCGATCCGGATGCTCTTTGCCCCGTGAATATCAATTTCGCGGCTGAAGGACCCGTCCTGATTCTGGTTGATCGAGATCGCGACCTCCTCGCTGTATCCCTCTCCGGCATCGAGATAGATCTTCGCGGGAGACAGATTCGCCTGTTCTCCGGCATTCTGCTTCAGGCCCTCGAGGCTCACGACGCCGGGTGTGATGTCCGCATAGAGATCACGGATCGGCGTGTGGTCTCCCTCGACCCACTTCTGGAAGTGTCTTTCCATTCCGCTGAACAGCTGCATCTTCGCCGGTGTCAGGCCGACAGCCTCGTAGATGTCCCTGTTTGCGGCAAGACCGCGCTTCTTTCCGCTCTGCGAATAATAATGAAGAACTCTCCACTTGATAAAATCGATCGGGACAGCAAAATCAAACGTCCACTCGTAATCAATGACATTCCACGTGTCACCGATCGTAATGACGTTCGCAAATACAAGATCAATATTCGCGCAGCTTGAGGCCGGGCTGCCGTCAAGCATCTCAGCGGAGCCGAAAATTTCACGAAACTCCGGAGTCTCATGGAAGCTTGAGTCAACCGTCTTATCGACCTCTGCGAAAAATGTCCTCAGGAATTCCCGAAGCTTCTCCTCGCCTTCCTCGAGCGCGGCATCAGCTGCCTCCTCGAGCGTCTTTCCCTCAAGATACTCAAAGTCCGCATATCCATCGCCTGCATGGCAGACATTCGGAACGAACTTCGACTGGGCATACAGCTTCTTCAGCTCCTCTTCCCGCTCTGCCATCCGGAGGATATGGGGCCTTGCCGCCTCCGTAAACGGCAGCTTCCGCACGATGCGTCTGCCGTTCTCCTCGAGAATATCGGTGCGGATCGCGAGCTCTCTGCGTCTCTCATTTGAAAATTTCGAAAACAGTATCACGTCCTACCTCCGTCAATGACCACAAGAAATGAATTGGAATAGAGCGGGAACAGCCCGTCGTCAACCATTGCGTCGATCGCCTTCGACTCGTCAAAGAGATTGACGCGCGCTCTGTCAAAGTTCAGGACATTGCCGCGGATGTCGCCCTTCTTCGGCAGATACTCATCGGAATAAATTGCCATCGGAAACTTGTAATCCGGATACGGATAATAGAATTTCCAGCTGTCAAAGCCGGCAAGGCGCATGATCTTCTCGAGCTCCGGCTTCGAAAATGTACGCACCCTGTCATTGTCCGGATAGCCCTCAATTCCCTCGAACAGAATTCCGCTGTGGTCCTCTGTGCAGCCGGCCCAGTATTTCATGCCGAGTCTGTTCTCAATCGCAAGCAGGATCTTTCCGCCCGGCTTCAGATGACGGCGGATGATCTTCAGGAAATCAAGATACGGCGTGTCTGAGCTGATGTAGCCTCTTCCGTACTCAAAGACGCCGATCAGTGTGATGTAGTCATAGGCCGCCGGGAGCTTCTTCTCGACATCCTGAAAATTCCCGAGAAGAATCTCGATGTTGTCTCTGTCCCTGTTCCGGTACGCATTGACCATGCTCCGCTTCTTCGAGAGATCGACGCACGTGACATGTCCGGCCTTCTCCGCGACAGCTCCTGTGATGGCGCCGCAGCCGGACCCGATCTCAAGGACATTGTCCGTCTTTTTAAACGGATACCAGCTCAGAATATTCGTGCGGATCGTCGAAAAATGGTACATCACGGCCCAGTTCTTTTTCTCCGCGACGACGCGGTCAAACTGGTCCGGTGTTGTTGTCTTCGCTATCTCAAGAAGCTCATCCTCGATCTCGCCGTCCGAATAGATATCGCGCTCCGGATAGTCATCGAGCACAAGACTCACATTCCCGATCTTTTCTGTCATGTGTGCAGCTTTCCTTTCTGCCGGCAGGCAGTCTTTATGTACTGTAATCATGCAATGATTACGCGCGGCTGCGCTGCTACGCAGCTCCCACCGCGCTCCCCGCCATTCGCAATCCGCGGGGCCCCCACCCCACTACTTGCTCATGTCGGGGCGTGTCATAAAGTCTTTCCCCCACTGGCAAGCAGGCTTGCCGTGGGCTCAGACTTTTGACACTGTAATCATACCATAATTCAAATAAAAGCAAAAGGACTGTCACAGGGGACAGTGTCCGGTTCGGTACAGTGTGTTCCCTGTGACAGTCCTTTCAGGTTCAGTTTTCTTCCGTATTCTTTCTTGTGAACGTAACTTCGGAATTCATATCAAAGAAGCCGACCGTATTCTTTGAGGATACGACCGTGACATTGAGGACGTCGTACAGTCTGTGGAACACGCGGAACTCACCCTTGTGATAGCCTGTGCTGCCGAACGACATCAGATACTCGCCGCCCTGCAGATCCATCCGCTGACGGAACTCAACCTCAATCGTCTCGCCGGCATGGGCCGCACCGATCGGTGTGTTCTCATACATTGTGTTTGTGCCGCAGATTTCCGTTCCCTTCAGGTTCTTAAATGTGTACGCGAAAATCGGCTCCTCGAGGTCCTGCGTAAAATGAACCTCCATCCGGATCGTAAAATACGATCCCTTCTCGATACTGTTCGTGATATTCCCGTTCTCATCGATTGTCGTGACCTTGACGATTTTGGCCTGGCCCTCGCCGTACTCAATCGTATTCGGATTCTTCGGGAGAATGCCCGTCACAGACTTTGCCTGGCGCTGCAGCTTCTCCTGCGTCTTCGTATCAACGGCGTCGAGCTTCTTGTCCTGCAGATCGGCCGCAGTCGCATCCTCTTCCGCGCCTTCATCCTCCTTGTCATCAGACACAGGCAGCGGCTGGTCGCCGAGATTGACCATCAGCTTCTTGTAGAGGTCAACCATCTCCTTCGGCTTGCCTTCATTTCTCTTGACGCCCTTATTGAGAAGGATAACGCGGTCGCAGTACTTTGCGATACTCGACAGGTCGTGACTGACGAACAGAATCGTCTTGCCCTGCTTCTTGAACTCCTCGAATTTGTGGTAGCACTTTGCCTGGAAGAAGACATCGCCGACGGAAAGAGCCTCATCGACAATAAGAATCTCCGGATCAATATTGATCGCGACAGCAAATGCGAGGCGGACAAACATACCACTTGAATACGTCTTGCACGGCTGATTGACAAAGTCACCGATATCGGCAAATGAGAGAATGTCGTCCATTCTCTTGTCGATCTCCTCGTGAGAGAAGCCCATCATCGTGCCGTTCAGGTATACATTCTCTATGCCGGTGTACTCCATGTTGAAGCCGGCGCCGAGCTCGAGCAGGGCGGAGATACGGCCGTTGACCTGGATCTCGCCGCTTGTCTGGCTGAGAACGCCCGTGATGATCTTGAGAATTGTAGATTTTCCCGAACCGTTCGTACCAATGATACCGACCGTCTCGCCGCGATGGACATCGAAGCTGACGTCATCGAGAGCCTTCAGCTCCTTGTAGCGCTTCTTCTTTGAGAAGCCGAGTGCCTCCTTCAGGCGATCGGACGGCTTATCGTAGAGCTTATAGATTTTTGTAATATGTGAGACGCGGATCGCGACCTCGTCGCTCACCGTTCTCACAGGCTGTGTTGCATTTTCACTCATGAAACATTTTCTCCGTGATGAAATGGGTCAGGCAGCAGCTGCTGCCTGATTCCTGATTACAGAACGTCCGCGAAATGAACCTTCAACCTCTTGAAGATGACTGCTCCGAGGCCGAACAGCACAAGCGTGACGGCCCAGAAATAGACGGTCTGCGACATATTAGACCAGAACCACTGATGGTTGTAAATCGCGTCGCGGTAGCCGTTCACGATGTAGTACATCGGATTCAGACGGAAGATCCATCTGTATTCCGGCGGAGCGATCTGAATATTCCACATAATCGGGACCGTCCAGATTCCGATCTGGAGAATAATGCTGATGATCTGCGAGAGGTCCCGGAAGAAAATGACAATCGCGCAGGTTCCGTATATCAGCCCAAGTGAGAAAATGAACATGCAGAAGAAGTAATACACGATCTGCACGGCGTAGACACTCGGGTAGATGCCGTAGAGCGCCGCGATCAGGAAGGCGACGCAGATAAAGAACAGATGCACGAAGAACGCGGAAATCGCCTTGACCATCGGAAGCACACTGATCTTGAACACGACCTTCTTGACAAGGTAGCTGTACTCAATCAGCGCATTCGTGCCCCCGGTCAGCACCTCCTGCAGATAGAACCACGGAACGATACCGCTGGTCAGGTAGAGGACGAACGGGACATTCGCTGTCGCGCCCGCCTTGAGGCCGATGCCGAAGACGACCCAGTAGACGAGGACCGTCACGACCGGCTGTACGAACGCCCAGAAAATACCGAGATAGGATCCGGCATACTTCGTCTTGAAGTCGTTCTTTGCGAGCTTCATGATCAGCTTTCTGTTCTGCCAGACCTCGATCGGCAGGGACAGAAGCTTTCTTCCCTTCAGAAGAATCCCGAGGCACACGCCGTCAAGAATCACAAGCGCGATCACCTTGAGAATCAGGTTCTTTCTGGCTGAGGACGCCGCTGCTGCCGCTGTCACGGCCGGATGGTTCACCTTGAAGACAAGAATCGGACTCGTACCGGTCGTCTTCAAGATCAGCGTCTTGCCGTCCATGCTGGCGTCGATGTCGTTCATCTGCGTCTCTGAGTCCTTCAGGACCTTTGCGAGATCGATGTTGTCCGTCGCGCCGCAGCCCGTGAGAGCCGCGCTGCTGATCTTCCATGTCGCACCTGCGGTCGCTCCGAACTGGACTCTGACATAATTCATGTCCGACCGGACATAATACTTCAGAGTCTTAACTTCTTCACTGTCGGAGCTATACGTCTTGTCGCTCTCACGGTTTGCATCCCAGTTTGCATCATAGCGGATGATGCCATCATACACGGTGACATTCTCTTTTTTGACATCACTGGACGCATCCATCTGAAACCAGACATAGCTGTTTCCGCTGCTCTGATGGCGGACAATCAGCACATTGAGAACGACGAGCACAAGAATCAGTGCCGCCAGTAAGAGTTTTCTTTTCTTCGACATGAATTACTTCTGCTCCTGCTTCTTTGCTGTGTACTCCTTGAAGCTGCCCCACTTTGTGTCCTTATCGGACAGGTTGAGCTCAACGCCATCCTCGAACGGCCACTCAACACCGATATCCGGGTCGTTGTACGCAAGTCCGCCCTCATCATTCGGATGATAGAAATCTGTCACCTTGTAGCAGAATTCTGCCTCATCGGACAGAACAAGGAAGCCGTGTGCAAAATTCTTCGGGATGAAGAACTGCTTCTTGTTCTCATCAGACAGGATAACACCGAACCACTTGCCGTATGTCTTTGAGCCCTCGCGGAGATCGACAGCGACGTCGAAGACCTTGCCTCTCACGACGCGGACAATCTTGTCCTGCGGGTGGTTGATCTGAAAATGAAGACCGCGCAGAACGCCGCGCGTGGAGCTCGACTGATTGTCCTGAACAAAGACCTCATCGATGCCGGCAGCCTTGAAATCATTGTAATTGTATGTCTCCATGAAGTAGCCGCGCTTGTCGCCGTAGACAGTCGGTGTGATAACCTTCAGTCCTTCGATGTCACATGTCTCAACCTTGATTTTTCCCATTTGAACATTCTCCTCATTTCATATCTGTGCAGTGAATGAGACTGCCGGTCGGAGACTGGCAGTCTCGTCATAGCGAGCGTCCGCCGGGGGATATCAGAGTCCCTCAGCGACGTCGATCATATATTTGCCGTAGCTTGTCTTCTTGAGCGGCTCAGCCAGCTTCAGAAGCTGCTCTCTGTCGATAAAGCCGCGCTTATAGGCAATCTCCTCGATGCAGGAGACATAGAGGCCCTCGCGCTTCTCGATTGCCTCGACGAAGTTCGCCGCCTTGAGAAGCATGTCCGGGTTGCCCGTATCGAGCCATGCGAACCCTCTGCCGAGCGTCTCGACATAGAGATCGCCGCGGTCAAGGTATGCATTGTTGACGCTTGTGATCTCAAGCTCGCCTCTTGCCGACGGCTTGATGCTCTTTGCAATCTCAACAACATCGTTGTCATAGAAGTAAAGTCCCGGAACCGCGTACTTTGACTTCGGATGCTCCGGCTTCTCCTCGATGGAGATCGCCTTGCCGTTCTCGTCAAACTCAACGACGCCGTACTCCCGCGGGTCGCGGACATAATATCCGAAGATTGTCGCGCCCTCTGTTCTGGCTGCGGCATTTCTGAGAACCTTCGTGAAGCTCTGTCCATAGAAGATATTGTCTCCGAGAACCAGCGCGACATTGTCATTTCCGATGAATTCCTCACCGAGAAGAAATGCCTCTGCGAGTCCGTTCGGATGCTCCTGGACCTTATAGCTGAAGCTCATGCCGAGCTGGCTTCCGTCTCCGAAGAGATCCTCGAACACCGGAAGATCACGCGGCGTGCTGATGATCAGAATGTCTCTGATGCCTGCGAGCATAAGCGTGGACAAGGGATAATAAATCATCGGCTTGTCATAGACAGGCATCATCTGCTTTGACATGGCTCTTGTCAGCGGATAAAGTCTTGTGCCTGAACCGCCTGCAAGAATAATTCCCTTCATGGTATATCCTCCTTACATTCCGGGAAAGACCGTCAGGGCCTCTCCCGTTTCATAAGCACCGACTCAGCGGTTCTTGTACATATCCTCATAGTATTTCTGATAGTCACCGGAAATGCAGTGATCCATCCACTCCTGATGCTCAAGGTACCACTTGACTGTCTTCTTGATGCCGTCCTCGAAGCAGGTCTCCGGATACCAGCCAACCTCAGCCTTGATCTTGTCCGGTGCGATCGCATAGCGTCTGTCATGGCCCTTGCGGTCTGTGACATATGTGATGAGATCCTCGGACACGTTGGCCTTTCTCGGGTCATCATCCGGAAGAAGCTCCTGCAGAGTCTTGATGATCGTCTTTACGATCTGGATGTTCTGGCGCTCATTGTGGCCGCCGATATTGTAGGTCTCGAACAGACGGCCCTTCTCCTGAACCATATCGATTCCCTTCGCGTGGTCCTCGACGTACAGCCAGTCGCGGATGTTCTTGCCATCGCCGTAGATCGGAAGCTTGCGGCCGTGAAGCGCGTTGTTGATTGTCAGCGGAATGAGCTTCTCCGGGAACTGATACGGGCCATAGTTGTTGGAGCAGTTTGTGATATTGGCCGGGAACTTATATGTGTCCATGAACGCCTTGACCATGAAGTCAGAGGAAGCCTTGGACGCAGAATACGGGCTGTGTGGATCGTATTTTGTTGTCTCATAGAAATAGTCGTTCGGATTGGAAAGAGAACCGTACACCTCATCGGTCGATACATGAAGGAATTTGTGGTCCGGCTTGAATGTGCCGTCCGGAAGCTCCCATGCTGCCTTTGCCGCGTTCAGCATGACAAGTGTACCGAGGACATTCGTCTCGACAAAGACCGTCGGATTCTTGATGGAGCGGTCGACATGGGACTCTGCTGCGAAATGAACGACTCGCTGAACATCGTTCTCCTCAAAGATCTTGTTGATCGCCTCTGCATCGCAGACATCAGCCTTGATGAACGTATAGTTATCTCTGTTCTCAACATCCTTCAGGTTCTCGAGATTGCCTGCATACGTAAGCTTATCTACATTGATGATTCGAATCTCATCCCCATACTTCTTGAACATGTAGTGAATGTAGTTTGATCCGATAAAACCGGCACCTCCGGTTACAACGTAGGTTCTCATTCTTTTCTCCTTTTCATCTTTATTATCACAGCGTGATTTTTTTCAGACTTCTTAACATTATATCATCGGGTCTGTCCATTTGCAATATGTCAGGACTCACCCCTCTGTTTTCCCGTCCTTTGAGAAGCGCGGGACACTCATATCGGGCCGCCCTGCATTTTCCTGTGTGTCCTCCACATAGCCGCGGGCACGTCTCTCCGCCTCAGCCTGTCTGTTCTTCTCATCGTTGTAATCCGCATTGACCGTCTCGCGGATCACATAGGTCGGCGTATTATTCTGCGTCAGTGTGATCCGGCCGACATATTCTCCGATAATGCCGAGAATCAGGAGGACGACGCCGAACAGGAACAGCATGACGCTCATGAGAGACGGCCAGCCGGCTGCCATGGACGGATGAATCAGCTTCCGTATAACGACGACGATTGCGGAAATGATGCCGAGCGCCGAGCAGACCGCGCCGAGATAGGTGGCGAACCGGAGCGGCCGGATCGAATAATTCATGAAGTTCAGAAACAGCTTCAACCCCTTCTTGAAGGAGTAGTTGGATTTTCCGTACTCGCGGTCAAAATGGTCGATATCGATATTGACGATGTTGTAGGTCGTACGGAAAAACAGGGCCTGGATGAACGCGCTGTTGCCCTTGTACTTCTTCGCCTCCTCGACGACGTAGCGGCGGGCAAGCCAGAAGCTGCTCATCTGAATCCCGGCCGGGCGCTCGAGAAGCTTCCAGAGAAGTGAGCGGCTGATAGCGCCGACAAAGTCCTTCCACGGCGTAAAATGGCGTTTTTTGAAGACGCCGAACACGACGTCCGCTCCCTTCTCCGCGGCGTCAAGGAACTGCCGGATCTGGGACGGATGATTCTGCATGTCGTCGTCCATGCCGACGACGAGATCTCCGTGTACGTAATGAAGCGCGCACATGATAGCGGACTGCTGACCGAAGTTCTTCGCCAGATTGACGCCGATGACGTTCGGCCATTTCTTAGCCGCGCGCTGGATCGCCTCGTACGTCCTGTCCTTCGAGTAGTCGTTGACCATGATGATCTCACACTCATAGTTGTCCATGCGTGAGAATTCCTCATTAGTCAGATCCGCAATCTCCTCGACTGTGTGCTCCGAGTTGTAGCACGGAATCACGATTGATACAAGCATATACCTATTTTGCTCCTTTTGTTTCCCGGATGCGTTTCCCGGGTCATCTTCGCACGAGACGGCTCTTCCCGCCATGCTTCATGATTTCCGGCAGCGCGTCATAAAAGAGAGGCGTTCCTCCCGTGTGCAGGAAGAGGATATTCTCCCCTGTGACATTCTGTGCATCAAGATAGTGCAGCATCCCGTAATACGCCTTGCCCGAATAGAAGGGATCAAGGCACAGACCTTCTTTATAATACGCTTCCGCGATACAGTCAAGCAGTTCTTCATTTACCCGGCCGTAGCCGCCGCACAGATATTCATCCACAAAATGAAGCTCCTTCTCCGGATCCAGCCGGTAATCAGCCCCCGTCCTCTTCCGGTACTTCTCAAGATTTCCAAGAATAACCTCTTTTGCGCGCGGATACTTTCGTGTAACCGATATGCCAATGATCTCGCGCTCATCCCCGTCCATGAGATGCGCGGCAAGGAGACCGCTGTGCGTGAGCGATGTGCTCGACGCGAGGAAGATCTTTGAAAAATGAATTCCCCGTTCCTCCTCCTGCTTTTCTATCTCGCGGTAGACATCGACATAGGCGGACATCGGAATGTGCTCATTTCCCTGACCTGTGACATCGCCGTGCATATAGTAAGGCGTATATCCCATGGCGCGCAGGTCATCCATGGCCTTCTGCACGGCAGCCGCAATCGCAGGCCCCTTGTGGCACCTGTACTCAAGGATTCCTGCGCCGAGCACGAGCCTTGCATTTCCCGTCGACGGATCCGGCTCCGCGTCATCGATATTGTCGACCATCGCGCACGGAATGCCGCGCACAGTGCACGCATCTGCCATGATCCGGCAGAAGTTCGAGTGATAGCCGCCGTACATGATCATCGCGTCGCATCCCTTCGCCTGCATGTCCTCAAGATAGGCCTCCGCAAAGCGAACCTTGTTCCCGCCAAATGAAAACGGCAGGGCATCCTCGCGCTTCACGAAAATCTGATTTCCATTGCCGGTCATCAGCGGGCAGCCGTTCTCCATGACAGGTCCCGCAGTTTTTAAAGGGGCGGGACGTCTCGGCAGGAGCCGGAGGATCGGCGTCTTAATGATCGGCAGGTCCTCGTCGAGGCGGAAATGAATCCGCTCGCGCACGCCCTCAAGCCTTTTCTCCGCTTCATCCAGTGTCGGCGCCGTGATGACGACCTGGCCGAGCCGGTCTCTGCCATTCGTGTACGCGTTGATATGATCACCGGGCTTCACATTGAACATGACCTGGTGGAGCCATTCATGCTTCAGATTGTCGTCCTGGATCTCCCGAAGCGTTCCACCGCGCTTTGAGTAGACCGTGCTTGCAAGGACCGCCCCATCGCGTCTCTTCTCAAAGAAGCGTGAGACATCCTCGCCGAGCGCAATGCGCAGAAGGACCTCGTAATAATTGATCCCATAGGACGCGCCGACCATCTCCGGAAGGCCGTTTGCTCCGCTTCTTCCCGTGAGCTCGATGACATAGACCTTGTCTCCTCTGCGGATGAAGTCACAGTTGATCGGACAGTTGTCGAGGCCGAGCGCAGCGACCGCGCGCTCCACCTGCTCACGGATCTGTCCGCCGAGGCTGTCCTGATAGCGGTACGGCACGGAGTGGCCGAGCGGAAGAGGCGTCGGCCCGTTGAAGGTCACGATATTATTCGGCGCCATGTACAGAATTCTTCCGTTCTGGATCATGGACTCGACACCAAAGATTTCGCCCTCGATGAATTCCTCAACGAGGCAGTAGTCCTGATGCGTCTCAGACATTGTCCTCGCGTAATTCTTCCGCGCCTCATCCGGCGTGTCGCTCCGGTAGATGCCGCGCCCGCCCATGAGATCGACAGCCTTCACGATGACAGGAAACTGAAGCTTCCCGATCGCTTCCTCAAGCTCATCCTCGCTCCTCACGCAGAAAAACGGCGCTGTCTGCACGCCGGCTGCGACAAGAGCCTTCTTCATAAGGAGCTTATTGGCCGCCTTTGCCGCGGCCTCCCTTGACGGTCCCGGAAGACCGAGCGCCTCTGCCGCCGCGCCGATCGCGCGCATGCCGAGATCAAGGCCGCACGTCACAATGCCGTCGACATGATGGTCTCTGGCTGCGCTGAGGACGGCTTCCGGATCGGCGATATTGCGCATATCCGTCTCATCCGCCAGCTGAAAGCCCGGATACGGGCCCGGAATGCTCATCGCCACGGTCTTGATTCCCATTTTTCTCGAGAGTTCATAGAGCGGTGTCTGCGTGTAGCTGGCACCGAGAACCAGAAGTTTTTTCATTTTCCGACTGCCTTTCTGATCATTATTCTTTTATCAGCATCTTTTCGTTGAGCTCACGGATGCCGACAGCCCGCTTATATGCACAATGGTATGGTTCCGTATGCTTTCCGTCCAGAAGGTCGAGCCACCACAGGACGTCGTTGAAGCCGAGCATCGAGCGGAAGCGGACGGTTCCTGAGATGCGCGGATTGATCTCGAAAATGAAATATCTGCCATCCTTCTTCCGGAGCTGGATATTGATGTATCCGGTAAGATCAAAGAGCTTCGCGCACTCCGCCGCAATCCGGTCAAGCTCCTCGTCATGCACAAGCTCAACCAGGTTGCTGTAGCCGTTTTTCAGCTGTCTGCGGAACGCGATCGTATTCAGCACACTGCCGTCCCGGAAGACACCGACCGTATATTCATCGTCGCTGTCGATATACGTCTGGTAGACATAATCCCCGTCAAACTCATCCGTAAACTCGCTGCCCCTTCCCTTCATGATGTGCTTGGAGCCGTTCGACCTGCGGGGCTTTACGATATAGACCGCCTCAGGATCAGGAAGGTCCGCGCGGCGGATAAAGGTCTCCGGCGCAGGGAGGTCATGCTTCCGGAGCTCCTCTGCCGTCAGATATTTGTCGAGGCAGGTTCCGAGCACGCGGCTGCTCTGCATCACGAGACGGATTCCTCTGTCCTCAAACGGCCTTCTGTTTTTGTCGATCACCTCGATCTCGCGCTCATTGACGGGGATGAGGTGTGTGATTCCGTACTCGCTGCACTTTGCCGCAAGCTCCTCGATGTAATTTTCAGAGACAGCGTAGCTGCTCTGCCAGAACACCTTCACAAGGTCCATGCCGACAGCGATGCGGTTCACGTCACAGCCGTAGAGCTCATCTCCCGTGTCCTTCAGAATCTTCAGGATCCCGTTTCCGATATCGCCGCTGATCGCGGTCACCAGTATTTTTCTCAATGTCTGTTCCCCTTCTCTTATTATTCTGCTGCCCTTCTCTCAAGAACCGCCTTCAGCTTCTCAAGATCCGGATCATACCGGTCTATGTCACTGTAGAGAGGCCGCGCATCGATCTCATAGGGCACAAAGGATACGGACCGCTCACCCGTGTCGATAATCGCGAAGCTGTACCCTCTTCCGTCACGGGGCTGCCCGACCGAGCCGGGGTTTACGATCAGCGTCTGCCCCGTCTCCGTAAATCTCTTCATCCGGCAGTGCGTATGCCCCTGCAGCACAATATCAAACGGCGCGTAGCTCTCCGGATTTTTCACCGGATTGTCCGGATACATGCGCCCATTCAGCGGGTCCCACGGTGTCCCGTGGACGCAGAGAACGCGCGTGCCCTCCGCGTCAAGCTCCGCCTGCGGACGCAGCGTCCGCAGGAATGCCGCGATGTCATCAAATCCCTTATTCCTTATGTCCGCATACGAATGGCCGTAGCGGCTGATGAGACGCGCCTCATCAGCCGCACCGTCCATCGCCTCAAGAAACATCCGGTCATGATTTCCGAGAAGCCAAATGAGGTCCGGAAGTTTCCGCAGCTCCTCAAAGACCTCCCTCTGCCTGTAATAATAGCCGAAAATATCCCCGAGAAAGATCATCCTGTCAAATGAGCATCCCTCAAGCCGCCTGAGCGCCTCCTTGAATCCCCAGATATTCCCGTGTATATCTGAAAAAACAGCAAGTTTCATCTTACATTCTCCATCTGCCGCTGTCCGTTCGTCTCTGTTCCGCAGTCAGGCCCTTCTGCTTTCTCACAGCCGCAAGTGCTCACAGCTCCTGCTCTGTGATCTTACTGTCAATGCGGCCATTCTATGCCAGTCTGCTCATGCGTTTTAACCAGATCACAATTGTTACGCGCCGAGTATCCACCGCACGGAGTCAGCCAGTGTGTGCTTCACGGAAAAGCCGAGGTCCCGCCGCGCCTTCTCCGCCGAGATCACCCACCGGTCCGCCTCCTCCGGGTCCGGCCTGTCGCTCGGGACAATTTCTGACAGCGATCCCGTCTCCCGCTTCACAAGCTTCGCCAGCTCAAGATTCGATGCCGACTCACCTGCGAGAAGATAGAGTCCCTCCGCACTCGTTCCGGCCGCCTTCGCGAGCGTATCTGCAATGTCGCGCACGTCGATGTAATTCTGCACCCGCGCGCCTCTCCCATACAGGGTGACAGGCTCATTCTCTCTGCACTGCCTGATCAGAAAGGTGAGAAAATTCCGCGGATTCATCCCGACGCCGATCGGCGAGGATATCCGGAAAATGAGTGTCCGGACGGACGGCGCCGTGAGCGCGACCACCATCTGCTCACCCGCAAGCTTTGAGATGTGATAGACAGTCTTCGGCGCAGCCGGATGACTCTCCGTAATCGGAATCTGCACCGGCGTCCCGATGACCGGGATGCTCGACATGTAGATCAGCTGTCCTGCGCCGAGACGGTTTGTAAGCTCTATGATGTGATTTGTTCCCACGCAGTTGACGATCAGACTGCTGTCTCCCGTCATCGAAAGACTCGCTGCCAGATGAATGACCGTATCGACATGCGGCGCCGCCTCCGCAAATGCGCGCACAGCCTCCGCATCTGTCAGATCAAGGTCCGCCGTCTGCAGTCTCTCAGACAGCCTGTCTCCGACGTTCTTTTTCAGTGTCGCTCCATCCTTTCCGTGATCAATGGCAAGGACTGTGCTGCCTCCGGCGAGCAGAGCCCGGACAACATAGCTTCCGATAAAGCCGCATGCCCCCGTAACCAGAACTGACTGCATGTATATTTCCTCTCTGTTTGGTAATGATTCAGCGCCCCGACACTCGGAACGCTTCAGTGCCCCAACACTCGGAACGCTGCGCGTTCCTCATTGCGGGCGGTCAGAGCGGCTTCGCCGCTTGTCCGCCCCATGGAGACTGAAAAGATTCCGGGCGAGCAAGCTCTCCCTTCATCTTTTAAGTCTCCATGGGGTGCTGAATAATTATTATATTATCGCGATTTCGATGCGGCGTAAACCCCCGCGCGGGAGTTGCGAAAGCGCGGCCCTCATGGTATAGTTCTCTGGATTCTTTCATTTGTTATCAGGATACACTGTGATCGGAGGACTATGAGCCGTACATCTTCTTCGGAAAATCTACAGAAAAATATTTTTCTAAATACAATCGGAAATCTCGTCTACTATTTCTGCCAGTGGCTGATGACCATTCTCGTCGTGCATCTGGCCTCCTACAGTCAGGCCGGGTATCTGTCTCTGGCTATGAACACATCGACAAGCTTTGCCGTCATCGCGCTTTTCAGCATGCGGAACTTCCAGATCTCGGACGTCACCCACGAATACACGAGACATGAATATGTCGGCAGCCGTGTGCTCACCTGTCTCGCCGCGTTCATCAGCTGCGCGGTGTATGCATTTGCCGCAAATTCTGTATATCAGGCCCTGTGCATCACGGCCTTCATGCTGATCCGGATCGCGGAGGATATCGTCGATGTCCTGCACGGAGAAAATCAGAAGCGGGGCAGATATGACTACATCTGCCGCTCGTATCTCATGCGCGGCCTTGTCTCGATCGTCCTGTTCAGCCTTGTGCTGAAGCTCTCCGGCAACCTCTTTGTCACGCTCCTTGCCGTCGCAGCCGTCAATCTGGTCATCGCATTTGCCTATGACTGGGTGAAAACGACCTCTCTGGCAGCCATAAAGCCTGTCATCTGCAGCCGGCACGTGCTGAAGCTTCTCGGGGAATGCCTCCCGATCACGATCTTCACATTCCTGCTCAATCTCGAAATGCTGATTCCGAAGCAGGTGCTCAAGGCCGTAGTCGGCTACGATGAGCTCGGTATTTATTCCTCGATTGCCTCTCCGACGCTCGTCATCCAGCTGTTTGCGACGGTCGCGTTCAGTCCGATCATCCCGAAGCTCTCAGCTTATCTGCGGGACGGAAAATTCGACCGCTTCGCCTCCATGCTCCGGAAAACATATCTGCTGATCGCAGGCATCGCCGTTCTGATCACAGCCGGTGCCGCGCTTCTCGGCCGCTGGGGGCTCACGCTTCTCTTCGGGAAGAGCATACTCAGTCACTACAACCTGTTCATGCCCGTCGTGTGGGTCTCGCTCCTCATCGGCTTCATTTTCATTCTCCAGTCGATTCTGATCGCCATGCGGCAGATGAAATGGATGCTGATCGGCATGATCGCGGACTTCGCGCTCTGCTGCGCACTCGTCTACCCGTGCATCCGCCATTTTGGTTCGAACGGAGCCAGCATTGTCCAGATCATCGCATATGGGGTTTACCTTCCCTTCATGATTGCAGTCGCTGAAATTCAGTTGTATAATATGAGGAATCGCCACAAGGTATAAATCCGCAGCTTCGCGGGTTTATCTTCGGAAATGAGAGGAAGTCTATGATAGATTTTAATCATCCGCCCTTCACGGGCAAAGAATTCGAATATATGAAGAAGGCCGTCGACAATCACAAGATCTGCGGCGACGGCGAATTCACAAAGAAATGCGAGCAGTTCATGTGCGACCGCTTCGGCTATGCCGCCTCCTACCTGGCGACATCCGGAACGGACGCGCTCGAGCTCGCCGCTCTTCTCTGCGATATCAAGCCGGGAGATGAGGTTATTCTCCCGTCCTATACGTTCTGCTCCACAGCGGACGCCTTTGTCCTGCGCGGAGCAAAGCTCGTGTTCGTGGACATCCGCCCGGATACCATGAATATAGATGAGACAAAGATTGAGGACGCGATCACGGACAGAACAAAGGTGATCGCAGTCGTTCACTACGCGGGTGTTGCCTGCGAGATGGACACGATCATGGATATCGCAAGACGCCATCACCTCATCGTCGTTGAGGATGCCGCGCAGGCATTCGGCTCGACCTACAAGGGACGATATCTCGGCGGAATCGGCGATTTCGGCTGCTTCTCCTTCCATGAGACGAAGAATTTCTCCATGGGCGAGGGCGGTGCCATCGTGCTGCCGAATCTCGATAACCGTGACAGATGCGAGATCTACCGCGAAAAGGGAACGGACAGAAGCCGCTTCTTCCGCGGACAGGTTGACAAATACACATGGCAGGATTACGGCTCTTCATATCTTCCGAGTGACCTGAATGCCGCCTATCTCTGGGCGCAGCTCGAGGTCTACTCCGAGATTTATAACGACCGCATGCAGACCTGGAACTGCTACAATGAGGCCTTCCGTCCGCTTGCCGACCGCGGACTTGTCGAGCAGCCGTTCATCCCGGACGAGTGCGGACACAACGCGCATATGTACTATCTGAAGCTGAAGGACCTTGAGACAAGGACACGCTTCATTCACTATCTTCATGACCACGGTGTGTGTGCTGTCTTCCACTATATCCCGCTCCACTCTTCTCCGGCCGGTCAGAAATTCGGCCGCTTCTCCGGCGAGGACGTCTACACGACGAAGGAGTCCGAGAGACTTGTTCGTCTTCCGCTCTATTACGGACTGACAGACGAGCAGCGCGGTCATGTCATCGATACGGTCAACGCATTCTTCAGCTGAATTTCCCGGCCGCAAGAGCCGGAGATATCGAAAAACCAGAAATTCCCGGGTCTGAAAATCAGACCCGGGAATTTTTATGTTGATTCACACACTGCTTATTACTTTTTATCCTCAGATTCTTCTGCCTTCTGCTCCGCATCCTCCGGCTTTGCCTCTGCAGGCTCTGTATTCTCAGCCTTCGCCTCAGATTCTTCCTTCTCAGCCTTCGCAGACTTCGTCTCAGTCTCTTCCGGCTTTGCCTCGGATTCTGTCTTCTCAGTCTCTTCCGGCTTCACCTCGGGTTCCGGCTTCTCAGTCTCTTCCGGCTTTGCCTCGGATTCCGTCTTCTCAGTCTCTTCCGGCTTTGCCTCGGATTCTGTCTTCTCAGTCTCTTCCGGCTTTGCCTCGGATTCCGTCTTCTCAGTCTCTTCCGGCTTTGCCTCGGAGTCTGTCTTCACAGCCTTCTCCGGCTCCTGCACCGGTCTTCCTCCGATTGTCTGGCTGCCTCCGGCCGTGCTGACAGGCGCTGCCGGAGCATTGCTCTTCGGCGCGGGCTGCTCATTTTCCACAGGCTTCCTGCCGCCCTTTGCGCGATGGACAAGAGAGACAAGAATCGCAATAACGCCGATCACAATCAGAACGGTCAGAATAAGAAGCAGCAGATTTTCTCCGGAGTATTTTCCGGATGACACAAACTTCTGCAGGATTCCCTCACTTCCGGCCGACGCCGCCGATTCTGCGGCAGCTGACTCAGACTCCTGCTTTTTCTCATCCTCTGTCTTTGTGTTAAAGGAATCAGCAAATGTCTGTGCGTCGCTTGCCGTCATCACTGAGCTTCCGACAGCCTGTCCGTTGTATGTGAACGCATTCTGCACAATATCTCCGTATGTCGGATCTGTCTCTGCCGTCTGTGTCAGATCAAGATCATAGACGGAGGCATCCTTCGGGATCGTAACCGTTCCGCCGGAAATAACCGATGTGGAACCGGCAGGCTGAGCGTCCTTGAAGTTCTTGTACGCATAATTGAAGTAACTGACAGCATCCTCTGCCTCAAGATCATGAGCAGATCCGTGCATGGAAATGACAATCATCGTGCGTCCGTCGCGCTCGCAGTATGTTGACAGTACGCAGGCAGCGGCATCCGTATATCCGGTCTTGCCGCCGATCAGACCGTCGCACTTGACATTGACCTCGCCGTTCAGAAGCGGATGATGGTTCTCCACCGTACGCGCCTCGTGCATATTTGTCGCAGGCATTGTGTATGTCTTTGTCCCGACAATCGTGCGGAACAGGTCATACTGCAGAGCTGCCTTGGAAATCAGCGCCAGGTCATAGGCACAGGTATAGTGGCTGTCATCCGGCATGCCGCATGCGCTGTGAAAATGCGAATTGACACAGCCCATCGCTGCGAGCTCTTCATTTTCCATGTCGTAGAAATGATCGAGAGAGCCGCCGCCGACATAGATGCCGACCTGAGTCGCGATATCATTCGCGGACTTCAGCATCATACAGTACAGCATGTCGCGCAGTGTAAATGTCTCGCCGACCCTCGTGTCGAAATTTGAGCTGCCGGCTATAGCATAATCGACGGCTTCCTGCGTCATCGTAACCTGATCGTCCAGGTTCCCGTATTTGAGGGCCATGTAGCATGTCATGACCTTCGTGACGGATGCAGGCGCAAGCGCCTGCTCAAGGTTCTTGCCGACAAGAACCGCCCCCGTGTCTGCGTCCATCACACACAGACCGGCTGCATTTGCGGTATCCTCCCGCGCCTTCGGCCATCCCTTGACGGCATTCGTGACATAGAGAGACGGATCCCCGATTCCGGGTGTCGGAGTCGCAGCCACCGTCGGCGAGACAGATTCGGTCTTCGCCGTCGGCGTCGGAGTTTTTGTTGCCGCGCCTGCGCTGAAGGCAAGTCCGGCCGTCAGCGCCGCCGCGAGAGTTACAGAAACAGCTGCTTTCCGCAGTACAGGCAGAAACTCACTGCGTTTCATTTCGATCCCCCAGTCCTTCCGCAATGCATTTGCAGAGATGGTCCATGGCCTCCTGCTCATCATCTCCATTGCAGACAATCTCAATTTCATCTCCATGTCTGACGCACGCCCCGAGAATAGACAGCACGCTCTTTGCATTTGCCGTGACATTGCCTGTCGTGAACGTAATTGTAGAATGGAATTTCAGCGCTTCCTCACAGAAGCGTGCGGCCGGCTTTAAATGAAGCCCCGTCGCGTTTGTGATCCTTACCGTCTTTACTACCATATTTTCCTCCCAGATGTCCTGCCCCGTTGCACCTTATGAACCGCCGGTCTGACCGGCCGTTGTCGTTTTTGAAATTGTGATCTCCGCCGTCACGTCTTCGACGAGAGAATATCCGTCCGGCAGAGTGACACTCACCGGTACTTTATATGTCCCGGCTGATTTTCCGCTCAGATCGACGGCTGCCGTGATCTGGGCTGCCGTGAGGGATTCAAGAGAGCTCTTCGATCCCTTCACGCGGATATCAAGTGTCTGATCCGCAAACACGGCATTAAGTCCGGCGCCAAGATTGCTGACCGTAATATTTTTCGTCGACAGCTCATAGGACTGACTATCGTCCGGCAGAATCTTGACGGAAACAACAACCGTGTCCGTCAGATCGCTCTCCAGACTGATACCGTCAGGCAGATAATCACTGATATCAACCTTGATCTCGACATCAGAGGACGCACCGCTGACATCGACCGCTCTCGAAGCGCTGTTTATGTCAATCTCGCCTCCGTCCGCCTTAAAAGCTGCAAGTGACGCGGCATCACCGACAACGGACAGCGTGGACGGTGTGACAGATACTGACCCGACCTGATATCCGTCCGCCGGAGAGCCATACGTCTCCGCCCTCACCTTCACATCGGACAGGACCTGATTCAGTGTCACGGACACCGCTACCTCCGATTCATCAACACTGAATGTCAGATAGGACATCTGTGTGTTGTCGAGCACATCTCCGTTCTTGTCATATACGCTCAGGCTGGCATTCAGCGTCCCGTCAGCAGACATATTGCTGACATCCACGTTTGCCATGACCTTGTCAATCTTGTCGACAAGCGACTTGCCTCCGCGTATGGTCACCGTGTCCGGGCTCGCCGTAAGCGACGCGACCTCATAGCCATTTGCCGGTGTCGTGTCCCCTGCAGTCGCATTGATGACAAAGCTCTTGCTCTCCATGTCCTCAAGCGTAATCTCTATATTCGACGGATTTACCGATATGCTGTCCTGCGGAACACCCGCGATCGACACCGTAACGGGGACCATGACCGGATCAGAGCTGAGACTCACAATCTGCGTGAGGTCTGCATTTGCCTTGATCGATGACGGAGACAGCGAATCAATGACCGAGCGGTTGCCCTTGACTGTGACACTGACCGTATCAAATCCGTCAACCACCTGATAGCTCATTCCCAGACTCTCGATGTAGGAAACATTCGAGACGGTGACCGGAATGTTCGTGTATGTCCGTTTGATGACCGGATCGCTGAAGTTGATGATCACAAGCCAGAGAAGAAAGGCAAGGATAAGTGAGGCAATCTTCAGTCCCGGATGCTCGAGAATCTTATCCCTCATTCTTTTTCCGTCCTTTCCGAATTCTGAATTTATGTTCCGAATGTTCACGTCCGGCGCTCTTCTTCTGCAGGACATGCAGCTGCTCGCGGAGCCCGCTTGCTGTCACTCCCGTCGTAAGGACACCCATATAGGCAATCGAGACACGTCCTGTCTCCTCGGAGACAATGATTGTGAACGAATCACTCACCTCGCTGATTCCGAGTCCGGCTCTATGCCTCGTCCCGTAGCGTTTGCTGATCTTTGCATTGTCAGACAGCGGGAGGTAGCAGGTCGCCGAGACAATTCTGTCACCGCGTATGATAACAGCTCCGTCATGCAGCGGCGTATTGTGCTCGAATATATTGACCAGAAGCTGCGACGAAATATCCGCATCGAGATTGATTCCGGTGTTAATGTATTCCGTGAGCAGAATGTTCTGCTCAATCACAATGAGCGCTCCTGTTCTGACCTCGCTCATCTCATTGACTGCGCGGACAATTTCCGTGATTGTCCTGTCTGAGAATCTCTCCTCACCCGCTGTCGATGCTCCGAATGGGACTACGCCCGACAGAAGCGACTTGTTTCCGAGAGATTCCAGCGCCTTCCGAAGCTCCGGCTGAAATATGACGACGAGCGCCAGCAGAGCGACAGAGGCAAGCTTTGACGCAATCCAGAGAATAGCGGACATCTGGAACACATATGCCAGCACCATGAAGAGGACAACAATCAGAATTCCCCTCATCAGCGTATATGCCCGCGTGCGCTGAATCCACGCCATGAAAAAATACAGCAGAAAGGCAAGAATCAGGATCTGAACAACATCGATCACCTGAATCTTCGGAAAATAAAGGCCCTGCATCCAGGTCCGGACCTCTTCCAGTACTGTGGACACGCTATTAACCCCTTCCTGAGACTTTCTCTCCTTTCTTCAAAACCGTTTCTCACAGATTCTTCAGAGAATCTTCCAGTTTCTTCTCATAATCAACATTTTTACTGCTGTCCTGATCAGAGACGTCGTTCTTCTCACCCGGCATCAGTTCCTCCGGCTCATGAGAAGCGCGGTCACTGTCGGACGCAAATTTCGGTACAGCCTTCACATAATAGTAGTACTCGTCATCCTCAAACTGAAGATGCTCACTCTTCTCATAATCAAGAGGCGTATCCATCGCCTCGAGAAGGCCCGCAATAAGACACGCGGCAGCCGTCCCGATGATTCCCGTGATCAGGTTCATTCCGGTATGCAGGACTACATTTCCGAGAAGCATAAATACCACATAGACAGCACCACCGACCGGTATGGAAATCAGAAATGCGTTGTCCGCAGAAAGATTCCGGACAGAATAGACCATGATGATCACAGCCGTCACAGCGAGGGTAAGCACAACAATTCTGTCAGAGAATGTCCCGCCGATAATCAGCTTCAGTCTCGCTGCGTACGCGGAGGACCCGAGCGCTGTCAGCTTGCCTTCATTGATATGAAGCGCCCTGACAAATCCATACAGGACAAGGCCCGAATCAATGGCAATCAGCGCATACGGCTTTCTCTTCAGTCCGCACCACACCGGCAGAAACACCGGCAGGCCGATCCACACGAGCACCGGCATGGCGGACACCTCCCATGCATCGTCCGGAACAAAGCGGAGAAACAGGATCAGAAGCACCAGATACAAAGCGATTGCAACTGCTCCCGCATCAAGTCCCACGCTGAATGCCTGTCCAACGATCAGAATGCCGTCAAAGACAGGAATGGCCGTGAGCGGAAGAACCATGCAGAGAATCGCAAGCACAAGCATGAGGAATACATTTGAAAACACGGAGCTGTATCCGGTCATCGACCTGATCCAGATGAACGACACAAGTGCCAGAACGAGCTTAAACAGCATATCCAGATAGACCGACCATCTGGCATAGAACATCTTCAATCTTTTTCCAAATTCTGCAAGTCCGCTCATGATCCCTTCCTCTTCTTTTTTCCGGCAGGGACAGTCACGCTGCTTCCTGTCATCTCAAGCTCCCTGAGCTTTTTTTCATATATTTCCGCAATCTTTCTTGCCCGGTTCCACCTTCGCGAGGCTGTCAGATACGTAACAGCCAGATAAGCCGCAAGAATCAGGATATAAGCGATCAGCATGACCGCGGCGACAACAGTGAGATTCCAGTTGTCTATAGAGTCAAGAATCATATTCATATTTCCGGCTGCAAACAGTCCGATGACGAGAACCAGACCTATGCTTGTCAGAAAGAATGTCTTGATCATCTGTACCGCTATATAGTCCGACTTGTAGTACCGGGCAATTTTCAGCATTTTTCCGTCTCTGCCCGACTCGAACCTTGCAAGCGACACCATCTGTTCAAAACGGATAGGATTCACCATCCGGATTCACCTCTCAGCTCCGTTGCTTCAGCACCCAGACTCGGAACGCTCCGCGTTCCTCGCTGCGGGATAGATGCATGATTTTCAGTATTGTACCATAAAACCCCCACCGGTGCAAACCGTGAGGAAGTACACACAGGCGGCGCCGGCCTCCTTTAAAACAGCAGAGCACGCATCCAGCGTGGCGCCGGTCGTGTAGATATCATCGATCAGAAGAACCCTCGCCGGGACATGAAAATCCGGCGATATGGCCAGAACGCCGCGCAGGTTCTCAAAGCGCTCTGCACGTCCCAGATTCTTCATGGCCAGTGTCTCACCTGTTCTGACAAGTCCGTCCGCACGCAGTGGAATCCGGTATCGCTCCGCCACCTCGCGGGCAATGACCGCCGCCTGATTGTAGCCGCGCTCTGCAAGACGCGCGCGGTGGACCGGAACCGGCACAATGACCTGCGGTCTCCACTTTTCAAGCCGGTCAGCCGCCTTCTCCACGATCAGCCTGCCGAATGTCCGGCCGTACTCCTTCCGGCCCTTGTACTTAAGTCCCGCGATCGCAGTTCTCCACACATCCGTATACGGATAGATGCCGAGCCCCTCGTCAAAGATATGCTCCCCGTTTCCGCACTCCCTGCAGTACAGATCGCCGTCCTCGACAGGCTTCCCACAGCACATGCAGCGCCCCGAGGTAATGACAGGAAGACGTGCCTCGCACTCCGGGCAGATGTCCCTGCCCCACGGAGCGATATCCTGACAGACGGGGCATCTCGCCGGATACAAAAGATCAATTGCAAGGTCCCGGATATATGTTATTCGTCCAGTACGCAAAGCTCCTCGATTCTCTCATTCAGAGACGTATAGCGCTGCTGCTCGGTCTCATTGCCGATCATGTCCTCCACAACTCTGCGCAGGCCGAGAATCACGACGCAGGATTTCGCCCGTGTCACGGCCGTATACAGCAGATTCCGCGTCATCAGCATTTTCGGTCCTCCGAGCAGAGGCAAAATGACAGCAGGGTATTCGCTTCCCTGCGACTTGTGGATAGTAACTGCATAGGAGTGCTCCAGGTCATCGAGGTCTGAGAACGGATAGTCGACCGTTCTTCCGTCATCGAATACAACCTCCATGGACTTTGAGAACTCATCAATAGACTGAATTACGCCCATATCGCCGTTGAAAATGCCGGTTCCCTCCGATGACGGTATCCCGTACTTTCCCCGTATCTCCCATTCCAGCTGGTAGTTGTTTCTCGTCTGCATCACCTTGTCGCCTTCACGGAACACGCGGTCTCCGTATTCCTTCTCCTTCCTGCCCTCACAGGGAGGATTGAGGTACTGCTGCAGGATCCGGTTCAGACGTTCAACACCGACAGAGCCCTTTCTCGTCGGAGAAAGAACCTGAATGTCAAACGGCTTCGCATGGACATACGGCGGAAGCTTGTCTCTGACAAGCTCGATGATATTGCTGATCAGAAGATTCGGATCATTTCTTTCAAGAAAGAAAAAGTCGCGGCTTTTATTTCCGAGAGGGATCCGCTCACCGCGATTGATCCGGTGCGCGTTGACGACAATATCGGATGAGGTCGCCTGGCGGAAAATCCGCGTCAGTGTGATACACGGAAAGGCCTTTGAGCGGATGATATCACGCAGCACAGCTCCCGGCCCGACAGACGGCAGCTGGTCCACATCACCGACGAGAATCAGACGTGTCCCGCGGGAAACGGCCTCAAGAAGCGCATGCATGAGAAAGATATCCACCATCGACATCTCATCGATAATAATGACATCTCCCTCGACCGGGTTTTCTGCATTTCTCTCAAACCGCACCTGAGCCCCTTCCTCCTCAGCTCCTGAGGAAACCTCAAGAAGCCGGTGGATGGTTGACGCCTCATAACCGGTCGCTTCCGTCATCCGTTTTGCAGCCCGTCCTGTCGGAGCGGCCAGCACGACACTCTTCTTCTGAATGCGGAAATAGTGAATAATCTCGTTGATGGTCGTCGTCTTGCCCGTACCAGGTCCGCCGGTCAGAATCAGGACACCATGTCTCGCCGCCTCTCTCACCGCTTCCTTCTGCTCCGGCTCAAGGCGGATATCGCCGCTCTCCTCAAGCTTTGCAAGCCCCTGCTCGATATCCTCCTCAGACTCATCGCTTCTGACGTTCAGATCGAGCAGCATGCGGGCCGTGCTGAGCTCCATCTGGTAGTAGCCGGCTGCGTAGACAATCCGCTCCTCTTCATCGTCCTGTCCCTCCGGGCGCTTTCGGTTTCTGATCACTACCTTCCGGTCGACAGCAAGTGAGAGAAGCGCGTGGCCGGCGGCATCCTCGTCTGTCCCGAGCAGCGTCACGGCACGGTCGATCAGCATGTTCTCCGGCAGATAGACACTGCCGTCAGCTGCTGCATTTGAAAGGACATAGAGCAGACCGCTCCTGATCCTGTACTCTGAGTCCGGCTCTATGCCGATCGCCGCCGCGATCCGGTCCGCCGTCAGAAATCCAACGCCGGTTATATCCTCCGCCATGCGGTAGGGATTGTCGCGGAGAATATTGTACATCTCCTCGCCATACGTCTTGTAGATCCGGACACCGAGTGACAGCGATATGCCGTAATTGCCGAGGAAAATCATAGCCTTCCGCATGCCCGCCTGGCTGGCCGCGCGGGCACCGATCTCCCGCGCTCCGCGCTCGCTGATTCCGCGGACCTCCGCAAGTCTCTCCGGCTCATTCTCAATGATGCGGAGCGTATCATCCCCGAATTTCTTCACGATTCTGGCTGCGAGGGCCTGTCCGATTCCCTTGATCGCACCGGACCCGAGATAGCGCTCGATCGCCTCAGCCGTCTCGGGGACACGCACCTCGTACCGGTCCGCGCGCAGCTGTCTGCCGTATGCGGCATGCTCCGTGTACCGCCCGAATACCTCGATGTTCTCCCCCTCGCTTAGCTGCTCGAATGTGCCGACAACCGTGATCTCCCGGCCGCTGCCCGTCATCGTAAAGACCGTATATCCATTGTCCTCATTCCGGTAAATGACATGCTCTACGGTTCCTGTGACGCTCTGTTCCATTCTGCCCGTCAGTACTCCATTCTTCCGAGTTTGTCCATCAGCTCATTGTACATACCTGTGCCGATCGCCACGCAGTCGGACGGGTTCTCCGCGACAACGACATTGATGCCGGTCTTCTCCTCAATCAGCTCTGTCATGCCGTCAAGAAGAGCGCCGCCGCCCGTAAGGACAATGCCGCGTCCCGTAATGTCCGCCGCAAGCTCCGGCGGTGTCTTCTCAAGCACCGCGTGAACGGCATCGACAATCTGTGTCGTCGCCTCAAGAAGCGCCTCACGCACCTCCTCGGATGTGACAGACACAGTCTTCGGAAGTCCTGTCATGACATTTCTTCCGCTCACCTGCATCGTCTCCATCTTCGGGCGTCTGTACGCGGTCCCGATCTTCAGCTTGACTGCCTCTGCCGTGTCCTCTCCGATGAACAGACTGTGGTCGCGGCGCAGGAGCCGCGTGATCAGCTCATTGAACAGATCTCCTCCGACCTTCACCGTCTGGGAAATGACAGGCGATCCGAGCGAAAGAACGGCGATGTCCGTTGTGCCGCCGCCGATGTCGGCAATCAGATTTCCGACCGGCTTCGTGATATCGATGCCCGCTCCGATCGCTGCGGCGACCGTCGCATCGACAATCGTCACGTCACGCGCTCCCGACTGATAGGCAGCCTCCTCGACGGCACGCCGCTCCACGCGGGTCGCGCCGGACGGTATGCAGAGGCTGACATTCGGCTTCCGGAAAATATGCGGCCCCATTGCGAGCTGCATATAGTGGCCGAGAATCTTCTCGGTCACATTGTAATCCGAAATTGTTCCGGCCTTCAGAGGCCGGATGGCCACAACATTTCCCTGTGTCCTCGCAACAAGCTGCTTTGCCTCCTCGCCGTACGCGAGAAGCTTGTCCGCCTCCTTGTCATACGCGACAATCGTCGGCTCATGAATCGTAACACCCTTGTTTTTTGTCCACACGACGACATTCGACGTGCCGAGATCTAATGCAATATCCGTAAATGCCATTACGCGTTTTCCTCCCTGACTCGTTCCGCCTTTTCAAGAAACTGCTTCACATACTTTCCGGTGTAGCTCTCCGGCACGGCCGCTATCTCCTCCGGCGTCCCGTGCGCGACGACCGTTCCTCCCCGGTCTCCGCCCTCGGGCCCGAGGTCAATAATATAGTCCGCTGTCTTGATGACATCGAGATTGTGCTCAATCACAACAAGCGTGTTGCCCATATCGGTCAGGCGCTGCAGAATCTCGATCAGCTTGTGAACGTCCGCAAAATGAAGTCCCGTCGTCGGCTCGTCCAGGATATAGATCGTCTTCCCGGTCGACCGCTTCGAGAGCTCCGCCGCCAGCTTGATCCGCTGCGCCTCTCCTCCGGACAGCTCCGTGGACGGCTGTCCCAGACGGATATAGCCGAGCCCGACATCGTAGAGCGTCTGGATCTTGTTCCGGATGCGCGGGACCTTGTCGAAGAACGTGAGCGCCTCCTCCACCGTCATCTGGAGTACATCCGAGATATTCTTCCCTCTGTACTTTACCTCCAGCGTCTCCCTGTTATAGCGCCGGCCCTTGCAGACCTCGCACGGCACATAGACATCCGGCAGGAAATGCATCTCGATCTTGATGATGCCGTCTCCCTGGCATGTCTCGCAGCGGCCGCCCTTCACGTTAAATGAGAACCGCCCCTTCTTGTAGCCGCGCATCTTCGCATCGGTCGTCGACGCAAACAGGTCGCGGATCATATCCAACACGCCGGTATAGGTCGCCGGATTTGACCGCGGCGTTCTCCCGATCGGGCTCTGATCGATATTGATGACCTTATCCAGCTTGTCGATCCCGTAGATGTTCCTGCATTTTCCGGGGACATCAAGAGAATGATTGAGGTCCCGCGAGAGCCGCTTGCACAGAACCTCATTGACAAGCGAGCTCTTGCCCGACCCGGACACGCCCGTCACACACGTGAACACGCCGAGCGGAATGTCCACATCGATATTCTTCAGGTTGTTCGCGGCCGCCCCGCGGATCTTCAGCCAGTCCTTCGGCTGTCTTCGCGTCTCCGGAACAGGAATAAATTTCTTCCCGCTTAAGTACTGGCCGGTGACGGATTCCGGACATTTCATGATATCCTCTGCCGTTCCGATCGCGACGAGCTGTCCGCCGTGCTCACCGGCACCGGGGCCGATATCGACTACGCAGTCAGCCGCACGGATCGTGTCCTCATCATGCTCGACGACAATCACGGAATTTCCCATGTCCCGCAGGTTTTTCAGCGTCGCAAGCAGCTTGTCATTGTCCCGCTGATGAAGGCCTATACTCGGCTCATCGAGGATGTACGCGACACCGACAAGTCCGGAGCCGATCTGCGTCGCAAGACGGATCCGCTGTGCCTCTCCTCCGGACAGTGTCGCTGCTGCCCGGCTCAGCGTCAGATAGTCAAGGCCGACATCGTTCAGGAACTGCACGCGGGCGCGGATCTCCTTCAGGATCTGATGGCCGATCGCCTCCTGATGCTTTGTGAGCTTCAGCCGGTCCAGGAACTTCAGCAGCTTTGTCACAGAGAGATTCGTCAGCTCAATGATATTTTTGCCGCCGACTGTGACGGCCAGTGACGACGGCTTGAGGCGCTGTCCCTTGCAGACCGCGCAGGGCGAAATTCTCATGAATTTCTCGTACTCTGCCTTCGCGCTGTCAGAATACGTCTCGCGGTATCTCCGCTCCGTATTTTTAAGAAGACCCTCAAAGGCGACCGGATAGTCGCCCACGCCGCGCTGCCCCTCATAGTGCACAGTGACCTCCCGGCCGTTCGTCCCGTAGACCAGCATCTTCCGGACAGAGGCCGGCAGCTTTCCGTACGGCGTGTCGAGACTGAAGCCGTACTCAGCCGCAAGCGCCTCGAGCAGGCAATGCGAGAAGCTCTTCCTGTCCCCGGAGCTCTGCCACCCCGTGACCTTGATCGCTCCCTCATTCAGTGAAAGAGACCTGTCCGGAATAATGAGGTCCGGATCAAATTCCATCTTATATCCGAGTCCCGAGCACTCCGGGCACGCGCCGAACGGATTATTAAATGAAAAGCTTCTCGGCTCGATCTCATCGATGCTGATCCCGCAGTCCGGGCATGAGAAGCTCGAGCTCAGCGTCAGCATGTTCCCGTCCATCGTGTCAACGAACAGCAGGCCGTTCGTCAGGCCCAGAACGGTCTCGATGGAATCCGTCAGACGTTTTTCGATCCCGGGCTTCACAATCAGGCGGTCGACGACAATCTCAATGTTGTGCTTCTGGTTCTTGTCGAGCTCAATCGTCTCCGAGAGATCATACATATTTCCGTCGACACGCACGCGGACAAAACCGCTCCTCTTCGCGGACTCGAAGACCTTCTCGTGACGTCCCTTGCGGCCCCTGACAACAGGCGCGAGGAGCTGGATCTTCTGCCGCTCCGGCAGCGCCATGATCTGATCGACCATCTGGTCGACGCTCTGCCTCTTGATCTCTCTCCCGCAGTTCGGGCAGTGCGGAATGCCGATGCGCGCATAGAGAAGACGCATGTAATCATAAATCTCGGTGACAGTTCCGACCGTCGACCGCGGGTTTCTGTTTGTCGTCTTCTGATCAATGGAGATAGCCGGCGGGAGACCCTCGATGCTCTCCACATCGGGCTTTTCCATCTGGCCGAGGAACTGCCGCGCGTAGGACGACAGAGACTCCATGTATCTCCGCTGCCCCTCCGCGTAGATCGTGTCGAACGCAAGAGAGCTCTTGCCCGATCCGGACAGACCGGTCAGAACAACAAGCTCATTCCGCGGTATATCGACATCGAGGTGCTTCAGATTGTTTTCATTTGCGCCTCTGATCTTAATATATTTCTTAGTGTCCATTCTTTCCTTTCATTCATCGCCCAGCAGAAATTCCGCCAGCACCATATTGCTCACGTCAATGCCGCGCTCCGTCAGGTACCAGCGGCCGTTTCCGTCCGTGGCCATGACGCCCTCTGCGGCGAGGCGGTCGAGCACGTCCCCGTAGATGTCTCGCATATCCATGCCAAATGAGCTGCGGAACTCGCGCTCCGTGACTCCTGCCATCTCCCGGAGACCAAGAAACATGAATTCCTCGATCTCGCTGCGGACGTCAAGCGTCTCGAGGTTCCGGATAATCCGGCCCGGATCCGCACTGTTTTCCAGATATTCATGAAAATCGCGCGTATTGCTCCAACGCTTCCCGGCAAAGAGCGACGCGGCCCCGATCCCGAAGCCGAGATAATCCCCGCGCCTCCAGTACCGCTCATTGTGGCGGCACGAAAATCCCGAACGCGCATAATTGGAGATCTCATACCTCCGGTAGCCGTTGTCCGCGAGAATTCTCTTTGTCATGTGGTACATGTCCCGCTCCTCGTCTTCACCCGGAAGCGGGAGCGCCCCCTTCTCACGGAGGTCCCAGAACGGCGTCCCCTCCTCGACAATCAGGCTGTAAACGCTGATGTGCTCCGGACCGAGTCCGACCGCCCGCCTGAGGCTTTCGCCCAGCGATTCCGCCGTCTGTCCGGGAATGCCCGACATAAGGTCAAGACTGATATTCCGGATGCCGACGCCGCGGAGCAGAGCAAAGCTTCTCTCCGCGTCAGCGGCCGTGTGAATCCGTCCGAGCATGGCAAGCTCGGAGTCGGAAAATGACTGGACCCCGAGGGAGACCCGGTTCACGCAGTCTCCGGCAAATGAAAGCACAGCCGCATTCACGGTCCCGGGGTTCATTTCCATCGTGATCTCCGCATCCGGATCGACATGGAAATCCCTGCGAACGGCACCCATGATCTCTCTGAGGAGCCGCGCCGGCATGACAGACGGCGTTCCTCCGCCGAGAAAGATGCTGACGACATGGCGGCCCTTTGCGAGAGATGCGCACGCGTCCAGCTCCCGGATCATGGCCAATGCATAGAGCCGCATCGCGTCCATGGTTCCCGGGAACGACAGGAAATCGCAGTACCTGCATTTTTTTACACAGAACGGGAAATGCAGGTATAACCCGAGGCTTGTATCATCCATAGCTTCTCCGCGCCTGTCCGGCGGCGCATTTTTTCTTCAGTCGCCGTCATCCAGCTTCAGGACATTGAGGAACGCCTCCTTCGGAACCTGTACGTTTCCGATCTCGCGCATCTTCTTCTTTCCTTCCTTCTGCTTCTCGAGCAGCTTTCTCTTCCGGGAGATATCACCGCCGTAGCACTTCGCGAGGACATCCTTCCGGACCTCCCGCACCGTCTCGCGCGCGATGATCTTTGAGCCGACAGCCGCCTGAATCGGAATATCGAACAGCTGTCTCGGAATCTCCTTCTTCAGCTTCTCGCACATCTTCGCGCCCCTTGCGTAGGCATTCGGCGCGTAGACGATAAAGCTGAGCGCATCGACCTGCTCGTGGTTTACGAGGATGTCGAGCTTCACAAGCTCGCTTCTCTCGTAGCCGCACAGCTCATAGTCAAATGACGCGTATCCGCGGGAGCGGGACTTCAGCGCGTCAAAGAAATCGTAGATGATCTCATTGAGCGGCATCTTGTACTTCAGGACCGCGCGGTTCTCCTCGATATATTCCGTGCTCTCGTACACGCCTCTCCGCTCCTGGCAGAGCGTCATGATCGGGCCGATATACTCCTTCGTGAGCATGATCTCCGCCTCGACCATCGGCTCCTCCATGTGCTCGATCTCAGACGGGTCCGGCATATTGGACGGATTCGTGAGGTCCATCTCCGTGCCGTCCGTCTTGTAGATCTTGTAAATGACAGACGGCGCCGTCGTGATAAGATCAAGGTCATACTCGCGCTCAAGCCGCTGCGTCACAATGTCGAGATGCAGAAGTCCGAGGAACCCGCAGCGGAAGCCGAAGCCGAGGGCAGTCGATGTCTCCGGCTCGTACTGGAGAGACGCGTCATTGAGCTGCAGCTTCTCCAGTGCGTCCCGGAGGTCCGGGTATTTCGTCGTGTCCGCCGGATAAATGCCGCAATAGACCATCGGCTGCGGCTCCTTGTAGCCGGGGAGCGCCTCCGCGCAGGGCCTGTCAAAGCTTGTCACTGTATCGCCGACACGCGTCTCCTTGAGGTCCTTGATGCTGGCCTCGAGGTATCCGACCATGCCTGTTCCGAGCACATCGGACGGGATGAATTTGCCTGCGCCGAAGATACCGACCTCTGTGACCGTGAAATCTGCGCCCGTCTGCATCATGCGGATATGGTCTCCGGCCTTCACTGAGCCGTCAAAGACACGCATGAAGACAATGACGCCGCGGTAGGAGTCATAGACGCTGTCAAAAATCAATGCCTTGAGCGGCTCATCCGGATTTCCGGACGGCGCCGGAAGCTTCGATACGATCTGCTCCAGCACGTCATGGACATGGAGACCCGTCTTCGCGGAGATCCGGGGGCAGCCCTCGCAGTCAAGTCCGATGACATCCTCAATCTCCTGCGCGACCGCGTCCGGGTCGGCGCTCGGCAGATCGATCTTGTTGATGACAGGAAGTATCTCGAGATCATGATCGAGAGCCAGATAGACATTTCCGAGCGTCTGCGCCTCGACGCCCTGCGTCGCGTCGACAACAAGAACCGCGCCGTCGCAGGCCGCCAGCGATCTCGAAACCTCATAGTTGAAATCGACATGCCCCGGCGTGTCGATCAGATTGAACATATACTCCTCGCCGTTGTCCGCCTTGTAAATCGTTCGGACGGCCTGCGACTTGATCGTGATGCCGCGCTCCCGCTCGAGGTCCATGTTGTCGAGGATCTGGTCCTGCATTTCCCGCTCCGTGAGAAGGCCGGTCTGCTCGATAATGCGGTCCGCCAGCGTGCTCTTTCCGTGGTCGATATGTGCGATGATACAGAAATTTCTGATATGACTCTGATCCATGTAATCCCTCTTTTAGTCCGTTTTTCTTACTTTAGAGTGCATGATTGATTGTAGCAAATGAAGACCTCAAAGTAAACAGGAGGCCCCTTATGCTCCTCCGCCCGAGAGCTGCGCCAGCACGAGCTCGACGCTGAGTCTGTCTCCCATCAGTCCCGTCTTCACGGCGGTCTCCGCGTCCACACAGATCCTTACGGCGTCCTGCAGCTGCTTCTCTGTGTACCGTTTTGCAAGCGGAAGATTGCGCCGCACCGCAAATGGCGGCATGCCTGCCTTCTGCGCGATCTCAGAGACGCCGGAGCCGCCGCTGTTCATTTCCCGGATGATGAGAAGCTGATTGAACTGGCGCCCGATCAGAAACAGGATCCGCATCGGCGGCTCCTTCAGGGCCAGAAGGTCCGCGTAGAGGTCCATCGCCTCTTTTCTGCGGCCGCCCGTGACTGCAGAGACCATATCAAAGATGCGGTTCTCCGCCCGCTCGGATACGACCGCGCCGATCTCATCGCGGCCGATGTCGCGGATGCCCTTTCCCTCGCAGTAATTGATGAGCTTGTCAACCTCTATGCTGATGTGCGTCATATCAGAGCCGGTCCGAAGGAGCAGATAATCCATGTCACTCTTCCGGATCCTTAAGGACGCCGCGCCGAGCATTTTCAGGACAAATGCAGTGAGCACTGATTCCGGCTGTTCCCCGAATTCAACGACGCGTCCGGCAGACTTCACCGCCTTGTAGAGGCCGTTCCGCTTGTCGACGTCCGACTCAGTGAAGATCATGTACAGATAATCCGGCATATGCTTCACATAGTCAGGCAGAAGCGCCATGGATTTTTTGAAGAAGCCCGTCCTGTCAAGACAGATCACACGCCTGTCCGCAAAGAACGGCATCGTCTCCGCCTGATCAATGACGCTTCCCTCCTCAGTTTCCTCGCCCTCGTATGTGTTGAAATTCATTGAATTTCTGTCCGGCATGAGCGCATCGGTCAGCCTGCCGCAGTAGAGTCTCTTCAGGTAGTCCTCGCTGCCGCAGAGCAGGTAGACATGCCGGAACTCACCAGTTTTGATGTCGTTTATCAGATTTTTCATGCGGTACCTTTTTTCGTGATAAGAAAACAAGCAGCCGCCCGAAGGCAGCTGCTTGCTTTTGCTGTTTGTATTTGACGGAATGTTCTCCGCTGTGATGCTCAGATCTGACCGGGTCAGGATCAGTCCATAGCGTCTACAGCCTTGGACATACGGGAAATCTTTCTTGCATTTGTATTCTTCTTGTAGATTCCCTTGGAAGCGGCCTTACCCATAACACCCTGAAGGTTGGAAAGAGCTGCCTTTGCCGCTGTCTTGTCGCCGGACTCGATTGCAGCTGTGACCTTCTTGACAGAAGTCTTGACTGCGGATCTTGCGGACTTGTTGCGCTCAGCTCTCTTTGCGCTTGTGATGATTCTCTTCTTTGCTGATTTGATGTTAGCCAAATCGTTTTCCTCCATGAAATAAATTCTGCAATTTTCTTAAGGCTCCGTCTTTAGCCAGAGACACGAAAATTGCGGCATGGACGGAACACACAAATTCTATTTTATATGGCTTCTATGCAAGTGTCAAGCACTTTTCCCGATAACTTTTCATTCTCACAGCGCACACGCCGTCAGACCTCGAAACGCGGTCAGCGGTATCAGGAGCGGTGAGGACGTTATTTGTTCTCGGACGCGTACTTCTCCGCCTGGCTGCGGATCAGCTCCGGATCGTCAAAATAATTGATCCGCATCGCGCTCTTCACCTCGGCGAGCGTCTTCCCGGCCTTCTCGCGGGCAGCCGCCGTTCCCTCCTTCAGAACATCATAGACAGCCGGAATGTCCTTCTCGAGCTCATGTCTTCTCTTGCGGATCGGATCAAGCTCCTCATTCAGCACGTTGAGAAGGAACTTCTTCACCTTGACATCGCCGAGGCCGCCGCGGCGGTAATGGTCCTCCATCTCCTGAAGGTTCGCGTACTCCGGCGCGTACTCCGCGAACTGCTCCGGCTTCGAGAACGCCTCGAGATAAATAAAGACCGGGTTTCCCTCGACCTTTCCGGGATCCTGCACGCGCAGGTGGTTCGGGTCCGTGAACATGCTCATGACCTTCTTCTTCACGACATCCTCCGGGTCCGCCAGATAAATGCAGTTCCCGAGCGACTTCGACATCTTGGCCTTGCCGTCTGTTCCGGGCAGGCGCATCTGATACTTGTTTTCCGGAAGAAGAATCTCCGGCTCCACAAGCGTCTCCCCATAGATTCTGTTAAATGAGTGGACAATCTCTCTCGTCTGCTCGATCATCGGCTCCTGATCCTCGCCGGCCGGGACCGTAGTCGCCTTGAACGCCGTGATGTCCGCCGCCTGGCTGATCGGGTAGCAGAAGAATCCGACCGGAATGCTCGTCTCAAAATTGCGCATCTGAATCTCGGACTTGACTGTCGGATTCCGCTGCAGTCTGGAGACCGTCACCAGGTTCATGTAGTAGAAGGTGAGCTCAGTCAGCTCCGTGACCTGCGACTGGATCAGCATATGGCATTTTGACGGATCAAGTCCCGCGGACATATAGTCGAGGGCAACCTCAATGATGTTCGTGCGGATCTTCTCCGGGTTGTCCCAGTTGTCGGTGAGCGCCTGCGCATCGGCAATCATGATGTAAATTTCATCGAATTTCCCGGAATTCTGCAGCTCCACACGTCTCTTCAGTGATCCGACATAATGCCCGACATGAAGTCTTCCCGTCGGTCTGTCACCGGTTAAAATAATCTTTCCCATGTACGTTCTCTCTCCTTCTGCCCGCTATTCGCTCATAAGTCATTTTTCTCCGCACAGCACTGCTTTTCTCCGCGCAGAGCATATATTCATTTGCCGGAAATGCAAGTCCTCCGGCATACGGTCTGAACTTTTATTATAGTGCCGCACTCTCCGGCCCGTCAACCGGCGCAGTCAGTGACATCTGTCATCCGGCTCATCCGGAATGCCATCGTGGCCCGGATCTCTGTCATCCTCCATTTTTCCGCCCGGGGCCTGCTGCATATTCTCACGCATGTAGACATGCGCCTCGCGGCGCGACTTTTCCACGATCTGTGAGAGCTGCTCCTTGACATCATACGACTCCTTGATATTGATGATGTCAAAATTCTTCAGCGTCGGGTCCGCGGAATCGACATGGATCGTCCCCGTTCCAATAATCTTCTGCCACAGGTTTCTCGTGAGTGTGAGGTCTGTGATCCGGTACAGCCTGACCTCATCCTCTCTCGAATTAAGAAAACCCCTGTCGATCAGAAGCCTGTCCGGTACCAGTGTATATTCTGTAAACGTCCATGGAAGGCCGAGGAAGTTTCTCTTCCGGTCTCTCCAGAGCGCATCCTTTCGTTTCGGCATATAGCTACCTCCTTTCGGCTATTTTATCATCCGTTTCCCAATCCGTCTACAGACGCCGCTCCATCAGACAAGCCCTGGCTGCATACGCGTTACTGTTCACACGCTTCTGAATTGTATGCGGTCGCGAATATCAGGGCGGTATCGGGCAGACTCCGTCCTCCTCAGCTTCCCTTCGCTGCTGACACAGCAGCTCAGGGTGATCTTCGGACTCCTCCGTATAACGCCCTCACCGCTCCTGATATCGCTGACTGCTCTCCAAGGTCTGATAGTGTGTGAACAGTAACGCGTATGCGGAGGCGACAGCCCTCAATTCTCCCCGAGCCACCGCTCCACGCGGAAGGATGTCCCGTCCGTCTCAACGAGGATTCTTCCGCAGCTGATTGTGTCATAGATATCCGTCCCGCATGCCCGGAGCCTGCCGAGCGTCTCGCGGGACGGATGGCCGTAGCGGTTCCCGGATCCCGCTGAGATAATGCTGACCGACGGGCGGATGAGCTCAAGGAGCTCAGGCGGCGTCGAGTATTTTGATCCGTGATGCGCGACCTTCAGCACGTCAAATGTACGTTCCTCATTGCGAAGTTCCGATATGACATTTCTCTCTCCGTCCCCGCTCACGTCGCCCGCAAAGAGCGCGTCGAAGTCTCCGTATGAGAGCGCAAGCACAATGCACTGCCCGTTCGCGTCCGCGTCTCCTGTCTCACGTCCCGGGTCCGGATTCAGCACACTGAGCCTTACGCCCCCGAAGGCAAATGCATCCCCCTCTGACACGGCAAGAAATCTTGCTCCCGCCTCCCCGGCCAGCTGCTCCATGCGCCTGTACGCCTCGTCCCGCTTCGCCATATAAGGCATGACAACGGTACCGACACGAAGTGATGTCTGTCCGGATGCAGTCATGGCGAGAAGCTCCTCTATGCCGCTTGTGTGGTCGCTGTCCGTATGTGTCACAAAGATATAATCGAGTCTCCGGATTCCGCGGTACTTCAGATACGGCAGGACGCGGTACTGTCCGACATTCATGACCGTCGATGACCCGCTGTCTATGAGGCAGTTGATCCCGCACGGGGTCTCAATCGCAATGCCGTCTCCCTGGCCGACATCGATAAATGAAACAAAAAGGTGCGATGGGACACGCACGGCAAGAAGCGCCACAAGCGCCGGCACAAGGACGAGCAGACAGATTCTTCGTCTCTCTGTCCGCCAGGCCTTCGCGAGCACGCACCAGATGAGCAGCGCCGAGACATACAGGGCCACTCGCCACACCTCCGGTCTGCCGCAGATAAAGGACGCATACGGAAGCGCCCCCGCTCTCCCGAGAAGAAAATTCAAGACTCTCACAAGAGCTGTCGCCGGAAGCGCAAGAGCTCTGGCCAAGGCAGGAAAGAAGCCGGCACTTCCTGCCGCGGAGCCTGCATACACGCCCGGCAGATAAGCTCCCGCTGTCCCCAGAATTCCTGTTCCGAGAATGGCCGGCAGAAGAGGGACCGCGATCAGATTGACCGCTATGCTGTAGACGGGAATTTCATAGCAGATCATAAGGACGAGCGGCAACATCCAAAGATACAGCATGAGCGCGACCATTCCCTTGCTTCTCTTCCGGAAAATTCCGCAGATCATGACGGCGGCAAACGACATCTGAAATCCCGAATAGAACAGATAATACGGGTTCTCGAGAAGAATCAGCATGGCCGCGACGGCAAGCGCCGTCCAGAAATCATAGGTTCTCCCGATCAGCTTCGCGATGATGCCGAGCGCAAACATGAAAAATGCACGGCACGCCGACACGGATGCTCCTGTGAACACGGTATAACCCGCCATGACCAGCAAGGACAGAATCCCGGCAGGCGCCGTGCGGATTTTCATTTTCCGGAGAAGCTCAAAAAGCCCCATCCCGAGGACTGTGAGATGAAGCCCCGAGATGCAGAGCATATGCGTGACACCGGCCGTCCGCCAGAGTGCACGCACACGCTCGTCAAGTCCCGACCGGTCACCGGTCAGCATTGCGCAGAGAATATCCGCCACGTCCTCCGGCCATAAGGCCTGTATGTGTCCGGACAGATTTCTGCGCAAGCAGATCAGCATTTCGGCCGGGACATTGGCACTTCCGCCGGTGACCGCAACAGACGCTCCGCTCATGGCAAAGCGGATGCCCTGCAGGCGCCAGTACAGCGCGGCGTCAAATCCGCCGGGATTCCGCGGGCCCTCGATTTCCGTGAGCATCCCTCTTGCGCAGACGCGGACTCCCGCCTGTATATGGCCGCCGTCCTTATATGTGATTTTCACGCGCCCGATGGAATATGTCTCCGATTTCCAGTGCAGATAGGATTGTTTAAGAATCAGTGTGCAGTAACCGTCCTGTGTCTCCGATTTTACCGCGACCCCGGTCACCTCTCTCCTGACTGACGACTCCGAGAGGATCTGCTCCGCGCGGGCCATATCCGATGGCTCCGCCGTGAGCGGTACACCCATGGCATAAAGCAGGGTGAGAACCGCGCATAAAATAAGACACAGGAGGCACAGTGGCCTTCGCCGCATATGTCCTCCTGTCCGAATTACTGCTTGTTTTATTTTACATCCCGAAGATTACCGCCGTCAATCGCTGCCGTCCGCAAAATCCGGTTCACGTGTAACTCAGGTTACTGTTCACACACTATCAGACCTTGGAGAGCGGTCAGCGATATCAGGAGCGGTGAGGGCGTTATACGGAGGAGTCCGAAGATCACCCTGAGCTGCTGGGTCAGCAGCGAAGGGAAGCTGAGGAGGACGGAGTCTGCCCGATACCGCCCTGATATTCGCGACCGCATACAAATCAGGGAGCGTGTGAACAGTAACCAGCTCAGGATTACTGTTTACCCGCCCGAAGTCGTCGTATCCTTCACAAGTGAAAAATCCGCCTCGTACGGCTTGCTCAGGTCCATGCTTCCGCGGAACATGATGTCTGATTCTCCATTCACGGAAATCTGTACCTGACTGATGTTGCTGCAGTCCTTGACGATCGTATCGACAATCGAGTAGACCGGAATTTTCTCATCAACTGCGAGCGCATCCGTCGTAAATGTCGAGTCCAGATTGACATAGCAGATCCCGTCGGCACTCGTCACGCTCAGGATCTGCGTGTTCGCGGGGAGCGTCGCGTAGTTTCCGCTCACCTTCGGTCCCGCAATCAGCCGCTCGACAGCTGCCCACTCAAGAGGCTTTGACGCGCTGTAATAGATCGAGCGCGATTCCTTCTGGAGCTGTGTCCCGTCCTCGGTCGTAAAATACAGGTCGATCTGCGTGTGCTGGATTGTATTGATCTGCTTCGCCGCATTATCGACAAATGTATTCTCATTCATCACACCGATCTCATCTCCGTCCGGTGTCTTCGCAGCCTTTCCATCAACCTCAAACTTAACCTCGTCCACCCCGTCAATCTGGATCAGGGAGCGGACGATGCCGGCCCGCGCGAGCACCTCCCGCGTCGCACTCATATTGCTGTATCCCGATGAGAAGTCGAGTGTGAGCAGTCCGCTTCTCAGGCTTTCGCTCTGAATGCTGACGCCGCTGTCAAGCAGCGTCGAGTACTTCGCCTTCTTCGGAACCTTCTGGAGCTGATCGATAAATTCCTTCAGCATATCATCCGCGGAGGATGACTCCGGCGTGTACTCCCGCTGATAGAGGCCGTCGCCGTCCTTGTCCAGATAGTACAGATAATAGGTTGCAGCTTCATTTTTTGAGGAGCTGCTCCCGCAGCCGGTCATCAGTGACACGGCCATGGCGGCCGCGAGAAAAAGTGACAGGATTCGTTTCATTTTCCGGACCTCCTTATGCCGTGTGTACCAGAGGGAGCCTCACCATGAATGTCGTTCCCTCACCAACCTTGCTCTGCACCTTGATGATGCCGCGGTGCATCGCAATCGCGTTCTTTGTGATCGCAAGTCCGAGACCTGTTCCCTCGATCGTCGTCGAATGTGACTTGTCGCCTCTGTAGAACCGCTCAAAGATATGATCGATCTGGTCCTCCGCGATACCAAGTCCGCAGTCGGCGACATTGACATAGAAATACTTCTTGTCCGAGCTCAGCGTGACCCTCACCCAGCCGTTGTCGACATTGTACTTGATGCCGTTTTCAATCAGATTGGAAAATGCGAGGCTCAGCTTCGTCACGTCGACCTCAGCCATCACCTTCTTCGGTGCGTCCAGAATAAGCTCGACGCCCTTCTTGTCCGCAATCGGCTTCAGCCTCTGGATGACCTGGGCCAGCAGCTCACCGATCTCCGTCTTCTCAATATTGAGATCGACGGCCGTTCTGTCCATGCGGACCATTGTGAGCAGGTCCTGGATAATGCTGTTCTCACGGTCGATTTCCTGCGTGATATCACTCATGAATTCCCGATAGATCTCGATCGGCACATTATCCTGTCCGTTCAGGGAATCCGCAAGGACCTTCATCGATGTGAGCGGCGTCTTCAGCTCGTGCGACACATTGGAGACAAATTCCTGTCTCGAATTGTCGAGCGCGCGGATTCTCCGCAGCATCTGATTAAATGCCGCCGTGATGGCAGCTGTCTCTGTGTAGTTATTGACGGAGATCGCCTCATTGTCATATCCGTCTGTGACGTCCTCGATGGCCTTTGTGACCATATTGAGCGGCCGCACAAGGATATTTGCGATGATCCACCCGGCAACGAGCACAATGACGCTCACGATCGCTGAGACCAGAATCCCGATGTTCTCGAGATTGCGCACCGTCTGTGCAATTTCATTTGTCGAGATCGAGGCGACAAGCACGCCGAGGAGATCGCCCGACTTCGTGTCCTTGATCGGAACTGTGATCTCAATGTAGGCGCTGTCGGAGTCATAGTGCGTCGAGCCTGATCCGGTCTGGAAGCAACTGATGACCTCCTTTGAGACAGATGTCTTTCCCGTATCAAGATCATAGGTATCCTTCACGACCTTGAAATGAGAGTCGATCAGAAGGATGCGTCCGCTGTAGACGGTCGACAGAAGACTCAGCTCGCTGTTCAGAACATCAGAGCTCTGATCCTCAAGGTAGTTCTCCGTGACGATTGAATTGACCAGCACGTCACACTGATTGCGGATGTTGCTGGCGCGCAGCGCAATGGCTCTGTTCTCATACCCGCGGACAATCACAAATGATGTGATGATGGCAGGCGCGATTCCGATGATGATCAGCGTGACCATAATCCTGAACCGGAGACTTCTGAAAAATCCTGTTCGTTTCGTTTTCATCGCAAATACTGTCCTGAATTCAATACTGCCGGGATTTCTCCCGGCAGCCCCCTGTTTCTATTGTGTTTGTCTCTCAGCGCTCGAACCTGAAGTAAACGATCAGTGCGTCCTCAGCCTTGTGAATCCAGACGGCACAGTCCTCGCCGTCTGCGGCCTCGAGACCTCCGATTTCATAGCGGCCGTACTCGTGACCCGGCTTCGGCGTCTTCCCGTGCTCTGCCGCCGTCCCGTAGTCACCGTCCTGAAATTTTCCGACGGCATTAATGACGCTCTGAATATCATCGTCCCCGAAAAACTTCGTCAGCACTCCCTTCGAGAGATAGACCGGATCACCATTGATATTTCCGTAGTATGTTGTCCCGAAGCCTTTCTTTCTGACCAGTTCCTTCAGTTCGTTAAAGTCCTTCATTGGCGTGCCTCCCCTTCGTGTCAGTTTTCTGCGGCTTGTCCGGAACACGCACGACGCCCGCCGGCATGCCGCCCTCTATCTGACTGTCATTTTACCACACCTCGGGGGTGCTTGAAACACCTATTAGACGTGCCGGAGACTCTTGTCCACATGGTTCAGAATCTCGCAGCCGTCCTCCGTGACAAGCACGAGGTCCTCGATTCTGACTCCGAAGCGTCCCGGCAGATAGATGCCCGGCTCAATGGAGAAAATCATGCCGGGCTCCGTGAGATTTTCATTTGCCGAGCTGACATCGCCCGCCTCGTGGTCTGTCTGGCCGATGAAGTGGCCGAGCCTGTGATTGAAATACTCCCCGTAGCCGGCATCTGCGATCAGGTCGCGTGCCGCGGCATCAATATCCGAGAAGCGGATGCCCGGACGAATCATGCGCTCCGCCTTTTCATTGGCACGCCGCACAAGCTCGTAGACCTTTCCGAATTCCTCATCGTCCGTCTCGCCGCAGAGGAACGTCCTTGTCATATCCGAGCAGTAGCGGTCCTTCACACAGCCCATGTCGAAGAGCACGCAGTCTCCCTCCTTCAGCACCGTGTCATCCGGCTCATGGTGCGGGTCAGCTGCATTTGCGCCAAAGGACACGATCGTCGTAAAGCTCGGGCCCTCCGCGCCCTCCTTCACGAAATTCGCATCGATAAAGTCGGCGACCATTTTCTCTGTCATGCCCGCCTTCACATACTCCCGTGCGCGGACATTGACGATATCATTGATCCGTGATGCCTCCCGCATAAGCTTCTGCTCCTTCGCATCCTTGACTGCCCGGCATCCGTCAACGCAGTCCGAGCCGAGCACGACTGTAAGCTCCGGGCATCTCTCCATGAGCGGAATCAGAAACCGCGCCGGCCATTCCTTGTCGATCCCGAGCCTTCCGCTCCTGTCAATCCGCTCTGCAATCATGCCGACAGAGTCATCTGTGTCGCTGAACCAGACCTCCTCATATTCTGTCTCCGGGACGTTGAACAGGCGATTCAGAAAGAGGGCATGATGCCCGTCATCTCTCACCAGAAATGCAAACATCCTCTCATATGGCTCCACACTGACGCCCGTCAGATAAAAGACGCTGTCCGGGTCCGACACAAGCAGCTGCTTAAGCCCCGCCTCTTTCATGCGCGAAAGAACGCGCTGTATTCTTTCTTTGTACATTGATGCTTATTTCTCCTTTCGAATGACCTGCTGCTCTTCTTACACCTTTTGACCTGCGCCGCACTGTGTGCGATACTTATAATCATGCAGCACCCATAGCCGAGTCTGGGGATGCTGAATACTGAATAATTACATACCTATGGAGGCAAATTATGTTAATGAATGATGCGCGCGACCAGATCGTCGAGTACGGAAAAGAAATGCTCCGGTCCGGCCTCACAAGAGGAACGAGCGGCAACCTGAGTGTCTATGATCCCGTGACCGGATACATGGCAATCAGCCCGTCCGGCATCGGCTACTTTGAGACAAAGCCGGAGGACATTGTCATCATGGATCTTAACGGCACGATTATCGAGGGAAATCGCAAGCCGTCAAGTGAGTATGGCATGCACGCCGGCTTCTACAGGAAGAAGCCCGGCACCTGCGGCATTATCCACACACACTCTGTCTTCGCGACGACATTTGCCTGCCTTCTCCGCCCGATTGATATGATCCACTTCTGCATCTGCGATATCGGCGCGAATCAGGTTCCCTGCGCGCCGGCCGTCACATTCGGAACTCCCGAGCTTGCTGACATAGCAGTCCGGACAGCCGGAAGCTGCAAGGCTGTCCTTCTCGGCAATCACGGCCTGGTCGCCTGCGGAAGCTCACTCGGCGAGGCCTTTCTTCTCGCTGACAATATCGAATTCGCCGCGGAGCTTCAGTGGCGGGCCGAGTGCATCGGCAAGCCGAACATCATGAGCGATGAGCTGCTCGCATCAACAAGGAACCGCTTCAAGTCCTACGGGCAGTGACAGGTTCCACATGGGAAGAGCGCGGCAGATGCCGCGCTCATTCTTATCCCTGAAAATAATAGCCTACGCCCCACTTCGTGTGGACATACTTCGGAGCGCTCGGGTTGTCCTCGATCTTCTCACGCAGTCTCCGGATATGGACGTCAACCGTGCGGACATCTCCCGGATACTCATACCCCCAGACAATATTGAGCAGATTCTCTCTGCTGTAAACCTTGTTCGGATTGAATACAAGCAGCTCAAGAACATCAAATTCCTTCGCCGTGAGGTTGATCTCCTTTCCGTTCACGTAGACACGCCGGCTCTCGCAGTCCATCTTGAGGCCGTTGATTTCCACTGTCTTCGGGCGTTCCTTCTCCGTCTCTGTTCTTGATGAGCGGCGCAGAATCGCCTTGATCCTCGCCTTCACCTCAAGGATGTTGAACGGCTTCGTGATGTAATCATCCGCGCCGTACTCAAGTCCCATGATCTTGTCCATATCCTCACTCTTTGCCGTCAGCATGATAATCGGGACCTGTGAGAAGCCGCGGATCTGCTGGCATACCTCGAGTCCCGAAAGCTTCGGAAGCATGAGGTCGAGCAGCACCATGTCGTACTCCGTCTCCTTTGCCTTCTGCAGAGCCTCCTCGCCATCATACGCGCAGTCAACCTCATACCCATCCTGCTCAAGACTGAACCGGATTCCCTTCACAATCAGTTTTTCGTCATCCACGACCAGAATCTTCTTAGCCATCCTGTCTCCATTCCGCCGGCCGCCGTTCAACCGGAACCGCGGTCAGCCCACCGTAATATGATCCTTTATTTTTTCAAAGAGCGCGCTGCCGATTCCGCTCACATTCGTGATCTCCTCGATGCTCCGGAACGGCCCGTGCTCATTCCGATACGCGATGATATCCGCTGCCCGCGATGCTCCGATTCCGCTCAGAGTCTGCAGGGCCGCTGCGTCCGCCGTGTTGATATTGACCAGCTGCTCTCCCGCTGCCGCGGAAGCGGCGGCAGTCGTACCGGCAGCTGCCGGCATGGATTTTGCCTCCTCCACGGTCGGAACCGTAATCTGCTGTCCGTCCTGAAGAGCGGCCGCAAGATTCGTATGTGTTGAATCCGCATCCTCTCTCAGGCCTCCGGCTGCATTGACCGCGTCAATGACACGCGCACTCTTTCCGAGAAAATACACACCGGGCGACACGACCGCCCCGCAGATATAGACGCATATCTCCCCGCCGTTCTCCGGCTGTACAGATGAACTGCTCTTACGCCCGGAGGAAGCCCCGGACGATGTTCCTTCTGTCGGTTTCGATGAACTTTCTGTCAGATTCTCCGCGGACGATGGGTTCTCTCCGGACGTCTTGCTCTGTCCGGTATAGACGGCCTCGTAGGAAGTCGCGCCGCATCCGCTGAACAGTATGCCAGCGGCCAATACAGATGTGAGAAGCAAAGCCATGACACGCATGGACATCGCGTTATTCTTCTTCATGGGCACCTCCGCAATAATTTCCGGAGCGTGCACATCAGTATTTTATCCGATTCAGAACGAAAAGACAAGGGGAATACGAAGGTTGTAAATATAACAGCAGGGCCCGGCACAAGAAGTGCCGGCCCCTGCTGTATATATTCACAATCAGTTTTTCTCGAGCTCCGTCAGAACCTCATCCAGAATCGCAGTGGCCTTATCCACATCATCCTCAGTGATGACGAGCGGCGGTACGAAGCGAATGACGTTATGTCCTGCCGTGATAATCATCAATCCCTTTTCAAGAGCGAGTGAAGCAGCCTTTCCCGCCGATGCGCAGGCCGGATCAAGCTCGAGTCCGCGGATCAGTCCCAGGCCTCTGTGCGCCACCACAGAGCGGTGCGACGCCATAAGCCCGTCAAGCTTCTCCGCGAGATACTTCGAGATCACCTGCACATGACCGACGATGTCATTCTCACGGAACAGCTTGAACACCGCATTGACGGCGCTGCAGACAAACGGGTTGCCTCCGTATGTTGTTCCGTGATCACCTGCCGTGAGGCTGTGCTCCGCCACCTTCTGGTTCATGACAAATGCACCGACCGGAACGCCGCAGCCGAGTGCCTTCGCACAGGTAACGATGTCCGGCGTGACGCCGAACTGCTGGAAGGCCCACATAGATCCGGACCTTCCCATGCCGCACTGAATCTCATCGAGAATCAGAAGAATGTCCCACTCTCTGCAGATCTGTTCAACTCCCCTGATAAAGTCCGGGTCTGCCGGGTAGATACCTCCCTCACCCTGGACTGTCTCCATAATAATCGCGCACGTCTTGTCCGTCACGCGTGCCCTGACAGAAGCAAGGTCATTATAATCGGCAAATACGACGCCTCCCATGAGCGGCTTGAACGGATCGCGGTAGGCCTCATTTCCTGTGACGGACAGAGCTCCGATCGAGCGTCCGTGGAATGAGGAATTCATCGCGATGATCTCATGATCGTTATGTCCGTCCTTGAGATACGCGTATTTTCTCGCCGCCTTGAGAGAGCCCTCAATAGCCTCCGCTCCGGAATTCGTAAAGAAGACCTTCGACATTCCCGTCGACTCCACCACATTCTTCGCGGCCTCGGCGAGCGGCTCATGGTAGTAAAGATTCGATGTGTGAAGCACCTTCTTAACCTGTGCGATCAGTGCCTCATCATATCCCGGATAGTGATAGCCGAGTGCGTACACGCCGATCCCCGACATAAAATCGAGATACTGCCTACCATCGGTGTCATAGACTGTCGTTCCCTCTCCGTGATCAATCACGAGCGGGAAACGGTTGTAGGTGTGAAGGACATACTGCTCACACTGATTGATTGTCTCTTCCTTTGTCATAGTCTTTTATCCTGCTTTCCTCATCTGCGCAGATACCGCGTGTCCCGCGGCACCTCATCCGTGAAAATAACGGTTCTTATCATTTCCGATAATAGCGGTTCCGATTCCTCTGTTCGTGAAGATCTCAAGGAGCATGCAGTGCATGATCCGTCCGTCGAGGATATGCACACGCGATACGCCGTTTTCAATCGCGTGAATGCAGTTTGTGAGCTTCGGCAGCATGCCTCCGCCTGCATTGCCCTCCGCAATGAACTGCTTCGCCTCATCGACCGTCAGCTCGGAGATTAGTGTGTCCGGATTCATCGGGTCCTTATAGACGCCCTCGATATCACTGAGGAACACCAGCTTTTCCGCCTTCTCGGCGGACGCAATCGCGCACGCCGCATCGTCCGCATTGATATTATAGGACTGATAGTCATCCTGACCGAGTCCGATCGGGCAGATGACCGGAATGAAATCCTTATCAATCAACGTGTCGATCAGCGTCGGATCGACATCCGTGACCTCGCCAACATAGCCGAGGTCTCTGCCTGACGCGATCGTTTTCTTCACGGTCCGGAGCGTACCTCCGTCCTTGCCGGATATGCCGCAGGCCTTGACGCCGTTCTCCTCCATGTACTGGACAAGGCCCTTGTTGACCTTGTTAAGGACCATCTCGGCGATCTCCATCGTGTCCTTGTCCGTGACGCGGAGACCATTCACGAATTCCGGTGTTTTTCCGGACAGCTTCACCCAGCGGCTGATCTCCTTGCCGCCTCCGTGAACGATAATCGGCTTCATACCGACCAGCTTAAGAAGCGCGACATCCGTGACAACACTCTTCTTGAGCGCCGCATCCTTCATCGCCGATCCGCCGTACTTGACGACAACCTTCTTTCCGGCAAAGTCCCGGATATACGGAAGCGCCTCAACGAGGACGTCTGCCTTCTGGATCCAGAGATCCATATTTTCCATCTCTATACCTTCCTTTCATTTCTGATCCGCTCACGGACCGCCTTCCCGCTTGCAGCGTCACCCGGTCCCGGCATCATGCGCAGAGCGAATTCTGCTTCGTCAGCTCCTGTAGTCCGCGTTGATGTTGACGTACTCATGCGTCAGGTCACAGCCCCAGGCCGACGCATCAAAGTCACCCATGTGCATGTCGCAGATCGCGTGGATCTCATCCTGGGAGAGAATCTCGGTCGCCTTCTTCTCGCTGTATCCTGTCCCGCTTCCATCTTCATAAATGACAAGCTTGCCTGCGCTGCTCTCGAGGGTCAGCGTCACCTGCTCCGGATCAAAATCGACTCCGCAGTAGCCAAGTGCGCAGAGGATCCGGCCCCAGTTTGCGTCATGACCGGCAATTGCCGCCTTCGTCAGTGTGGACGACACGACCGAGCGGGCGAGCGTCTTCGCATGCTCCTTCGTGTCCGCGTGAATGACATCGCACTCAAACAGGCAGGTCGCACCCTCTCCGTCCTTCGCCATTTTCTTTCCGAGAGACTCCGCACAGAAGCGGAGCGCCTCACAGAATGTGCGGTAGTCATCGCTGTCCTCCGTGATTTCCGGATTGCCAGCGAGACCATCTGCGAGAAGAAGGCAGGTATCATTCGTCGACGTATCCCCGTCGACAGAAACCATGTTGAACGTATCCGGCACCACAGAGGACAGAGCCTTCTGCAGCATGTCGCGGCTGATGTTGGCATCCGTCGTCAGGAAGCAGAGCATGGTGCACATATTCGGGTGGATCATGCCGGAGCCCTTCGTGCAGCCGCCGAGTGTCGCCATGGACCCGTCAGAGAATGTCATGTTGACTGCGATCTCCTTGTGAACACGGTCCGTCGTCATAATCGCTTTCGCGGCCTCTGTGCCCTTTTCAATAGTGTCTCCGAGCTCACCGGCAAGCATGTTCACTCCCGCCGTGATCTTGTCCACAGGGATCTGACTTCCAATGACACCTGTCGATGCGACGAGTACGGAGGATGCATCGATGCCGAGCGCCTGCGCCGCGGCATCAGCCGTCTTTGCGCACGCGTCCATGCCTGCCTTGCCCGTGCATGCATTGGCAATGCCCGAGTTGACGACGATAGCCCTTGCCTCCCGGCCTTCATTGACAAGCTCTCTGTCCCATCTGACAGGCGCTGCCTTGACCCGGTTCGATGTGAACGTGCCGGCGACATTGCACGGCTTCTCACAGTAAATGAGCGCCATGTCTGCGCTCCCGTTTTTCTTGATGCCGGCGGCGCCTCCGGCCGCCCGGAACCCCTCGGCGCTTGTGACGCCGCCTTCAATCATTTCGAACATATAAGCCTTCCTTCCGGGTCACGAAGCATTCCTGATCCAATGGCCCCTGAAAATTCCAAACACAAATTCCAAACATATATGATACGCCTTCCGGCGAAAAATGTCCCATACATAGTATAATAGGCGTTTTAAAAAGTAAAGAGGGAAATGTGTATAATTATTCATATTTATGCATATTTATTCCTGTTTGTTAATCACATATCCACTTATTTGATTTTTATCTTGCATAAGTTATGCATATGCTGTATATTGAAAAACGAATGCAGGCCCTGCCTGCCCAACATGGTTTAATATTATTCCGATTGGAGGCTTTCTGACTTATGGCAAATGAAAAAGTTATCCTGGCATATTCCGGCGGTCTTGATACAACCGCGATTATCCCGTGGCTGAAGGAGAATTTCGGCTATGATGTCATCTGTGCCTGCATCAATGTAGGTCAGGATGAAGAGATCAAGGACGACAATCTGCAGGAGCGCGCGAAGATGTCCGGCGCTTCCAAATTATACATTGAGGATGTCGTCGATGAATTCGCCGATGATTACATCATGCCCTGCGTCGACGCAGGCGCTGTCTACGAGCACAAGTATCTGCTCGGCACATCCATGGCCCGTCCTCTGATCGCAAAGAAGCTCGTCGAAATCGCACGCAAGGAAGGCGCCACAGCGATCTGCCACGGCGCGACAGGAAAGGGCAATGACCAGATCCGTTTCGAGCTCGGCATTAAGGCTCTTGCTCCGGACCTGAAGATCATCGCTCCCTGGAGAATGACAGATGTCTGGACTATGCAGTCCCGCGAGGACGAAATCGAGTATTGCAAGAAGCACGGCATCGATCTCCCGTTCTCCATGGGCAAGGGCTACAGCCGTGACCGCAACCTCTGGCATATCTCCCATGAGGGACTCGAGCTCGAGGATCCGTCAAAGGCTCCGAATTACGACAAGATGCTCGTCCTGTCCGTCACACCGGAGAAGGCTCCTGACAAGGAGACAAATGTAACGCTCACATTCGAGCAGGGCATTCCGAAGACGCTGAACAGCAAGGCAATGAAGGTGTCTGAGATCATCCGTGAGCTCAATGTACTCGGCGGCCAGAACGGAATCGGCATTGTCGATATCGTTGAGAACCGAGTCGTCGGCATGAAGTCCCGCGGCGTCTATGAGACTCCGGGCGGCACAATCCTGTGCGCAGCGCATGAGCAGCTCGAGGAGCTCTGCCTCGACCGCGATCTCATGGAGTTCAAGAAGAAGCTCGCTTCCCAGATGGCTCAGGTTGTCTATGAAGGAAAGTGGTTCACACCGCTCATGAGCAGCATGATTGCCTTCACGAAGGAATCTCAGAAATATGTCACAGGCGAGGTTCATCTGAAGCTCTACAAGGGCAACATCATCAAGGACGGAACAACATCTCCGTACAGCCTCTACAACGAGTCTCTTGCTTCGTTCACGACCGGCGATCTGTATGATCACCACGATGCAGAGGGCTTCATTACTCTGTTCGGTCTTCCGCTGAAGGTCCGCGCAATGAAGCTGCAGGAGGTCGAGGCAAAGAAGAAGGCCGCCGCAAAGACAAAGTAATCCGAAGAAAATTCCATTATGCAGGAACAAAAAAAGCGATGCCCCGTGCACCGCTTTTTTTTGCTGCATTTTTCTTTTAATGCTCAGGACGCAGCGGAAGCTGTTCCCGCTGCCGTCCCTGTGCTGTCCGCCGCTGCTACCGATGAGCCGGACGACGCTGCCGCTGTCGAATCCGATCCGCCGTCGGACGAGCGCGAGGACAGGAACTCATATTCCTTCAGCCCGGCCTCGTCAGACGGATACGAGGCGATATACGAGGCAGCAAGAGACGTGGCCGTCGACCAGTCGTGCTGCTTCTCATACACAACAATCTCATTGTACAGCAGAGCCTGATTGACGGAGCTGTCGTTAAATGTCAGCCCGTCCTTGATATTCTGAAGCGCACTGTCATAATTGCCGTCCGCGATGTCGCACAGCGCAAGCCCGTTATACGCGCCTGCACCGTTCTCCTTGTCGGATACATAATCCTTATAGACAGCTCTCGCGTCCGCTGTATCCCCGGTTGCCAGATAGACCTTTCCGAGCAGATAGAGACTTGCCGTGTCCTCCGAATCAGCCTTGAGCGCCTTCGTGAGCGCATCCCTTGCGTCATCATAGTCCTGCAGATAATAGTGGATCAGACCCTGATGATAATAGTCGTCAGCAGTCGCATTCGCCGTCTTGAGCGCCTCCTCGAGGTACCTCGAGCCATCCGCGCCCTTGTCCTCATCCGCATAGACCTCATAAATATTGATGTACAGCACATAATCCGATGACAGCTGGACAGCTCTGTCGAAGTCCGCCTCCGCCGCGCTGTCCTGGTCCGTCTTCAGAAGAAGCCTGCCCCTGAGGAACAGGACCTCAGAGTCCGCATTCTGATTGATCAGGTCATTGTAGATGTCAATTGCCTTCTCCGTCTCGCCCTGCATTTCCCGGCAGTGCGCAAGATAGAGATTCACATCCCTCTGAAAGCTCCTGCTCTGTCCCTCGACATTGAGAAGGCTCTTTTCAAATGAGATGCTCGCATCCGGATAGTCCTGCCCGCACATCTGCGCGAGCCCGAGTCCCCGGTAGCTCTCGGGAAGATAATATCCCTCGTCAATAACCTTCTGAAAATCCGTCGCCGCATCGTCGTAATTCTTCTTCTCAAGCTCCGCTGACGCCGTGCTGTAAAGCTTCCGTGCGTCCGACTTTGCGCAGCCGGCAAGCGATGCAGAGAGCGTCACGGCGAGCGCAACAGCCGCAAAAATCCGAATTTTACGCATGAACCTCGAGACCCTCGCTCTTTATGACCGCAATCACACTGTCAACATAATGCTCACAGATTTCATTTGTCTTTGCCTCGACCATCACGCGGATGAGAGGCTCCGTCCCGCTCTCACGGACAAGAATCCGGCCGTCTCTTCCGAGCTCAGCGGCTGCCGCCTCGACTGCTGCCTTCACGCTCGGATTCTCTCTGGCTGCTTTTTTATCCGCGACACGGACGTTCTTCAGGACCTGCGGATATGTCTTCATTTCTCCCGAGAGCATCGAGAGCGGAAGCTTCTTGTCGATCATAGCCTGCATGACCATGAGGGACGTCAGGATACCGTCTCCGGTCGTCGCGTATTTGCTGAAAATGATATGCCCGCTCTGCTCTCCGCCGAGATCATAGCCGTCGCGCATCATGCACTCAGCGACATACTTGTCGCCGACATTTGTCTGCACGGATTTCATCCCGTTCGCCTCGAGCGCCTTGTAGAGTCCCATGTTGGACATGATGGTTGTGACGACCATGTTGTCCCGCAGCTGACCCGTCTCCATGAGGTATTTGCCGCACAGGAACATGATGTGATCGCCGTCGACGACATCGCCCTTCTCATCCACGGCAATGCAGCGGTCTGCGTCGCCGTCATAGGCAAAGCCGGCGTCGAGCCCGTTGTCCGTCACGTAATTCCGCAGGGCCTCGATATGAGTCGATCCGCAGCCCCGGTTGATATTTGTTCCGTCCGGAGAATTATTGATGACGAATGTCTTCGCGCCGAGCGCCTCGAACACACTCTTTGCAATCGATGAGGAGCTTCCGTTCGCGCAGTCGAGACCGATCCGCTTTCCCTTGAAGCTTCTCGTGGGGATTGTCATCAGATAGCCGATATAGCGGTTTCTGCCTGCGGAAAAGTCGATGGAGCGGCCGAGCTTCTCGCGGAGGGCATACGGAATCTCGGGAATTTTCCCGTCGATATAGGCCTCAATTCTCTCCTCGATCTCCGGCTCGATCTTCTGTCCGTTCGCCCGCATGATTTTGATTCCGTTGTCGTAGAACGGATTGTGGCTCGCGGAAATCATGATTCCGCAGTCAAAGCCCTCTGTGCGGACGACGTAGGAGACAGACGGTGTCGTCGTGACATGGAGAAGATAGACGTCCGCTCCTGACGATGTCAGTCCCGCGCACAGCGCATCCTCAAGCATATAGCTTGAACGGCGGGTGTCCTTGCCGATTGCGATCTGAGCAGCCGCGTCCGGATGCTTCGTCCCGTAATAATAGCCGAGATACCGGCCGACCTTGAATGCCTTCTCAGCAGTGAGCGTTACATTCGCTTCTCCGCGGAACCCGTCCGTACCAAAATATTTTCCCATGATGATAATCCCCCTGATTTATGTTCGCGCCTGACGCGCGTTCTGAAGCTCATTTTCTGTCCTGCAGGCACCCCGCAGGCTTTTGCCCGAAAGCCGGGACTTATACAGTAAACAGCGGCGTCCGGTAAACGCCCTCCTCCGTAAGGCGGGAGAGCATGTCCCGGGCTGTCTCCCGGTCCTCCCTGTATGTGACGCCGAACCACACATCATCCGAGCGGAGCACGTGCACGGCAGCCTGCCTTCTCTTCAGCATGCTGTCAACAGCGTCCGGCAGAAGATATTCCGCCTTCATCGCGTCCTCCCCGGGATCCGCGAGGAATTTCCGGAAGCCCTCCTCAAGCGGTCCGAAAACGGAGGGACGAAATCCCCAGAGATTCATAGACACGAGACAGTCTGCCCTGACGGGGAGAATGCCCTCGTCCGACATGACGGCAGCCCCGTCCTCTGTGCGGATCAGATTTTTTGTCTCGTGGATCCCCGTCACATTTCCGGATTCATCAAATGAAAGGATGCCCCGCGTCACACTTCCGTTATCCGACAAGGTGTGCTCCAGGGCAAATGAGACAAGGGAGACATGCTCCATGTCGTCTGCCTCTTCGTCCCGGACCAGGTCGTCATGAAGCATGCGAAAGCCCTTCTTCCCATAATAGTCATCCGCATTGATGACGGCAAACGGGTCCGTGAGCACATCTGCCGCCGCCAGGACCGCCTGGCCGGTTCCCCACGGCCTCCTTCTGCCCTCCGGGGCGGAGAATCCGGCCGGCAGCCCGTCAAGCTCCTGGTATGCATACGCGACCTCGGCTACCGCCGCAATCCGGCTGCCGATTCTCTCCCTGAACTCCTTATCGATGGTTTTGCTGATGATAAATACAACCCTGTCAAACCCCGCTTCCAGCGCATCATAGACAGAATATGCCAGAAGAGGCTCTCCTCCCGGCCCCAGCGGCTCCATCTGTCTGATGCCCCCTCCGTAACGGCTGCCGTCTCCCGCTGCCATCACTGCGAGCGTCGTCTTTTTCATACTGTTCCTCTCATGTATCCTCCGACTGTCCGGACAG
>JAZHVT010000002.1:0-123334 GCA_036453145.1 Eubacteriales bacterium
CGGACATTATGAAAAATGATGACCGCATCGACAAGATGGAGACGGAGATCGAAGAGGACTGCATCAACATTGTCGTAAAGGAGAGCCCGATTGCGTCAGACTGGCGCAAGATCGCCTCTTATATGCGCATGACATCCGATATGGAGCGGATTGCCGACAACTGCAGCGATATTGCGATCTATATCCGGAAGATTGCCGATTACAAGGAAGAGATCGAGGAGCCGAAGGGCCTCGATGAGATGTTCGGGATCATGAGGGGTATGGTTCGCGATACATTCGAGAGCTTCCAGCAGGGAGATGTCGTGCTCGCCTCGAGTGTCATCGATGAGGATGATGTCGTCGATCAGTACTTTGAGAAGATGAACAAGGAAATCGGGGAGCTGATGAAGCAGCATCCGGAGCACATCCAGCAGTACATCGATTATATCCTGATCAATAAATATATCGAGCGCATGGCTGACCACTCAGCGAATATTGCATCGTGGGTGAAGTTCGTGGTGCGCGGTGAGCTCGATCTGAAGTTCACGGACAGGTACTCGAAAGAGAGCCAGAAGGACTGAGAGAAAGGTCTGTGCAAGGTTACGTGACGATTGTCAATTTTATGTTAAGAAGAAAAAAGCCGGGGAGGAATCTCCGACTTTTTGTGGTACAATGAGGAAGCTATGATCTATATACTTGAAGATGATGATAATATCCGGAAGCTTGTCAGCTATGCGCTGAAAAAAGAAGGGTACGATGTCCTCGGTTTTCCGGAGCCGGGCGTGTTCTGGGAGGCGATGAGAAACCGCATCCCGGAGCTGATTATGCTGGACATCATGCTCCCCGTGGAGGACGGACTTTCCATTCTTAAGAAAATCAGAAATACGTCTGCCTACGAGGACATCCCTGTGATTATGCTGACGGCCAAGAGCAGCGAATTTGACAAGGCGAGCGGTCTTGATCTGGGAGCCGACGACTATATCTCGAAGCCGTTCGGTATCATGGAGCTGACGTCGCGCGTGCGCGCCGTGCTTCGCCGGGTGAACCGCGGGAACAGTGTCGGGGTCAGCCGGGAGACCTATAAGATCGGCTGCCTTGAGGTTGACAACGGGAAGCACTCTGTCACTGTGAACGGGGAGAGCGTCGACCTCTCCTTCAAGGAGTACAGTCTTCTTCTGTGCCTGCTTGAGGCGGACCAGAATGTCGTCTCCCGCGAGGAGCTGCTGAATCATGTCTGGGGCGAATACTACGGCGAATCGAGAACGCTTGACGTTCACATCAGCAAGCTTCGTGTGAAGCTCGGGGAGGCCGGGGACTATATCCGCACGGTCAAGGGCGTCGGCTATCAGCTGACAGGCGCTGTCTGATGGCCTTGAGGAACGGAGGAACTGCTTGAGAAAGAAAATATTTCTGACGACATTTCTCACAGCGCTCTTTGTCCTTTTGTTCAGTCTTGTGATGTCGGCGATGATTCTGTTCCGCTTCTTTGAGGAGCGCAGCGAGGATGAGCTGAAGCAGGAGTCGGAGGCCATTGCGAGCGGAACGGATGAGTATGGCATCGGCTACCTGACGAGACTGAAGAGCGAGCGCAGAATTACGCTGATTGATACGGATGGAACCGTTCTCTATGACAATGAGGCGGATCCGGCTGAGATGGAAAACCACAAGGACCGCACCGAGGTAAAGGAAGCGTTTTCGAACGGCAGCGGGACGAGCATCCGCTACTCGAATACGATGACAGAGGAGACCATCTATTACGCACTGAAGCTGAAGGACGGGCAGGTGCTCCGCATCGCCGCGACGCAGGACTCGATCTATGCGTGGCTCATCAAGCTGTTGATTCCTGCGGGCTGTATTTTTGGTATAGCCGTCTGCGGATCTCTGATTATTTCTTCGAAGCTGTCGCGAAGCATTCTGACCCCGATCAACAATCTGAATCTTGATGATCCGGAAAACAACGACACGTATGAGGAGCTGCATCCCTTGCTTGAGAGAATTTCCACGCAGAACAAGATGATCCGAAGTCAGGAGAGAGAAGAGTCCGAAAAGCGCGAGAAGTTCAGGCGCGAGTTTACGGCAAATGTCTCCCACGAGCTGAAGACGCCGCTCACATCGATCTCGGGCTTTGCCGAGCTGATGAAGCAGGGCGGTATGGACGAGGAGACGGTCATCGACTTCTCGACGACCATTTACGACGAGTCCCAGCGGCTGATCACACTTGTCAACGATATTATCCGTCTGAGCTCCCTTGAGGACAGGGATATTCAGTATGAGTGGGAAAATGTCAACCTCCTTGGGCTTTCAAGAGACGTCGCATCAAGACTTCAGTCAGCGGCTGACAGGAAACGTGTCAAAATCCTTGTGATCGGACGGGAGCAGAACGTCTATGGCATCTGGGACCTCATTTACGAGATGGTCTACAATGTCTGCGACAACGCGGTCAAGTACAATAAGGAGAACGGCGCAGTCACAATTACAGTGGGCGGCGATGAAAAGACGGCGAGCGTCAGCGTCGAGGACACGGGAATCGGTATCCCGAAGGAGGATATCGACCGGATCTTCGAGCGGTTTTATCGCGTCGACAAGAGCCACTCGAAGGCAGTCGGCGGGACGGGCCTCGGTCTTTCGATCGTCAAGCACGGCGCGATTATTCATCACGCGCATATCCACGTGCACAGCACACTGGGACAGGGGACGGAAATCGTGCTTGAGTTCCCGAAGAAGCAGGATGAGTCGAGATTCAGCACACCGGAGACTGACGCATAATAGCCTGGTGTAATGAAAAACAGAGCAGGAATCTCCCGATTTCAACCGGGGGATTCCTGAATCATTTTGAAGGAGAAAACGATGTATTGTAATCAATGCGGAGCAGAGAACCCGGACGGAGCCGCCTTCTGCTCAACGTGCGGAGCACCGCTCGGCAGCACGTCCGGTGCGCACAGCGGAAAGCGCGGCGCGAAGAAGGACGAGAAAACACTTGAGAATGTGGCTGTCAATAAGGAGCTGCTCGAGCGCTCTGCCAGAGAGACAGATGGAACTGCGTGGGCGATTTTCGCTCTTATGATGGGCATATTCAATGTCGCGACGGGGCGGATCACGGACCTGACGATCCCGTTTCTGCTCCCGGCCGCAGGCGTTGCGTTCGGCATTCTTTCGGTCCGGAACCGTAAGAAGCGCAACATCATGGCGTGGCTCGGAATTGCGCTGAGCCTCGTCGGAGGCGTCATGCAGGCGCTCACGTATGCGGGGATTCTGTGAGCGCACGTACGGGCATAGAGAGGCTGTCAAACGCATGACGAGTCTTTATGTAATGTACGCGGATATTCTTTGAAGGGAAAGAGGACAGACCATCATATAGCGGCCTGTCCTCTTATTTTGTATCAGCCGCATATGCTGCAGTTCCTATGCGGCTGATTTCGAAAAGCGGTCAGTGATATAGCTCTGATATTTAAGTCAGGAGCCGCGCTTTGCCGTCACGCGGGCGAGAGCCGCGAGAAGCTTTCCCCGCTCGATCGGCTTTGAGACGAAGTCATTGAAGCCATGGTCCTTGGCCCGCTGAATCGAATCACCGAAGATATCGGCCGACACGGCGATCATCGGGATCGTCTTTGCCTCCATCCGGTGCAGGGAGCGGATCTGTGACGCGGCCGTGTAGCCGTCCATGACCGGCATGATGAGGTCGATGAGGAGGGCGTCGAAGTGTCCGTCCGGACTGCTTTCATACATCTCGAGCGCCTCCTCTCCGTCAGCGGCATATTCGCTTGTGATGCCGGCTGTCTTCAGGATCTCTCCGGCGATCTCGCGGTTCAGCTCATTGTCATCGGCCACGAGCACGCGCATGCCCTTCAGTGTGTCGGTCAGCTGCTTCTCCTTATCCGCCGCTTCGGCGGCGTCATGCTCCTGTCTGTTCCTGTATTCCCGGTCGGCGCCGATCATGACAGCCGCAGTAAATGTACTGCCCTCGCCCTCTGTGCTCTGCACGGAGATGTCGCCGTTCATTTGCCGGGCGAGATTGCGCGAGATGGTGAGACCGAGACCGGTACCCGTTCCGTACTTTGCCGGGTTCCTGTTTTCCTGCTCAAACGGCTGGAAGATTCTCCCGAGGAATTCTGCGCTCATGCCGCAGCCATTGTCCCGGATACCGGCTGTGAGGCGCACCCGGTCACCGACTGTCTCCTCATTCAGTGTGAGACTGACGATGCCGCCGGGCTCCGTGAATTTGACGGCATTGTTCAGCAGGTTCACAAGGATCTGCTCGATGCGGACCTTGTCACAGATGAGGTGATCCTCGCGGACCCCATATGTGTAGATCTGAAAATGAATATTCTTCTTGTCCGCGAGAGGCTGGATGATCGTTCTGACTGCCTCGACGATGTCCGTGAGCGTGCAGGGAGTTTCGTGGAGCTTGAAGCTGCCGCCGCCCATCTTGTTGATATCGAGCACATCGTTGATGATGCTGAGCAGGTATTCGCCGGATGCGTTGATCTTGTGCAGGCAGTCGATCGCCTCGTTCAGATCGTCCGTTTCCATGCCGAGAGAGGAGAGACCGATGACTGCGTTCATCGGCGTGCGCAGCTCGTGGCTGACCCTCGACATGAAGAGGTTCAGATCCTGATTGGTCTTCTTCTCCTTCTTCAGGGCGTCCTTCAGCTGTCCGTCCAGACGCTCGATCTGCTTGCGTCTCCGGTAATCCTCCGTCACATCGATGAAGCTTCCGACCAGACCGATGATCTTATCCCCGTCGTAGACGGGTGCTTTCGTTGCCAGAATGTCCCTGACCTCGCCGTGGATGATGCAGGTGCCATGGACAAGGAGGGTGCTCTCGCCATTAAGGACGCGCATCTCATCGCGCCGATATGGCTCAGGGTCCGGGTGCCAGCCCATGTCCTCGTCCGTCTTTCCGATGAGAACAGAGTCGGAGCTGAAACCATAGAATTTCAGAAAAGCCTGATTGACGCCGACGAATCTCCGCTGCCTGTCCTTCCAGAAAATGCAGTCACTTGTCGTCTCAAGGACCTTGTCCAGCATAAGCTTTTTCAGCTTCTCGTCATCATCGGCGGAGCTGCCGTCAAGGACAGAGGCATCCCTCTTCAGGTTCCGCATATAGAGGAGCTGCGCGCCGCCATTTTCAGCGCCGGCTGTGAGCTCGCCGCTGATGTGGATATATGGTGCGTTCTCTGACAGGCGCAGGCGGATTCTGACGATATACCGCCTGCCGGGATGCTCTGCAGCGAGCGCAACCTGTCCGTTGAACGTCGCCTTGTCGTCGGGGTGCAGGATGTCAAACGGATGCTCCTGATAGAATTTGAAGACATCCTGAAAATTGACGTGAACCTCATTTGTCAGGAGACGCGTCGCGAGGATACAGCTCACCTGTCCGTCTCTGTACAGGAAAATGAGAAGATCCTCAGGAAGATTTTCGAGCGCGTCTCTTGTCTCTGCCGAAAAATAATCATATGCCTTATCCATACAGTCTGCCTCCCGTCAAAGGAAACATGGCGTGCCCTGTCCGCACTGCAAACAATAAAGGTATCTTTATTATATACTGATTTTCTGATTTTGTTTTGGCGAAAGTGTTGATTTTGCGGTTCATTTTGAGGATAATGAGAAACGTATCGTTTACGAGACTTAGAAGGGAATTTTGAATCATGAAGAAAGTTGTCAAATTCGGTGGAAGTTCACTTGCTGATTCGGGCCAGTTCCGGAAGGTCGGCGCAATCATCCGTGCGGATGAGTCCCGCGTATACGTCGTTCCGAGCGCTCCGGGAAAACGCTTCTCCGGTGATATAAAGGTCACAGACATGCTGATCGAGGCGTACCGCATTGCCACAGAGGGCGGCGATCTGAACGCACAGATGATGGAGATCAAGGCGCGCTACGATGAGATTATAAGCGGACTCGGTCTCGATTTTTCTCTGGACGATGAGTTCAAGACGATCATCAAGACACTCGAGGATGAGCCGACGCTCGACTATGCGGCATCAAGAGGCGAGTATCTGAACGGTCTTGTCATGGCGAACTATCTGGGCTATGAGTTCATTGATCCGTATGACGTGATCTTCTTCAACGAAGAGGGCAACCTGAATTCCTACAAGACCTCCAAGGTTCTTTCCGCAAGGCTTGAGAAGACGCCGAAGGCTGTCATCCCGGGCTTCTATGGGCAGGGCAAGGACGGGAAGGTGAAGACATTCACAAGAGGAGGCTCCGACGTCACAGGCTCAGTCGTGGCTGCAGCGGCAAGAGTCGATGTCTATGAGAACTGGACCGATGTATCCGGCTTCCTTCTTGCTGACCCGCGTATCATTCGGAACCCTGTCCCGATCAATACGATCACATACAGGGAGCTCCGCGAGCTCAGCTACATGGGCGCCTCTGTTCTCCATGAGGACGCGATCTTCCCGGTCCGCTCCAAGGGCATTCCGATCAACATCAAGAACACGAACCGCCCTGAGGACGAGGGAACATGGATCGTCGAGAGCACGGCGAGAAAGCCGAAGTACACGATCACCGGAATTGCTGGCAAGAAGGGCTTCTGCTCCTGCCTGATCACGAAGGCAATGATGAACAGCGAGGTCGGCTTCTGCCGCAAGGTTCTGTCTGCCTTTGAGGAAAATGACATCAACATTGAGCACATGCCGTCCGGCATCGACACGATGACAGTCGTTGTCCATGAGGATGAGTTCCTGGAGAAGGAGCAGAAGGTCGTCTCTGCGATCCACCGCCTGTCCCAGCCGGACACGGTTGAGATTGACTCCGGCATCGCGCTGATCGCTGTCGTCGGCAGAGGCATGAAGTCCCAGCGCGGCACGGCGGCACGTATCTTCTCGGCACTTGCGCATGCGCGCGTCAATGTCCGCATGATCGATCAGGGCTCGTCCGAGCTCAACATCATCATCGGTGTCGCAAATGAGGATTTCGAGACCGCAATCAAGGCGATCTACGACATCTTCGTCATTACACAGCTCTGAGAGATGCCTATGGAAAAGCTCTGCACGGCCTGGACAATCGGCGATGTGCCGCTCCCCGAGTATCCGCGGCCGCAGCTTATGCGGGACAATTATGTGATCCTGAACGGTCTGTGGGACTATGCCATCACGGGCACGAAGGAGCGGCCCATAGCGTACGACGGGCGGATTCTCGTGCCTTATTCCCCGGAGACGCGCGCGTCCCTTGTCGGAAGAGTCCTTGAGCCGGAACAGTTCCTGCATTACAGACGTCTCTTCCGGAGGCCGTCCATGCCGCAGGGCTCGAGGCTGATTCTTCATTTTGAGGCGGTCGATTATTCCTGCTCTGTCACAGTGAACGGCCATCCGGCAGGCAGCCACCGCGGCGGATACCTGCCATTTTCCTTCGATGTGACGGATCTTGCGGACCGCGAGGAAAATGAGCTTCTTGTCACGGTGAGCGATCCGTCGGATACATTTACGCAGGCGCGGGGAAAGCAGTCGCTTCATCCCGGCGGCATGTTCTATCAGGCGACATCCGGGATCTGGCAGACTGTATGGCTTGAGGTTGTGCCGGAGCTCTTCGTGACGGGCCTTAAGCTCACGCCGCTCCCGGACAGAGGGGCTGTCCGGGTCCGCATCTTTACGTCGGACAACGAGGGCTCTGCGGAGGACCATCCGGGAGAGCGCAGGCCGGCGCGCCACAGGGCGAGAGCGGAGATTTTCGCTCCGAGGACAGACGTGACAGACAGCACGTTCACAGAGCTTTCGGAGGAGCCTCTGGCCGTCTATGATTTGGAGAGCAGCGTAAGCCGGGTCCTGCCAGTTCGGGCTGTCCGGGAATGGACGCCGGAGGAGCCGTATCTCTATCCGGTCCGGATTACGGTCGGGAAGGACTGCGTCATGAGCTATTTCGGTCTCAGGACATTTTCGGGTATCAGAGACTGGAGCGGTCATCCGCGCTTTGCGCTGAATGGAAGCCCGTATTTTATGAACGGTGTGCTCGATCAGGGCTACTGGCCGGAGAGCTATCTCACGCAGCCGTGTGACGCGGCTCTCATTTTCGATATTCAGGAAATGAAAAACCTTGGCTTTAATATGCTGCGAAAGCATGTGAAGCTTGAGTCCCGCCGCTGGTACTATCACTGCGACCGGCTCGGCATGCTTGTCTGGCAGGACATGGTGAGCGGCGGCGCCTATTCGTACGGCTTTATGACGGTCCTGCCGACCGTCCTTCCTGCCGCAAGGCGCCTTGTGACGGACAGGCATCATGAGCTGTTCGGGCGTGACCTGCCGATGTCGCGGCTTGAATACAGGCGCGATGTCCGGGGCATGCTGAAGACATTGTATAACTGCGTCAGCATCTGTACCTGGGTGCCGTTTAACGAGGGCTGGGGGCAGTTTGACGCAGACCTCATCGTCCGGATGATTGAAGAAAGAGACGGAACGAGGCTTGTTGACCAGGCGAGCGGCTGGTTCGACTGCGGAGGCGGAGATTATATCAGCTCGCATGAGTATTTCAAGCGCCTTCTTCCGCCGCTCCGGCTCCTGTCTCTGCCTGGAAGAGATGACCGGATCTGGGCTCTCACGGAGTATGGCGGCGTAAGACGCAGTGTGAGCGGCCACGAGGCATTTCCGGAGAAGAACAGCTATGGCTACGGAAAGGCCGCCGGAAGCGAGGAGGAGCTCACAGACGCCATTGTGCGGCTGGTTAAACGGCAGGTCCTTCCGAATCTGCGGCACGGGCTCTCAGCTGCTGTCTATACGCAGCTGAGCGACGTCGAGGAGGAAGTGAACGGTCTGCTCACGTGGGACAGAAAGGTGCGGAAGGTGGACGCTTCCAGGATCCGGGAGCTTAACCGGGAAGTACAGCATATGTTTCTGGAGCTTGTTTCACAAACGCTCTAAGTCCCGGTGCTGGTGCACATTGCAGGTACGCTGCTCCGGTGCGCTGTAGCTGAGACCTATGTAAACATAAAACTATTCAGCACCCCCAGACTCGGAACGATTCTCGTTCCTCGTTGTGGGAGGACAGAGCGGCTTCGCCGTTTGTCCTCCCCTTGGAAAACTTCTGAAATCGTTTGGCGAGCAAGCTCTCCACCCGGATTTCATCAGTTTTCCAAGGGGTGCTGAATAATTAAAAAAGCTGGAGGTACAGGTCAGGGGACCAGTACCTTCAGCTTTTCATTTTCTATGCCGGCATTCAGATTTTCATGGACGCCTCCGGATTCACCGTCGAGATGAATCGGGACATCACGGTCTGCGCGGATCGAGATCGTCCTTCCCTTCAGGAAATGAATTCCCGGGACGCGCGTATGCTTTCCCTTCCGCGTCAGGGGAAGGGCTGTGACGAGACGCAGGTTGCTGATGCCGCAGCAGATGAAGACGTTGAGCAGCCCGTCGCACGGCGATGCGTCAGGCGTCATCATAAAGCCGCCGCCCTCATATTTCTGGTTCATCACGCACGCAAAGAAGACATTGTCATAGCGTCTGGCCTCGCCGCCGTCCGCACTGATATACATGGGTCCCTTCCGGTACGTGAGAATCTGCTTTACAGCGATGACTCCGTATGTCGCGGAGCCGAGCCCCGCTGCGTTCAGGGCGTCCTTGATGGGAGAGTGCAGCGCCTCATGGCAGATAGACGCGTCAAAGCCGATCCCGCAGGAGACGCCGAAGCGCCTCCGCGGCTGACCGGGATTTTCCTCGTATCCGATGTCCATAGACATGGTTCTGCCGGCAAGCACTATATCGAGAGCGCGGGCGGGATCATCCGGAATCCCGAGGCCGCGCGCAAAGTCATTGCCGGACCCGTGGGGAATAACGCCGAGCGTCACGGACGAGGGATCGGAGATCCCGTTCAGGACCTCATGGATCGAGCCGTCGCCGCCGACAGTCACGATGACGGAGCCGGGATCGCGGGAGGAGATCCTGCCCGCAAGCTCCGCCGCATGACCCTCGTGGTCCGTGCGAAATGCCTTGAACGGTATATTTCTTCTTTCGAGCTCCGCGCGGAGCATGTGCCAGGAGCTGCGCTTTCCGGACGAGTGGGATGCTGGATTTACGATGAAATAGTACATTATTTACCGATTAAGGAATGCCTTGATCTGCTTATAGACGCCTTCGCCGTCGAGCTCATACTTATGGATCAGCTCTGCAGCCGGGCCTGACTCGCCGAAGCGGTCATAGACGCCGATCCGCTTCATGAGCGTCGGTGCCTTCTCAGAGAGAACCTCTGCGACAGCGCTGCCGAGACCGCCGATTACGCTGTGCTCCTCGACAGTGACGACCTTGCCTGTCTTCTTCGCTGATGCAAGGATAAGCTCCTCGTCGATCGGCTTGATTGTGCAGATATTGACGACCTCTGCGTCAATGCCGTCACTTGCGAGTGCCTTGGCAGCATCGATCGCAGCTGCGACCTCGATGCCGGTCGCGAAGATCGTGAGATCACGGCCTTCCTTTACGACCTGGCCCTTGCCGATGCGGAAGGACTTCTTGTAGGACTCATCATTGATGACCGGAACAGCCATGCGGCCGAAGCGGATGTACACAGGGCCGACATAGTCGAGCGCTGCCTTGACTGCGGCGCGGGCCTCGATGTCATCTGCCGGGTTCATGACGACCATGCCCGGGATCTCCCGCATGAGAGCGAGGTCCTCAAGGCACTGATGGGACGCGCCGTCCTCACCGACGGAGATGCCGGCGTGCGTCGCACCGATCTTGACGTTGAGATGCGGATAGCCGATGGAGTTTCTGACCTGCTCATACGCACGTCCTGCCGCGAACATTGCGAATGTTGATGCGAACGGGATGAGGCCTGTCGTGGAGAGACCGGCTGCGATGGCCATCATGTTGCCCTCAGCGATGCCGCAGTCATAGAAACGGTCCGGATAGGCGGCCTTGAAAATACCGGTCTTTGTTGCGCCCGCGAGGTCCGCGTCAAGAACGACAAGGTTCGGATAAGCTTCGGCATATTCCTTCAGAGCTTCGCCGTAACTCTGGCGGGTTGCGATCTTTTTTACTTCACTCATGTTTCTATGTCCTTTCGATTGTTCGATTACTGTATGTCTTACTGCAGGGATGCTCCGATTTTGTCAAGATCGTCCATGGCAATCTTGAACTCCTCGTCATTCGGCGCTTTTCCGTGCCAGCCGACCTGGTTCTCCATGAACGAGACGCCCTTGCCCTTTGTCGTCTTCATGATGATGGCTGTCGGCATTCCCTTTGTCTGTCTTGCCTCAGCGAGAGCCGCGCGGATCTGATCGAAATCATGGCCGTCGATGTTGATGACATGGAAATTGAAGGCCTCAAACTTCTTGTCGAGCGGGTACGGGTTGTTGACGTCAACGATGGTTCCGTCGATCTGCAGGTTGTTGTTGTCGACGATGACGACAAGGTTGTCGAGCTTCTTTGCTCCGGCGAACATGGATGCCTCCCAGACCTCGCCTTCCTCGCACTCGCCGTCACCGAGCAGTGTGTAGACGCGGTAGGTCTTGTTCTGATGCTTTGCGCCGAGAGCCATGCCGACAGCAGCGGAGATGCCCTGACCGAGAGAACCGGAGGACATATCAAGACCCGGCAGATAGTTCATGGACGGATGACCCTGCAGACGGGCACCGACATGACGAAGGGTCTCCATTTCCTTCATCGGGAAATAGCCTCTCTCTGCCATTGTCGCGTAGAGTCCCGGAGCCGCATGTCCCTTTGAGAGGACGAAGCGGTCGCGGTCCTCCTTCTTCGGGTCCTTCGGGTCGATGTTCATTTCCTCAAAATAGAGGAAGGTGAGAAGGTCCGCCGCGGAGAGAGATCCGCCCGGATGACCGGACTTGGCGGAGTGTGTGCCGATGATGATGCCTTTACGGACTTCATTTGCGTGTTTTTTTAATTCAAGGTTATTCAATGTGTACCTCCCTGGCCGTAATATGCGTTGGCGCCATGCTTTCTGTAATAGTGCTTGTCCTGCAGCTCCTGGGGAGCAGGCTGGACCTTCGGATTGATCAGCTCCGTCCGATAAGCCATTTTTGCGACTTCCTCGAGAACAACTGCGCTGTGGACCGCTTCGATCGGGTCCTTGCCCCATGCGAACGGTCCGTGGTTCTTGCACAGGCAGGCGGGAACGGCCTCCGGATCTCTTCCGAGGCGGGCGAACTCGCTGACGATCAGCTTTCCTGTGTTGAGCTCATATGCGTCGTCGATTTCTGCCTTTGTGAGGCAGCGAAGGCACGGGACCTCGCCGTAGTAATAGTCAGCGTGTGTCGTGCCATAGCACGGGATGCTTCTCCCTGACTGCGCCCAGCTCGTCGCGTAGGACGAGTGCGTATGGACGACGCCTCCGATTTTGTCCCAGTTCTTATACAGCCACGCATGCGTCGCTGTATCGGATGACGGGTTCAGCGATCCCTCGACCTTATGTCCGTCGAAATCGACGACGACCATGTCCTCAGGACGGAGATCTTCATACGGAACGCCGCTGGGCTTGATGACGAAGAGGCCTTTTTCACGGTCAACCCCGCTCACATTCCCCCATGTAAATGTGACGAGACCGTATTTCGGCAGAAGCAGATTGGCTTCGTAGACGGCCTGTTTCAGATCTTCCAGCATTATCTCATATCCTCCTTTATATGTGAACAGTGGAATCTGCACCACCCAGTATACCGCATTTTTCGGGTTCCATGTGACTTTTCGAAAGAAACAATCAAAAAGTCCTCCACTGATCATTAATATAGACACGGTTTGAAAAACCAGATAGCATCCAGATGAAAATCATATGTAAGCAGGCAAGATATTCATTTTATATAGGAATGAACTCATCTTGTCGCCGTCATAAAAAAATGTGATTTCAGGTGGACAGTTTATCGAAAATTGTACGGCTCCTTTACCTTGACAAAGCGGCCTCCGGCTCATATCATTAGCTCGAAAGTTTTAACTAAACAAATTTATCTAAAGAAACAGAGATCAAAAATGAAATCCAGGGAGGAAAACCATGAATACACAGGAGAAAGTGATCGACATCATCAAGGATACGCTGAAGTTTGATGACAAGGAGATCACACCGCAGATGGATCTGTTCAAGGATCTCGGCGTGGATTCTCTCGATGCGGTCGAGCTTGTGATGGCGCTCGAGGAGGCGTTCGGCGTTCAGATTCCGGATGAGGAGCTTCCGAAGCTGAACACAGTCGAGACTATCACAAAGTATATTGAGGCACACAAGGCCTGAGGAATAGAAAAGCATGAATCTGACAAGGGACGATATTTCTTATCTGATCCGAGAATTCGGTCAGTCGGATCTGAGTGAAATGAAGATAACGGACGAGGGGACGACGTTTGAGCTGAAGCGGAAGGCGGAGCGCGCTGCGGCTGCACCTGCCGTGGTCATGCATAAGGCGCCGTCGCATCCGGGTCCTGATGCGGCGTCCCCGGAGAATGACCGTCCTTCGAAAACGGAGGACGGCGAATCCTCCGACGAGGCAGTCCGTGCACCGCTTGCCGGTGTCTTCTACCGGGCATCGAAGCCGGGAGCGGCTCCGTATGTCGAGCCGGGAAAGCACGTGGAGAAGGGCGATATTATCGGTCTCATCGAGGCGATGAAGATGATGAGCGAGGTCCCGGCTCCCTATGCGGGAACGGTGAAGGAGATCAGGGCAGAGGACGGCGTATTTGCCGGATATAATGATGTCCTCATGACGATTGTCAGGGACTGACGGACGGGAGAGGCTATGTTCAGGAAAATTCTGATTGCAAACCGCGGAGAGATCGCAATGCGTATCATCCGCTGCTGCCACGAGATGGGAATCGACACGGTACTCGCGTATTCCTGGGAGGACAGGGACTCGATGGCCGTTTCATTTTCCACAGAGGCGGTGTGTATCGGCCCGGCGCCGGCCGCCCGCAGCTACCTGAATCAGGACGCGCTGATTGCAGCCGCGAAGGCGTACCACTGTGAGGCCGTCCATCCGGGATACGGATTTCTCTCCGAAAATGCGGATTTTGCCGAGGCGTGTGAGAAGAACGGCCTCGTCTGGATCGGGCCGACAGCGGATATGATCCGCCAGATGGGCGACAAGCAGTCCGCGAGAGCACTCATGAAGAAGAACGGCGTTCCGGTCGTTCCCGGCTCGGACGGCCTGGTTGCCGATCCGAGAGAGGCGGCGCTTGTCGCAGAGAAGGTCGGATATCCTGTGCTTCTTAAGGCAACGGCCGGAGGCGGCGGACGAGGTATGCGGGTTGCGCAGGATGCGGATGAGCTTGGGGACGCGTTCCGCGAGGCGTCGGCTGAGGCTGAGTCCGCATTCGGCGACGGATCTCTCTATCTCGAGAAGCTGATCGTCAATCCGCGGCACATTGAGGTGCAGATTATGGGTGACAGTCAGGGACACATCTGTACGCTCGGTGAGCGTGACTGCTCGATGCAGCGCAGAAACCAGAAGCTGATTGAGGAGTCGCCTGCGAGGTGCCTTAACCAGAGGCAGCGGACAGCCCTCTATAAGGCGGCCCTGCGCGCCGCGAAGGCTGCGCACTATGTGAGCGCGGGCACGGTTGAATTTGTTCTGGACCATTCCGGTCAGTTTTATTTCATTGAAATGAACACAAGAATCCAGGTCGAGCACTCCGTGACGGAGATGGTCACCGGAATCGATCTGATCCGCGAACAGATCCGCGTCGCATCCGGTCTTCCGCTCTCCTTTAAGCAGAGCGATGTGAGACTTCAGGGACACGCCATCGAGTGCCGGATCAATGCGGAGAATCCGGAGAAAAATTTTGCTCCGTGCCCGGGAACGATTTCATTCCTGCACATGCCGGCAGGCTTCGGAGTCCGCGTCGAGAATGCGCTCTTCCCGGGCTGCCGCGTGAGTCCGTATTACGACTCGATGATCGCAAAGCTCATTGTGCACGCGCCGGGGCGGCTCGCCGCGATCCGGAAAATGAGAGTCGCGCTCGAGGAGATGACGGTCGAGGGAATCGACACGAATATCAATTTTCTGTACCTGCTCATGTTCAACCGCGATTATATGATGGGCAATTTTGACACCTCATTTCTCGCGAGAGACACCGGCACGCTGGTGCGGTGGGACGAGGAGAGCAGAAAGAAGTTCGGCCGGAAGGCAGAGCGGAAGGACAGGGCATGAACGCATTTGAATCAAAACGGAAGACAATTATGGCCTACCGGCTGCTCCGGGAGAACAAGGCGGCGCTGAAGCCTGCCGGAAAGCGGCTTCAGGCGCTGTTTGACGAAGGGTGGACGAGGCTGTTCGAGAATGTGACGACGCGCGATCCGCTGTCATTTCCGGGGTACAGAGAAAAGCTCGGGGAGTGCCGGAAAAAGACGGAGTCGGAGGATGCGCTGATCTGCGGAATCGGAACGATCGGCGGCATGTCCGCGATTGCCTGCGAGCTTGACCCTGATTTTCTGATGGGAAGCATGGGAACCGTCGTCGGGGAGAAGCTGACGATGGCCTGCGAGGAGGCGGACAGGCGCCGCCTGCCGCTCATCGTGTTCTGCGCGAGCGGCGGCGCGCGCATGCAGGAGGGCATGTATTCCCTGCTGCAGATGGTGAAGACATCGGCGGCGGTCCGCCGGTTTCGCGACCGCGGCGGCCTGTATATCTCCGTTCTCACTCATCCGACGACGGGCGGCGTCAGCGCGAGCTTCGCATTTCTCGGGGACGTGATTCTTGCGGAGCCGGATGCGCTGATCGGGTTCGCCGGTCCGCGCGTCATCGAAAAGACGATCGGAGAGAAGCTTCCGAAGGGCTTTCAGCGCTCTGAGTTTCAGCTGGAGCATGGCTTTGTCGACAAAATTGTCAGGCCGGAGGATATGAAGAAGACGATTGTGCGGATTCTGAAGCTTCACCGGAAGGCACCGGTCTTCCGGGATGAGGCCGGATCTTCAAAGACGGCTTCCATCAGGCAGGAAGGTCCGGCTGCTGATAAGCAGCAGGAGGCAGGCAGCACACCTGCGATAAGCTTTGAGGAGACTGACCCGTGGAAACGCGTGCTTGCGGCGCGCTCGAAGGACCGCCCGAAGGTCACAGATCTGATCCCGCTCATCTTTGATCACTTTATGGAGCTGTGCGGCGACAGACTCGGCGGGGAGGACCCGGCGATTCTTGGCGGCATCGCGACGCTCGGCGGCATACCGGTCACGATTATCGGTCACCGCAAGGGGAGAGACCTGAAGGAGAATATCCGTTGCCGCTTCGGCATGCCGGAGCCTGAGGGCTACCGGAAGGCGCTCAGGCTCATGCTGGAGGCGGAAAAGTTCGGACGGCCGGTCATTTCATTTATTGATACGCCGGGAGCGTATCCCGGAAAAGAGGCTGAGGAGCACGGCCAGAGCGCGGCGATCGCGGAAAATATAGCCAGAATGAGCACGCTCCGCGTGCCTGTCATAGCGATTGTCACCGGAGAGGGCTCGAGCGGAGGCGCGCTCGGCATCGGGGTCGCTGATGACGTGTGGATGCTGGAGAACGCAGTGTATTCTGTTTTGTCGCCGGAGGGCTTCGCGACGATTCTCTGGAAGGATGAAAAGCGCACGGAGGAGGCCTGCCGGGTCATGAAAATGACAGCCGGAGAGCTCTATGCGCAGGGCCTCTGCGACCGGGTGATCGCGGAGCCTCGCGGAGGCCTTAAGACAAAGGACAAGGAAGCCATGAGAGCGTTCGGCGCATCTCTCCGCGAGGAGCTGACAAACCGCATGATTGATCTCATGAAGCTGTCCCCTGACGAGCTGACAGAGAGACGCTACGGGAAATACAGACATTTTGAGGGACGCATGGCGCCGGCCCCGGACGGGAGGCCTGAATGAGCGGAATCAGAATTACAGGTCTCGGGAAGGCACTTCCGGATCGGATTGTCACGAATGACGACATGAGCCGCATTGTCGATACGTCTGATGAGTGGATCCGGACAAGAACCGGGATCCGGGAGCGCCGGATCGCACGGGAAAATCTTCCGGAGGCACTGAAGAGTGAACAGGAGCCGGGGACTGCTCAGAGCGCAAAGGAGAAGGCGGAGACCTGTACGGCGCTTGCCGCGGAGGCTGCAGGGCGTGCCCTGCAGGATGCGGGGACAGAGCCGCCGGAGATTGGTCTTGTGATTGCGGCGACGATGTCGTCCGATTCATTCTCTCCGTCCGTCGCCTGCTCCGTGCAGGAGCTGCTGGGACTTCCGTCAGGGATTCCTGCATTTGACGTGAATGCGGCCTGCAGCGGCTTTGTCTATGCGATGACGGTCGCGAATGCGATGATGCAGCAGATGCATATCGGCTGCGCGCTTGTGATCGGAGCAGATGCGGTCACGAGCCTTATCGACTTTACGGATCGTGGGACGTGCGTCCTGTTCGGAGACGGTGCAGGGGCAGCGGTCGTGAGAAAGGACGAGGGCTGTTCATTTGCCGGGATACTCGGCGCGGAAGGAAAGCGCTCGGCGCTCAGCATCCCGGTCGGCGGACACATGCTGATGGACGGGCGGGACGTCTTCCGCTTCGCAGTCACGGTCGTTCCGCGTGTGCTTGAGGAGCTTGAGACGGAGACGGGCAGGAGCCTTGATGATATCGATCAGATTGTGCTGCACCAGGCAAATGATCGGATCATTGAGCATATCCGGAGAAAGCTTGCGCTGCCTGAGGATAAATTTTTCCGGAACCTTCAGCACTACGGCAATACATGCGCGGCATCCATACCGGTCGCGCTGACGGAAATGAAGGAACAGGGACTTCTGGGTCCGGGAACGCGTATCTTCTGCGTCGGCTTCGGCGCGGGGCTCGCGTGGGGCGGACTTTACCTTGAGTTTCAATGAAAGGCATATATCATGACATACTTACAGGAACTGATCGGCACACGCTATCCGATTATTCAGGGCGGCATGGCCAATATTGCGACGGGTGAATTTGCAGCCGCGTGCTCGAATGCGGGTGCTCTCGGGATCATCGGCTCCGGCGGCATGAACGCGGAGCGTCTTGAGGAGAACATAGAGAAGGCGAAGCGTCTGACGGACAAGCCGTTTGGCGTCAATCTCATGCTGATGAACCCGGACACGGAGGCGATGGCTGATGTCGTCGCGCGCTCCGGCGTGAAGGTCGTCACGACAGGCGCCGGAAATCCGGGTATTTATATGGACAAATGGAAGGCGGCCGGCATTAAGGTGATCCCGGTGTCCGCGTCCGTTGCCCTTGCTAAGCGTCTCGTGCGTGCGGGCGCAGATGCGATCATTGCCGAGGGAACGGAGTCCGGCGGTCATGTCGGCGAGATGACGACGATGACGCTCGTTCCGGAGATGGTGGACGCGCTCGATGTGCCGGTCATTGCGGCCGGTGGCATTGCGGACGGCAGACAGATGGCCGCTGCGATTGCGCTCGGAGCCTGCGGCGTCCAGGTCGGTACCTGCCTTCTTGTGAGCAGTGAGTGCCCGATTCATGCCAACTACAAGGAGGCACTCATCAAGGCGCATGACAACGCGACGGTTGTGACCGGCCGCTCCGTCGATGCGCCGACCCGCATCATCAAGAACCAGATGGCACGCGAGTACATAAAGAGAGAGCGCGAGGGCGCAGAGCGCATGGAGCTCGAGAAATATACGCTCGGGTCTCTCCGCCGCGCCGTATTCGACGGAGATACGAAGACAGGATCTCTGATGGCGGGGCAGGACTGCGGACAGCTGACGGAGATCCGTCCGGTGGCAGACATCTTTGAAGATATGTACGAGGGCTGCCGGAAGGTTATGAGTTCTCTGGGCACGGAAGCGGAAAAGATCTGAGAGGAAGGCTTACATGAAGACAGCGGTTTTATATGCGGGGCAGGGCAGTCAGGTGCCCGGAATGGGAAAATCCTTCTATGAGGAATTCTCTGTCTTCCGGGACGCGATCGACCGCGCCGCGGACTATGTTGATTTTGATCTGAAGAAAGTGATGTTCGAGGGCCCGCAGGAGACACTGAACGAGACAAGATATACACAGCCGTGTCTCGCCGCGTTCGCGGCGGGCGTCACGAATGTTCTCCGCAGCGAGGGATTTACGGCCGATGCGGCTGCGGGCCTCTCGCTCGGTGAGTACAGCGCGCTCTATGCGGCCGGTGTGTTCACGGAGGAGCAGCTCATCAGGGCGACAGCCTTCCGCGGCGCGGCGATGCAGAAGGCCGGCGAGGGTCTTGACACAAAGATGTGTGCGCTGCTCGGCCTCAGTGATGAGAAGGCCGCATCATGCGCAGAGAGAGCGGCCTTAGAGACAGGAAAGCCTGTCTATATTTCAAACTATAATGCGACGGGCCAGGTCGTCATCTCCGGACTTCTTCCGGCTGTGCGGCGCGCGGAGGAGCTCGCGCTCGATGCCGGCGCCAGAAAATGCATGGAGCTTGCGACGTCGTCTGCGTTCCACACACCGTTCATGGCGGAGGCCGCGAGGAGCCTCGGACCTTATCTTGAAGGCCTTCAGCTCGGCGAGATGAAGATGCCTGTCATTTTCAATGCGACAGGGACAGAGCTTCGCCCGGGCGAAACTGTCAGGGAGCTTCTTGAAAAGCAGGTCGTGTCGCCCGTCCATATGTCGCAGAGTCTCCGCTGTCTTGCGGACCACGGCGTCACAAGAACGGTCGAGATCGGACCGGGACACGTGCTCACGGGCTTTGTGAGAAGGACAATCCGCGGAACGGAGGGCATTGTGCTCGATGAGGCGGATGATCTGAAGACGTTTGTTGAAGAGCTGAGGAAAACCAATGAGTGAAAATGAAAGACGGTGCGCCATTGTGACGGGTGCGGGCCGGGGAATCGGCCGCGCAGTTGCCGTCCGGCTTGCAAAGGACGGCTTTGATGTCGTCGTTAACTGCGCGCACAGTGAGGATGCGGCCCGTGAGACGGCTTCGCTCTGTAAAGCATTCGGAGTCCGCGCGCTTGTCGTCAGGGCGGATGTCTCGGACCCGGACGGCGCGAAAATGCTGTTTGACGAGACGATTGCCGCCTTCGGCCGTGTCGATGTGCTTGTCAACAACGCGGGGATCACGCGCGACGGACTTCTGCTCCGCATGAAGCCGGAGGATTTTGACGCAGTCATCGCGACGAATCTCAGGGGCTCGTTTCTTTGCATGAAGCAGGCCGCAAGATATATGCTCCGCGCAAAGTACGGGCGGATTATCAATATGAGCTCTGTCGTCGGTCTTCGGGGAAATGCGGGGCAGGTCAATTACGCCGCGTCGAAGGCCGGCGTGATCGGCATGACGAAATCGGCCGCGAAGGAGCTCGCCGCAAAACAGATCACAGTCAATGCGGTCGCTCCCGGAATGATTGAGACAGATATGACGCGCGCCATGCCGGAGAATGCACACGAGGCGATGAAGAGCGGCATTCCGGCGGGGCGGATCGGCTGGCCGGAGGACGTCGCGAACGCCGTGGCGTTCTTTGCATCGGAGCAGGCATCCTACATCACTGGACAGGTACTGGCGGTAGACGGCGGTCTCGCGGTGTAAAGCATACGGAAAGGATTGACCATGAAACGAAGAGTAGCAGTCACCGGTCTCGGCATTGTGTGCCCGATCGGCAATACAAAGGAAGAAGTGTGGGACAGTGTGACAAATGCGCGCTGCGGAATTGCGCCGATCACACGGTATGATACGGAGGGCCGGAAGGTCACGCTCGCCGGAGAAGTGAAGAACCTTGACTTTGACCGGTATATAGAGCCGAGAGAGCGAAGAAAGCTTGACCTCTATTCGCAGTACGCGCTTGTTGCGGCGCAGCAGGCCTGGGATGACTCCGGTCTTGGCAAGGTGGAAAATGAGAGCCGGGACCGCTGGGGCTGCATTCTCTCAACCGGAATCGGCGGGATCGGAACCATTGAGGAGGAGCATACAAGAGGGCAGGAGCGCGGGTTTGACCGCGTCTCCCCGTACTTTATCCCGATGGCGATCGCAAACATGGCGGCCGGCAATATTGCCATCCGCTTCGGCCTCCACGGCCTGACGAGCTGCAGCGTCACGGCGTGCGCGTCAGCGGCGAACGGGATCGGCGACGCGTTCCACTATATCCGCGACGGGTACGGCGATGTGATGCTGGCGGGAGGCGCGGAGGCCGCGATCACACCGCTCTGCATCGGCGGCTTCACGGCGCTGAAGGCCCTGTCGAAATCGACGGACCCGGCGAGAGCATCCATCCCGTTTGACGCGGAGAGAAACGGCTTCGTCATGGGAGAGGGCGCCGCTGTGCTTGTCCTCGAGGAGTATGAGCATGCAAAAAAGCGCGGCGCCTCCATCATCGGTGAGATCGCCGGCTACGGCGCAAACTGCGATGCCTATCACATCACGGCTCCGGACCCGGAGGGAGAGGGCGCCGCGAAATGCATGCAGATGGCGATCGAGGACGCCGGGATCAGTACAGAGGATATCGACTACATCAATGCGCACGGGACATCGACGAAGCTGAATGACGCAGGAGAGACGAAGGCAATCCGGAAGCTGTTCGGTGAGGATGCGGACCGTCTCAAGGTGAGCTCAACAAAATCGATGACCGGTCATCTCCTCGGGGCGAGCGCGGCCGTTGAGGCTGTGATTACGGTCCTTGCGCTGAAGAACCACTTTGTGCCGCCGACGGTCGGATATAAGGTTCCGGACCCTGCCTGCGATCTTGATATCGTGCCGAATCAGGGAGAGAGCCTTGCCATGCGCTATGCGGCCTCTAACTCCCTGGGCTTTGGCGGTCATAACGCGACGCTTGTATTCCGGGCGCCGGATGTGGAATGATTGCAGTGTCAAAAGTCTGAGCCCACGGCAAGCTTGCTTGCCAGTGGGGGAAAGACTTTATGACACGCACCGACATGAGCAAGTAGTGGGGTGGGGGCCCCACGGATTGCGAATGGCGGGGAGCGCGGTGGGAGCTGCGTAGCAGCGCAGCCGCGCGTAATCACTTTTGGCCAAATCATTGAAAAAGAAAGACGGATATCTATGACACTTAATTCAAATGAAATTCAGAAAATCCTTCCGCACCGCTGGCCGTTCCTCATGATCGACAAGGTCACTGCGTGCGAACCCGGACAGTATGCCGATGCCATCCGGTGTGTCTCCGCAAATGAGCTGCAGTTCTGCGGCCATTTTCCGGAATATCATGTCATGCCGGGCGTCCTCATCCTCGAGGCGCTCGCGCAGACAGGCGCCGTCGCTCTCCTCACGGAGCCGGAGCAGAAGGGAAAACTCGTCTTCTTCGGAGGCGTCAAGAACGCGAGATTCAGAAAGCAGGTTGTTCCCGGTGATGTCATCCAGCTGCACTGCGAGATTATTGCGAGGCGGGGACCGATCGGATTCGGGAAGGCTGTCGCGACGGTCGATGGGAAGACAGCGGTGACAGCAGAGCTTTCATTTGCCATATCCGATCCGGTTTGAGTTTTTTTCCTCTCCGTGATATAGTAATTTATATCACATTACATGGGAGGCGGCATCGTGACAACCGAAGAGCTGTTCGCTAAGGTCTATACTCAATTTAAAATGCATTTTTATCGGGCGGTATTCCGGAATTTCGAGAACCGCGAGGCGACACTGACGACTGTCGAGACATTCTGTATGGAAGTGATCCACGCGATGGGACGTCCGACCATCAATGAATTTGCGTCGTTTCTGCGCATGTCATCGCCGAACGCGGCCTACAAGGTCAACAATCTCGTGAGGAAGGGATATCTCCGCCGCGTGCGCTCGGAGAAGGACCACAGAGAGTATTATCTTGAGGTCACGCAGCGCTATATCGATTACTGCAATGTCAGCAATTCCTATGTCAACGACGTCATGAAGCGCGTGCGCGCACGGATGACAGACAAGGAGTGGGCGGACTTCTACCATACGCTTGAGATTCTGTCCGACGAAATGAAGGAAGATATTCCGATGGAAGTAAAGGAGCCGGCTATATGATTTTTGAGTATCCGGATTCTGTCCGGTCATTTTCATGCATTGCAGACCGGTGTCCGGATACGTGCTGCCGGGGCTGGGAGGTCGATATCGACAGCGAGACGGAGAGCTACTACCGCAGCGTTCCGGGACCTCTCGGGAAGAGACTCCGGAATGCTCTTGCTGTCTCGGATGAGGACGGAAGCACATATTTTCCTCTGACAGAGGATGGTGCCTGTCCGTTTCTTTCAGAGACGGGCCTGTGCGATATTATCTCTGAGCTCGGCGAGGCGGCGATCAGCCGCGTGTGCACCGAATATCCGCGCTACTTTGTGCAGATCGGCGGCTACGAGCAGATGGACATGAGCCTCTCCTGCATGGAATACGGCCGGATTTTCTTTGCGTCCGGGCCGATGCACCTCGTCCGCACGGAGCGGGAGGTCGCGGGGGACGACATGGATGAAGAGGATGCGGAGTATCTGCGCAGCATCCTGAATTTCCGTAACGAGGCTGTCTCTGTCATGCAGGACGGCGACGGGACATGGCGGGAGAGACTGGCCGCGGTCGGACAGGCACTGACCGGCAGAAAGACACAGGGATGGCTTCCGGAGCTTACGGAAGACGAAGACCTTCTCCGGCGCGTGCGCCGGCTCGAGCTGCTCGATGACAGATGGAACGGCATCATGGATGAGGTGGAGGCCTCTAGCCGCCGGCTGTCTGAAGAGAAAGGCTTCGGGACGAAGGAGCAGATGGAGCGGTGGTTTACGAAGCTCGCCGTGTATTTTCTGTTCCGGTACATGATTGACTCTTATTTTGACGGAGGGGGCGACGGTGTGATCCGCTTTACGTCGCGGAGCCTCCGGTATATCTGGCTCATGTGCATGGCGCGCGCGGAGAGACTTGGCCGCATGCTCACGGATGGTGATCTGATCGATATCGCGCATCTCTACTCCAGGCAGGTCGAGCACTCCGAGGAAAATGTCGCGGCGATGAAGGAAGCGTGAATAATAATACAAAATCCGGCTGTTGTATACAGATTGTATACAGCAGCCTTTTTGTTATATCGTGCATGGGAGTTTCTTGGTATAATGTAATTATTCAGCCCACAATGAGGAGCGCGCAGCGTTCCGGATCCGGGGTGCTGAACAGTTACAATATGACAAAGACAGACGTAATATCATGTGCCCGGCCTGTGCAGAAAGCACGGGCCGGCACGCAGGCAAAGAGAAAGGAGTGATGAAATGAGTCGGACAATCAAGGGCGGGGTCCATCCGCCGGAACACAAGGAACTTTCCGAGAACGCATCGCCCCGCGTATATGAGGCGAAAGGCGAGCTCGTATATCCGCTCTCTCAGCATATCGGACGTCCGGCAAAGCCGGTCGTGAAGAAGGGCGATCACGTTCTGGTCGGACAGAGGATCGCGGAAGCGGACGGATTTGTGTCCGCCTGCATCTGCAGCAGCTGCTCGGGAACCGTGAAGGCGATTGAGAAACGCCGCACGAATGCAGGCACCTATGGCGAATGCATTGTCGTAGATAATGACGGACAGTTCACAGAGGCGCCGGACTATGGAAAAGAGGTCAGCTGGGAGACTCTGACAAATGAAGAGATCATCGGAAAGATCCGCGATGCGGGTATCATCGGCATGGGCGGAGCCGGTTTTCCGACCGCTGTCAAGCTCATGCCGAAGAATCCGGACGCGATCCGCCATGTCATTGTGAACGGCGCGGAGTGCGAGCCGTATATTACCTGTGATGATCAGCTGATGCGGACGCGCGCGGATGACATCGTCGAGGGACTTCAGATTGTCATGCGGCTGTTCCCGAATGCGGAGGGCGTCATTCTGATTGAGGACAACAAGCCGGAGGCTATTGCGGCCATGACAGCTGCGGTCGCGGGACACGGCCATGTGCGGGTCGTTGTGGCGAAGACGAAGTACCCGCAGGGCGGCGAGAAGTCGATCATCAGTCTTGTGACAGGAATCTACACGAAGGTGAGCGAGCTCCCGGCGGAGGCGGGCTGCATAGTCGACAATGTGGCGACGGTCCTTGCGATCCGGAATGCCGTGCGCTTCTCGGAACCGCTGGTGCGCAGAATGGTCACTGTGACGGGAGATGCCGTCGTGAATCCGTCCAATCTGATTGTGCGGATCGGCACGAATGCAGAGGAGCTCATAGAGGCCGCGGGAGGTATCCGCGAGGGAGTAACTCTCGAGAAGGCGCTCTTTGGCGGACCGATGATGGGAGTTGCGGTGGCGGAGCTCTCCGTTCCGATCCAGAAGGGCTCCAACGCGCTGACGCTTCTCACGCATGATGAGACAATGGATGCGCAGCGGGAGATGACCGCCTGCATCCGCTGCGGCCGGTGCGTTCACGTATGTCCGATGGGACTTATGCCGGAAATGATGGCGTCCGCAGCAGAGAAAAAGGATTATGAGAGCTATGAAAAGAAGTTCTACGGCCTTGAGTGCATTCAGTGCGGCTCCTGCACCTATATCTGTCCGGCAAAGCGTCCGCTCACGCAGCTCTTCAAGATTGCAAAGGCGGAAATTATGGCTGAAAAGCGGGCGAGGGCCACTGCAGAGAAACTGAAGGCAGAGGCAGAGGCCGCGAAAGAACCGGCGACTTCAGGAAAGGAGGAAAAGTGATGGCAGAAGAAAAGGTCCTTCATATGTCATCCGGGCCGCACGTCCGGAGCAGACTGAACACAGGCTCTGTCATGCTCGGGGTGATCATTTCGCTGATGCCGGCGACGATCATAGGCATCTGGAACTTCGGGCCGTCCGCGCTGTGTACGGTCCTGGTCAGTGTTGCCGCCGCGGTTCTGACGGAATATCTGTTTGACAGGATCGTACATAAGGAGAATACAGTAAAGGACGGAAGCGCAGTTGTGACAGGCATCCTCCTTGCACTTGTTCTGCCGAACGGCACGCCGCTCTACATCCCGGTGATCGGTGCGGTCTTTGCCATCCTTGTCGTCAAATGCTTCTTCGGAGGACTCGGAAAGAATTTCATGAACCCGGCGCTTGCTGCCCGGTGCTTCCTTCTGATTTCCTTCGGCACTCAGATGACGAGATATGAGATCGATGGTGTGTCCGGCGCGACACCACTCGCGACACTGGCATCCGGCGGAAATGAGAGTCTTCTCAATATGTTCCTCGGCAGAACGAACGGCGTCATCGGCTGTTCGATCCTCGGGCTTCTGATCGGCGGTATTTTCCTGCTGGTGATCGGCGGCATTACATGGCAGATCCCTGTGTCGGTGCTCGCGTCATTCACACTCTTTATGGCCATCTTCGGAGGACACGGCTTCAGCCCGGTCTATCTCCTTGAGCAGATCTGCGGAGGCGGCGTCGTGATGGCTGCATTTTTCATGGCGACGGATCCCGTGACGAGTCCGGTCGCCGGCAGAGGACAGCTCCTGTACGGATGTCTGGTCGGCGTTCTGTCCGGTCTGTTCCGTGTGTATGGAAGCTCGGCGGATTCTGTCAGCTACGCGGTGATTATCTCGAACCTGTTTACACCGCTTATTGACATGATGCCTGTGCCGAAGCCGTATGCCTACAGGAAGAGACATGCGGAGGAAAAGAAGCAGGAGGGAAAGAAGACCTCATTCCGCTTCCCGAGACAGGCTGTCATTCTGTGTGTGATCACACTGATCGCCGGCCTTCTCCTCAGCACGGTATACGGCATGACAAATGCGCAGATCGCGCTGAAGCAGGAGGAGGAGAAGACAGCCTCCTACAAGGAGGTCCTCCCGGACGCAGAAAAATTCGATACAGGTTCTGACCTCAAGTCGGCAGTGAGCGCCCTTGACGGAAAGACGTATGGAACCTCGTTCGGCAAGGTCACGATTGACGGAGCCGTGGAGGGCAAAGACAGCTCGGGCAAGTCTGTCGGCTATGTCATATCAGTTACGAGCGGAGACGGCTTTAACGGCGATATCTCGCTGTCTGTCGGTATTCTCACGGACGGAACGGTGAACGGGATCTCATTTACCACACTTAATGAGACGGCCGGAATGGGCATGAAGGCGGAGGAACCTGCGTTCAAGGACCAGTTTGCGGGAAAGAATGTGGACTCATTTGTCCTCAATAAGCAGGGCGGATCGACGGAGGATAATCAGATCGATTCGATCTCCGGCGCGTCCATTACATCCGGCGCTGTCGTGAATGCGGTCAACGCAGCCGTCGATTTCTACAGAAACCAGATCGCAAAGTGAGAAAGGAGGAAATGAGATGAACCAGTATACGGAACGAATCTATAATGGTGTCGTCAAGGAAAATCCGACGCTCGTCCTTATGCTCGGTATGTGTCCGACGCTCGCGGTCAGCACGTCCGCGACGAACGGCATCGGCATGGGACTGTCGACACTGGCAGTACTCACGGCATCAAACCTGATCATTTCCCTGCTCAGGCATGTGATACCGGATGAAGTCAGACTGCCGGCCTATATCGTCATTGTCGCGACGCTTGTCACGGCCGTTGAGCTTCTGATCGAGGCCTATCTGCCGGCGCTGTATGATGCTCTCGGAATCTATATTCCGCTGATCGTCGTGAACTGTATTATTCTCGGACGCGCGGAGGCCTACGCGAACAAGCACAGACCGCTTCTTTCCGCATTCGATGGTATTGGCATGGGACTTGGATTTATGATTTCTCTGACGATTCTCGGCCTTATTCGTGAGCTTGTCGGAGCGGGAACTGCATTTGGTGTGCAGGTGCTTCCGAAGTCATATAATCCGATCGGCATCTTTGTCAAGGCACCCGGCGCATTTCTTGTGATTGCATTTATGATTATGGTCATGAACGCGTGCGGCAAGAAGACACGCCAGAGAGAGCTTGTTTCATCCGGCTGCGACGGAAACTGCGCGTGCTGCGCGGTGCACGGACTCGAAAGCGGACAGAACCTGTCCGGGAAGGGAGATAAATCATGACAACGTATATTATGATTATCGTGACCTGTGCCCTGATCAACAACGTCGTCCTGATTCAGTTCCTCGGCATCTGCTCGTTCCTCGGTGTATCGCAGCAGATGAAGGCATCCGTCAGTCTCGGTATCGCGGTCACGCTTGTGACGACTGTCTCTTCTGCGGTCGCATGGGTTCTCTACACACTGATTCTGGTTCCTCTGGGACTTGAATACATGAAGACGATCGTGTTCATCCTTGTCATTGCCGCACTCGTTCAGTGCGTCGAGATGTTCCTGAAGAAGACGTCTCCGGCAATCTACAAGGCACTCGGCATCTATCTTCCGCTGATCACGACGAACTGCGCGGTCCTCGGTGTCGCCCTGACGAATGTACAGGATGAATACAATCTCCTGCAGAGCGTGCTCGCGGGACTCGGGACCGGGCTCGGCTATACGCTGGCCATCGTACTGCTCGCGGGAATCAGGAGCCGCATCGATGAGTCGGACCTGCCAAAGCCCCTCAGAGGAGCACCGGTTGTTCTGCTTTCCGCGGCCCTCATGTCGATCGCATTCATGGGCTTTTCAGGTCTCGGAAGATAAGGAGGAGAGACGACATGTCAGGAATTATCATTGCGACGGCCGTTCTCGCCGTCATTGGTATCGTGGTCGGTGTTGCACTCGTCTCTGTCGGACGAAAGTTTCATGTGGACACTGACCCGAGAGTGACTGAGGTCCGGGACTGCCTGCCCGGCAATAACTGCGGCGCATGCGGATACGCGGGCTGTGACGCGATGGCGGAGGCCATCGCCGCGGGAAAGGCGCCGGTGAACGGATGTCCCGTCGGCGGTGCGCCTGCCGCGGAAAAAATCGGAAAAATCATGGGTGTGTCCGCAGACGCAGAGGAGAAGAAAATTGCATTTGTCAGATGCAAGGGAAGCTGCGATGTGACGAAGGAGAGAGGCGAATATGTCGGCATCAAGGACTGCCGGGCCGCTGTGCTCTCCGGCATCTCTGTCTGGGAGTGCGATTACGGCTGCGTCGGCTTCGGCTCCTGCGTCAGTGTCTGCCCGGCGGACGCCATTCACGTGGTGAATGGCGTTGCGATTGTTGACAGGAAGAAATGCATCGGCTGCGGTCTCTGCGCGAAGGCCTGCCCGAAGCATCTGATTGAGATGATTCCGGCGAGCCGCACGCAGGCCGTGCGCTGCAGCAATCATGACAAGGGCCGCGCCGTCAGGAACGTCTGCAATGCGGGGTGTCTCGGCTGCAGCCTGTGCGTCAGACAGTGCGCGTATGACGCGATCCATGTCGACGGAAATCTGGCCCATATTGATTATGCGAAGTGCCAGCTCTGCGGAAAATGCGACGACAAGTGCCCGGCGCACATCATCGCGGACCTGAGAGAGGGAAATTAATCATTTCATATATACAAAAAGGAGATACAGAGCATGAAAATCGCTATGGCAAATGACCACGCGGGAACGAAGCTGAAGCAGGAGATCAAGGCGTATCTCGAGTCGCAGGGCCACGAGGTCGTCGATTTCGGGACCTATGATGAGGAGTCCTGCGATCTCAGCGATTTCGTCTATCCGGCGTCTCTCGCCGTCGCAAAGGGCGAGTGCGAGAGGGGAATCTTCGTCGATGGCGTCGGTTACGGCAGCGCGATGATCGCGAATAAAATAAACGGTATCTACGCCTGCGTGTGTCAGGATCCGTTCTGCGCGTCGCTCGCCCGTCAGCACAATGACGCCAATGTCCTGTGCATCGGTGGCAAGATCATCGGCGGCATGATCGCAATGGAAATTGTGAAGACATGGATGACGACGGAGCCACTCACAGCGGAAAAGTATGTCAGACGCCGCAACAAGGTGAAGGAGATTAATGACAGGCACTGTGTGCCCGTGAAATAAACGAAATATACTGACATAGGAAACGGATGCTCACTCCGCATGCGGGTTTTCTGTATGCGGAGTGAAGCTGTGTCCGGAAGCAGGCAGCCTGGCAGCCGGAAGCTGTGCCCTGGAGCGTATATACTGACAGATGAAAAATTGTGCCAGGGAGAGTCAGTCCGGCAACTGACCGAAAGGAGGACAGAAGTGGCAGAGCAGAAGCGGAGACGTATAGCTGACGAGGTGGAGAAGAGACAGGATGAGCTCGACCGGCGCTATGAGAAGGAACAGATCGGAAAGGCGGAGAAATCGCGGTTCCGCGTGATTCGTCTGCTTCACCGTCTCAAGGCGAGGATCGGGCGGGATTCAAAATCTCTGAGAGTGTACAGCATTCTGCGGATCCTCGTGATTCTCACGATGCTTCGTTCATTTTTTACAGGGAGCTATGAAAATGCAGCCCTCTGTCTGCTCTCCCTGCTTCTGTTTCTCATGCCTGCGTTCTTTGAGGAGAACCTGCACATTGTGATTCCGACACCGTTCGAGATCACAATTTATCTGTTCATTTACGCGGCAGAGATTCTCGGAGAGATCAACCACTACTACACGATGATTCCCGGCTGGGACACGATGCTTCACACGCTGAACGGATTCCTCTGCGCGGCTGTCGGCTTCTCGCTCGTCGATATCCTGAACCAGAAATCGCAGAAATTTCATTTGTCAGCAGGATATCTGGCGCTCGTCGCATTCTGCTTCTCCATGACAATCGGTGTCTGCTGGGAGTTTTTCGAGTTCACGATGGACCAGCTGTTCCAGCTCGATATGCAGAAGGATTATATTGTGAAGACGATCGGGTCAGTGACGCTTGATCCGACGCACTCACAGATCCCGTATAAAGTGAAGAATATCACAAAGACAGTGATCTACACCGCTTCGGGAAAGACGGTGACGATTAACGGAGGCTATCTTGATATCGGCATTATCGATACGATGAAGGACCTCATGGTCAACTTTGTCGGCGCGCTCGGCTTCAGTATTTTCGGGTTCCTGTACTTAAGCGGCAAGGACAAAAAGAGAGCCAGAATCGGAAATGCAATTGTCGACGGGCTGATCCTGCACCGTGAGGATGAACCGCCGGCAGCGGAGGAGCTCGAGGAGGAAGAGGAAGAAGAGGAGAAAGAGAGCGCTGACAAGACGCAAAAAAATCGCGGGCAGAAAGACAGAGCCCGCCGGAAAGGAAAGTGAGGAAATAATATGCGGTTTATATATCCTGCAGTATTTGAAAAAAAGGAGGACGGCACATATCACGCGTCGTTCCCGGACCTTGAGGACTGCGAGGCAGATGGGGATTCATTTGAAGAGCTTATGAAAAATGCAAATGAGGCGATGTTCAACTGGATTGACATTGAGCTTCATGAGGACGATCCCTGCCTGCCTCCTGCCTCGTACCCTGACGAAATTCATCTGGAAAATGACAGGCAGAGCGTCCACAATATTCTGGTGCACTACCGGATGGTAGAGGGCTGGGACGAGTGACGCGGGCCATCTCACAGGTTCCGGATTCTGTCAGTGCGTGTCTGTGCGGGACCGGTTCGTCAGCTGCCTGAGCGCCTGGAACACATGCCCGACCGGAAGACCGACGACGCTGCTGTAGTCTCCGTCTATGCCCTTTATATAGGCGGCAAAGCGGCCCTGAATCGCGTATGCGCCCGCCTTGTCCATAGGTTCATCGGAGTCTGCGTACGCGAGGATTTCCTCCTCCGTCATCGGATAGACGCGGACAGCCGTCTTTTCAACAAACGAAACCTCCTCCGGTGCGGTGGCCGGTCCGGATTCGGCCGGAGCAATGCCGGGAGCTGTCTTGCCGGTGTGAAGGAAATCGGCTTCAGCCGGGCCGGCGATGCGGAGGATTGTCACGCCTGTGTAGACCTCGTGCTGCCCTCCGGCGATGAGACGGATCATATCGGCAGCCTCCTCGTGGGTGCGGGGCTTGCCGAGAATCCTCCCGCCCGCTGAGACGACCGTGTCCGCGCCGATAATCAGAGTTCCCTCGGGACAGAGCGAATAGCGGCCTGTATCCTCAGAAGGAGCGGAGGCATCTGTACTCTCCGGACGATTCCCGAACCGGGAATCATGACCGGAATTGATACCGCCCGCAAACCGGCCGGCGATGTCATATGCCTTCTGGCGGGAAAGCTCCCGGACGACGCCCTCCGGATCAGAGGCCTTCGGGTGCTCCGGAAGAAGGCTCGGGATAATTTCCGGGAGAAGATCAATTCCCTCAAGCAGCTCCCGGCGCCTCGGAGAGGCGGACGCGAGAATGAGCCGCGGAAGAAGCGCCGCGGAGACGAGATGATCGCCGTGATAGATGAACCGGAGATGGAAGAAGGGCCTGTCCTTCCGGATCTCATCGAAGAAGATCCTGTCTCCCTCCCACTGCGGGAGAGAAGGAATCTCTTCCTTCGGGATCCATTTGAGAACCCCTTCATTACAGTCGATCAGTGAGCCTGTGAAGCTGTCCGCTGTATAGAGATACATGATCTCAGAGACCCAGCGGTCAGAAATAAAGTCAACAGTCCCGCGCAGGCGGAGGGATGTGAGCGTAAGGCCCGTCTCCTCGAGAACCTCCCGCCGAATGCACCTGTCAGGCGTTTCACCCGGCTCAAGATGACCGCCGACGCCGACCCATTTTCCTTCATTCAGATCATTCTTTTTCTTCACGCGGTGCAGCATGAGATATGCGCCGTCGTGCTCGATATAGCATAGAGTTGTTTCTGTATACATAGATACCTCCGTTCGGATTTCGTTAATTTCCTGTGAGGTGCTGAATAATTAACATCTTAGTCCCTGAGAGATCATACTGCAAGTTTCGAAGCGCGTGCGGATGTGGTAAAATTATTTTAAAGTTACAGTTCACGTGCTTCAGACTATGGAAGCGGTCAGCGATACCGCCCTGATATTCGCGACCGCATACGATCCCGGATGCGCGTGAACAGGAACCTACCCAACACTAGAAGAGGAGACGAATATGATCGCCGGCATGACATACTACCAGATTCTCTGGTATTTTCTTCTGTACTCATTTGGCGGCTGGGTCGTCGAGGTCATCTATCACGCCGTAAAGCTCGGGAAGATCGTGAACAGAGGATTTCTGAACGGACCGGTCTGTCCGGTCTACGGGTTCGGCATGCTCGGGGTCCTGTGCGTCATACATGAGCTCGGACGGGTGGCAGACGGCCTCAACCTCGCTGCCGACGGGACAGGAATAGAGACATGGCTTGACGTTCTAGTTCTCTTCCTGATCGGAATGGCGCTGACAACCGCTGTCGAGCTGATCGCCGGGTGGCTGCTTGACACGCTGTTTCACACGCGATGGTGGGATTACAGCAGCCTTCCGTTCAATTTTCACGGCTATATCTGCCTTAAATTCAGCATCATCTGGGGACTCGCCGTTGTCTTCATCGTCCGGCTCGTGCACCCGTCTCTCGGGGCGGGAACGGTCGCGATGATACCGGAAAACGTGGGCTGGTGGCTGCTTCTCATGTTTTATAGTATGTACGGAGCTGATCTTGTCGTCACGGTCCTTACGATTGTCGGACTGAACAGGAAGCTGGCGCAGCTTGATGGGCTCAGAAGGTCCATGCGGAAGGTCAGCGACAATATGACAGATGTGATTGCCGGAACAAGCATCAGCACGGCACAGCACATTCAGGAGGGCCAGGTGCAGGCGGCACTCGGAAAGGCGGAGCTTAAAGACAGGCTCGGTGAAGAGCGCGGCTTAAGGCGCGAGGAGAAAGCGATCGGACGCGCCGAATCAAGAGCGAAGGCGGACCGCATTGCAGACCAGGCCCGTGAGGCCGCAGAGGAGGCGAGGAGCCGCGCAAATGCGCTCAAGAACTTGATTATACGGCACGGTCATTCAGGAGCGGCGAGAATTATGCGGGCCTTCCCGCAGATGGAAAATCATGACCACGGCAGCGTTCTTGCGGGACTGAAATCGCTTCTGGATAAGCCGATGGAGACGGACTTCTTCGATGAGATGGACAGACAGGAACAGAATGATAATCACAGGGAGTAAATCATGAAGACATTATTTCTTGCAGGCGTGACAGTCGGTATTATAGGCGTTGTAATCACAGAGATTCTTCTGTGCTATGCGCTGATTCGGAAGGAAAAAAGCAAAATCTCAACGAGACGCTGTGGTGAGCTGACGATCTTTTTCTTCGGTATTCTGGTGATCAGCGCCACGGCACTGATGTTCCTCTACAAATGAAAAAAGAAAGGCGGAAGAAAGATGAAAACGGTATTAAAAAATGAGTCGCTCGTTTTCACAGTTGATACCCACGGAGCCGAGATGCAGTCGCTCATAAAGGACGGCACGGAATACCTGTGGTCCGGAGACCCGAAGTTCTGGGGCAGACATGCACCCGTTCTGTTCCCGATCGTCGGGGCGCTTCAGGGCGGGCAGTACACGTTCGGCGGAAAAACCTATCATATGGGACAGCATGGCTTTGCGCGCGACATGGAGTTTGAGCTGATCGGACAGACCGATACGTCCCTCACCTATCGTCTCACGGAAAATGAGAAGACGCTCGGTATGTATCCGTTCCGCTTCGTGCTCGAGGTCGGCTATGAGCTGAAGGAAAATGAAGTGACCGTGTCCTGGAAGGTTGAAAATCCTGCGGAGACTGACCTGTATTTCTCCATCGGCGGACATCCCGCATTCATGTGCCCTCCTGGTGGCGGAGAAGCGTTCCGGGGCTGCGGGATTCTGCTTAAAAAGAACGGGAGAAGACTGGATGAGATTCACACAAGTCCGATTGACGTTGAGGCCGGCGGCCTTATTATCGAGGATGCACCGAAGCGCTATGCGCTGAATAACGGCGTGCTCACGCCGTCAGACGAGCTCTTCGCAGACGATGCCCTTGTCCTTGAGGACAGCCAGGCTGATGAGATTTCTCTCACGGGACCGGACGAAAAGCCGTATCTCACCGTGACAGGAGATACACCTCTCGTCGGAATCTGGTCGCCGGCGGGAAAGAGCGCGCCGTTTGTCTGCATCGAGCCGTGGTACGGGCGCGCGGACGGCGTCGGTTTCCACGGGACGCTTGAGGAGAAAAAGTATGAGCGGAAGCTTGCCCCGGGCGGGACATTCCGCGGAGGATATACAATCCGGCTGTGAGAGAACGGCAGATGAGCATAAAAAATGGCTGTGAAAAACGGAGCTCGTTTTTCACAGCCATTTTTTGATCCGCAATCGTAAGACCGGCGGACCGCGGTCACGGATATCGAAATATGTCTGAAGCCGTTCAGCTGAGAGCGGTCAGGATCATCTGTGCGACGTCCGGCATCGGCGTTGAGGTCTCCATGCTGCGCTTTTGAATAAAGCGGTACGCCTGGTCCTCTGTCATGGAATTCTTTTCCATCAGGAGCTCCTTGGCGGTTGTGATTACCTGCTTTTCCTCCTCTGTGCGCTTCGGCACGCTGGCCGCGACAATCCGTTCATCGAGCTGCATCAGAATTCTGACGCATCCGAGCAGCTCTCCGGAATGAACCGGGAGAGCGACACGGAAAAATCTGTCGCTGACACAGTTCTCCATCTCTGTGGGGCGCGCGAGCAGGAGATACTGCGCGTCGTCATACAGAAGATCTACGAATTCATCAGCCGTCATATCCGTCAGCCTTGCTGACAGAATCACGACACCGCCGCCCATGCGCTTTATGGCGCGGATAGCCTCCCGGCCGGACTGACAGACATTCCGGATTTCGATACCGTTGCGTTGCAGCATACCTGCGATCGATTCGCGAAGTGTTTCATTTGCAATTGCAATGACGATCCGGGTCATGGCCTGTCCTCCTCCTCAAAATATCGTATAAGCGGAACATATCGGGCACCGTTCCGCCGGGAACGGTGTACTGTTCATTTCCGGCGGAATACGGTATCCGGATACAGTCAGATCGTCACCATGTATTTCTTAAGCTCCCACTCGCTGACCTGCGTGCGGTACTCATCCCACTCAGCTGTCTTGCCGGCGATGTACTGCTCGAATACATGGTCACCAAGAACGCTTGTGATGAGCTCATCTGCGGACATAGCGTCGAGCGCCTCCTTCAGTGTTCCCGGAAGAGACTCGATTCCTGCCATCCGTCTTGTCTCAGCGGACATCTCGAAGATGTTCTCTGTGATTTCATCCGGCGGAGTCATGCCCTTCTCGATGCCGTCAAGACCTGCCGCGAGGCAGACAGCGAGAGCGAGATACGGGTTGCAGGACGGATCCGGGCAGCGGAGCTCAACACGTGTCGCGGCGCCTCTCGATGCCGGGATACGGATCAGAGCGGAGCGGTTCGAAGCGGACCATGCGAGATAGCACGGAGCCTCATAGCCCGGTACCAGACGCTTGTAGGAGTTGACAAGCGGATTTGTGATCGCTGTGATTCCCTTGATGTGAGCGAGGATGCCGGCGATAAATGAGTAAGCCTCCTTGGAGAGCTTCCGGTCACCGTTCTCATCGAAGAAGATGTTCTTGCCGTCCTTGAAGAGCGACATGTTGATGTGCATGCCGGATCCGTTGACACCAAAGAGCGGCTTCGGCATAAATGTCGCGTGAAGGCCGTTTCTTGCAGCGAGCACCTTGACAGCGAGCTTGAAGGTCATGATCTTGTCAGCGGTTGCGAGTGCCTCGCCGTACTTGAAGTCGATCTCATGCTGGCCCTTTGCGACCTCGTGATGGGAGGCCTCAATCTCATAGCCGAGCTTCTCGAGGTTCAGGCAGATCTCACGGCGTGTATCGGAGCCGTGATCGATCGGAGCGAGATCGAAGTAGCCGGCCTCATCCTGTGTGTTGGTTGTCGGTCTGCCGACCTCATCTGTCTCGAAGAGGAAGAACTCGCACTCCGGGCCGACATCGAACTCATAGCCCATGGCCTTTGCCTTCTCAAGCTCTCTCTTAAGGACGTTGCGCGGATCGCCGACATACGGTGTGCCGTCCGGATTGTGGACGTCGCAGAGGAAGCGCGCGACCTTGCTGTGCTGCGGTCTCCACGGAAGAATCGCGAAGCTGTCGAGGTCCGGATACAGGTACTGATCGGACTCATTGATGCGCGCGAAGCCCTCGATTGAAGAGCCGTCGATCATGATCTCGTTGTTCAGCGCCTTATTGAGCTGTGAACGTGTGATGGCCACATTCTTCAGCTGACCGAAGATATCCGTGAACTGCATACGAATAAATTCAACGTCATTTTCATCTGCGATACGGATGATATCGTCTTTCGTATAACTCATGATTTTTCCTCCATACAATCCGGGAAATGAATTTCTATAAGTACAAAGAAAGCGAGACTGCTCCCATTCTGGAAGCACCCTCGCTTGTCCATGTGATGGATTATAGTGCGCTGCCCGTTTTTCTGTCAAGCACTTTCCGCAGGGTGCTTGTTCTTTTTGCTATACGCAGCGGGCCCGTCAGGCGTGCACGCGCTCGTCCATGTGGGCGATGGCTGCTGCCACGAAGCCGCGGAACAGCGGATGCGGGCGGTTCGGACGGGACTTGAATTCCGGATGCGCCTGCGTTGCGATGAAGAAGGTGAGGTTCGGGTTCTCGCACATCTCGACGATGTGACCGTCCGGGGAAGTGCCGGAGAAGACGAGACCGTGGTCCTCGAGAACCTGGCGGTACTCGTTGTTCACCTCATATCTGTGTCTGTGGCGCTCCGTGATGTCGTCTGTGCCATACAGAGACTCCGCAAGAGAGCCTGTCTTCAGGTGACACGGATAGGAGCCGAGACGGAGCGTGCCGCCGATGTCCGTCACGCCGTTCTGATCCGGCATCAGCGCGATGACCGGATGCGTCGTGTCCGGATTGAACTCGATTGAGTCTGCATCCTCAAGACCTGCCACATGGCGGGCAAATTCAATAATAGACAGCTGCATGCCGAGGCAGAGGCCGAGGTACGGGACATTGTGCTCGCGGGCGTACTGAATTGCGACGATCATGCCCTCGATGCCGCGGTCACCGAAGCCGCCGGGGACGAGAATTCCGTCGACATCCTTGAGAAGAAGGGAGGCCGTGTCCTTCGTGACATCCTCGGATTCGATCCATTTAATATGAACATCCGCATAGCTTGCGATTCCGCCGTGCTTTAAGGCCTCGACGACGGAGAGATATGCGTCGTGAAGGGCCGTATATTTGCCGACAAGAGCAACTGTGACTTCCTTCTTCGGATGGCGGAGACGGGAGACCATCTCTGTCCAGTCTGTGAGGTCCGGCTGCGGGCACGGAATGTGAAGGGCTTCGCAGCACACCTGGGCAAGATGCTCCTTCTCCATGGCGAGCGGCGCCTCATAGAGGTAATCGACGTCGAGGTTCTGCAGAACATGGGATGTCGGAACATTGCAGAAGAGTGCGATCTTGTCGCGGATCGACTGCGGGACCTCCATCTCGGAGCGGCAGATGATGATGTCCGGCTGAAGTCCCATGGACTGAAGGGACTTGACGGCCATCTGCGTCGGCTTGGACTTCATCTCGCGGGAGCAGCGGAGATACGGGAGCAGAGAGACGAGCATGAGGATCGCGTTCTCTTTTCCGACCTCCTGCTGGAACTGACGGATCGCCTCGAGGAACGGCTGAGACTCGATGTCGCCGACTGTTCCGCCGACCTCGATGATTGCGATGTGCGTGGAGTCGTCCGTATCATTTGTATAGAAACGGCTCTTGATTTCGTTTGTGATGTGCGGAATAACCTGGACTGTACCGCCGCCGTAATCGCCGCGGCGCTCCTTCTGCAGCACGGACCAGTAGACCTTGCCGGTGGTCACGTTCGCGTTGCGGCCGAGATTCTCATCGATGAAGCGCTCATAGTGGCCGAGATCGAGGTCGGTCTCGATGCCGTCCTCCGTGACATACACCTCGCCGTGCTGAATCGGGTTCATCGTGCCGGGATCGATATTGACATACGGATCCATCTTCTGCATGGTGACCTTGTAACCGCGTGCCTTGAGAAGACGGCCGAGAGACGCTGCCGTGATTCCCTTGCCGAGTCCTGATACGACACCGCCGGTAACAAATACATATTTGACTGCCATACGTGCTCCTTTCACATGTCATGACTTGTAATGGACCATAGATAATACCATTATAAAAAACTCTACTAATATAACGCAATGCATTTTTTATGTAAATATTAAATTTGACAGCCTTCCTTGTATCTGATTCCGAACAAGGAAATTGAATCTGTATGCTTGACAGGCATTTACCGCGGTGTTAACGTCTTAACAAACCTGCATCAAGCAGGGAAAATGAAGACCGTGCATGTCCAAGGAGGGACAGCAGGCCTGTTCGAGGACGGACAGGTCTGTTGTCCCTTTTTGCAATTATTCGGCATCCACAGCGAGGAACGCGGAGCGTTCCGGGTCAGGGGCGCTGAATCGTTACTCCGGTTCATGCATGAGACACGCAGTCATGTCGAACCTGGCAGCGCGAATATTGAAAGAAGGAGGATTGCCGCAGCATGTGTTCAATTATCGGTTTTGAGAAGAGAGGTATTTCTGAAAATAATGCGAAGGAAGCATTTGAGAAGACGGCGTCCCGCGGACCGGACATGATGCGTTTTGAAGAGGCCGGAGACGGCTGGCTCGGTTTTGAGCGACTGTCCATCATGGGCCTGAATGAGGAGGGCATGCAGCCGTTCCATATCGGAAAGAAGGCTGTCGTCTGCAACGGAGAGCTCTACAACTTCCGTCCGATCCGTGCGGAGTTTATCGCGGAGGGGTACAAGCTGAAGAGTACCTCGGACTGCGAGATCATTCTGCCGATGTACGAGAAGTACGGCGTCGATATGTTCCGCCATCTCGATGCGGAGTTTGCAATGATCATCTATGACGGCGAGACAAACAGCCTGATCGCGGCCCGCGATCCGATCGGCATCCGCCCGCTTCACTACGGATATCTGAAGGACGGCTCGATTGTCTTTGCCTCCGAGGCGAAGAACCTTGTCGGCATCTGTGACCGGATTATGCCGTTCCCGCCCGGATGCTACTGGAAGGACGGAAAATTCACAAGATACGCAGAAATCTATAAGGGGAGAAAGGCCTTCGAGTCCTGCGAGAGCGCACCGGACCCGACGGATCCCGAGGTAGTCGCCGGGACAAAGGCGGGCGACGCCCTTTATATTCATGATGATGTGGAGACAGCTTCCGCAAAGATCCGTGACCTGCTTGTCAAGGCCATTGAGAAGCGCCTCGATGCGGACGCACCGCTCGGCTTCCTGCTCTCAGGTGGTCTCGATTCGTCACTTGTCTGTGCGATTTCTGCCAGACTGCTCGCAAAGCCGATCCGTACATTTGCCATCGGTATGAACACGGACGCGATCGACCTCAAGTATGCGAGAGAGGTCGCTGATTATCTCGGTGCTGATCACACGGAGGTGATCATTGACAGAGACACGGTTGTGAATTCTCTCCGTGAGGTCATCGCCGCACTCGGAACATTTGATATTACGACGATCCGCGCAAGCATGGGCATGTACCTGTGCTGCAAATACATCCATGAGCACACCGATGTCCGCGTCCTTCTGACCGGCGAGGTCTCCGATGAGCTGTTCGGCTATAAGTACACGGATTTTGCTCCGGACGCGGAGGAATTCCAGAAGGAGGCTGAGAAGCGCGTGCGCGAGCTCAATGTCTACGATGTTCTCCGCGCTGACCGTTGCATCAGTGTCCACTCGATGGAGGCCCGCGTGCCGTTCGGCGATCTCGATTTCGTATCCTATGTCATGCGGCTTGATCCGGCTGTCAAGATGAATACGTACGGAAAGGGCAAGTACCTGCTGCGCCATGCGTTTGAGAACAGCGACTGGCTGCCGCACGATATCCTGATGCGTGAGAAGGCTGCATTTTCCGATGCGGTCGGTCACTCAATGGTTGACGACCTGAAGGAATTCGCGGAGGGCTATTATACGGACGAGGAGTTCGAGGAGAAGCGGATGAAGTATACGCATGCGCGTCCGTTTACGAAGGAGTCGCTGCTGTACCGCGAGCTCTTTGAGGAGTACTATCCGGGACAGGCGGACATGATCCCCGCATTCTGGATGCCGAACAAGACATGGCCGGGATGCGATGTCAACGATCCGTCAGCCCGTGTGCTGTCGAACTACGGTGCATCCGGACAGTAAATAATTTTATATGAAAATGAGGTGCCTGTGCCTTCCGGGGAGAATCTCTCCGGGAGGCCGGGCTCTTTTTTTTGCGAGCGGCCGCGGAGATGTTACAGTTCACACGCCGCCAGACCTCGGTGAACGGTCAGCGATATCAGGGCAGTATCTGGCGGACTCTCCAAAGGATTGTATACCGGGATAAAATCTGGTATGATCTGAAGCATCAGGCAAATGTAAAAGCTTGGGGCCAGCCGGGCGGCGGCCCCGGAGAGGAACATGGATGATTGCACTTGATCCGAAGAGCAGACGGCCGCTCTATGAGCAGCTGTACAGGCAGCTGGAGGAGGAAATTCTCGCTGGTCAGTACAGGCCGGGACAGACGCTCCCGGGGCGGAGGACGATGGCGGAGCGGCTCGGCGTCAGCGTCAACACGGTTGACACGGCCTATCAGATGCTCGCGGCAGCCGGAATCGTCGAATCGGCGGAGCGGCGGGGCTTTATTGTCCAGGACACAGGCGGCATGCTCCATGTCTATCATCCGCCGGCCACAGGCACCCCGGCCGGCACTGAAAGAAGGAAGTGCATGACGGACCTCTCGACGGGAAGCATTGATACGGGGCTCTTTCCGGTCAGGCAGTGGGGACGGATTCAGAGAGAGCTTCTCTATCACAATCCGGAGCTCTGGCAGCACGGGGACATGCAGGGTGATCTGAACCTCCGGGTACAGATCGCGGCCTACCTGTCTGCAAGCCGCGGTGTTGAGTGCACGCCGGAGCAGATTGTTGTCGGAGCGGGCATTGAGTACCTGCTCGGGTGTCTGGCACATCTCTTTCAGGGCGGTATCGCCGCGATCGAGAATCCGGGCTACAGCCGCACAAAGGCAGTCCTTGAAAATTGCGGGATCAGAACAAAGCTCGTGAACATTGACGCCGAAGGACTCCCGGCGGATGCGCTCCGGGAGAGCGGGGCCAATATCTGCTATATCACGCCGAGCCACCATTTTCCGACCGGTGTGACGATGCCGGCAAGGAGGCGCGCGCAGCTTCTTTCGTGGGCGGAGGAAAATGAGAACCGCTATATCCTGGAGGACGACTATGACTCCGAGTTCCGGTTTGATATTCGTCCGCTCCCGTCTCTGCAGGGAATGGCCGGAAAGCGCGGGCATGTCATTTATCTGACGACATTCTCGAAGTCACTTGCGCCCGGCATCCGTATTGCCTGTATGGTTCTTCCGGAGGACCTGCTTGCGCGCTACAGACAGGACTTCGCGCTCTATGCGAATACAGTCTCAAGAGTTGAGCAGCAGACGCTGGCTGTGTTTATGGCGGAGGGCTTTTTTACGAGACATATCGGGCGCATGCGCCATGCGTATAAGAAGAGAAAGACGGCGTTCGCTGCTGCACTGAGGCGGGAGCTCGGCGATGGCCTTCTGATCAGGTCTGAGCATTCGGGGCTTCATTTCCTGCTGACATATCCGGAGGCCGGAGGTGAGTGGGACATGGTGCGCTCGGCCGAGAAGGAGGGAATTCTCATCAGGGGGCTGAGCGAGTACTATATGGCGGGAGCGGAGATATGCCCGCCGTCTACTGTTGTGGCAGGGTACGCGGGTCTTGATCCGTCCCTGATCGAAGAGACGGCCGGAGCACTCGCGAGGGCCTGGAGAGCGCGTACTTGACTTCATTTCATGCAGAAGATAATATGATAACCAGTGCCGGAGACCATCCGGAGGGAGACTGCTATCACGCCATTCAGACTTTGAAAATGCGCGCAATCCCGGATGGCGTGTAAAATGCAAATCCGGCGATTATGTAACGAGAAGACAGAAAGCAGGTCGGAATCTGACGACCGTGGAGTGTACCAGAACTTGTGGGCAAAATAAAGAAAAATCTTTCGGATCTGTATGAGTTTGCCTCCGACGCGTGGAGCGAGCAGGTCAGAAAAAAGAGAAAAAAACAGGGAGAAAAGCAGCCGGCCCGGCGAAGAAATATCGATACGATTCCGGAGAAGGAGGATCAGGAGGTCGAAGAGCTCCTGAAGAAGCTGGATCTGCCGGATGATGCCGGGAGCAGAGAGAACGAGCAGAAGCCGGAGTCTGTCTTCGACGAGGAATTCGACGAGGCAGTTCATGAACGAAAGACAGGGAAACAGAATAAAGAGAAAGTTACAGGATCGGAGAAACCACACGGCGAGGAGAACAAACAGAGGAGAAAATCCGCCGCAGGGCATGCAGCGGAGAGAAAGACCGGAGGCTCTTTGAATGAGAGCCACATGAGAAAGGCGCTGCGGCCTGTGATTGCGGCCGTTCTTGTCCTTGTTCTCGTTCTCGCTGCGGTCTTTGCCGTGACGGTCCGTCGGGGGTCGGGAAGCAACGGAGCCTCGTCCGGAAATACGGAGAGCGGGGGAACAAAGTCCGGCCGGACGAATGCCGTCCTGAGCTCGGCGGAATCCGGTGCAGCCTCCGTCTCACAGACGGTCACGGATTCCGGTACGGGAGAGACCTGGACGCTGACGCAGTATCCGACATCGGACCAGTGGCAGGCGATGATTTACACGATCACGGACTCGGAGGGAAAACTTGCCATTGTGGACGGCGGCTACAGACAGGATGCCGATCAGCTGCGGTCGATCATCGCGGCGCATGGCAATCATGTGTCGACGTGGATCATCACGCACGCGCATCCGGACCACTGCGGCGCATTTACGGAGATCATGGGCAATAACACGGACGGGACGATTACCGTGGACCGCGTGATCACGCCGAAGGTCAATCAGGCTTTGTACGAGAAGACGGCGACTGCCGTCGATGACATCGACATCTATTACGCGTTTGAGAAGGTTCTCGGCACGATGAGCAATGTCGTCTATCCGAGCGAGGGAGACACCTATGACATCCTCGGACTGAAGATGACGGTCCTTAATACCTGGGATTCGGCGGTCGAGAAGCTGAGCACGGATCTTCTGAACGCGGGAAGCCTTGTGTTCCGCCTCGATGGAAAGAGCACGAGCATGCTGTTTATGGCGGACCTCATTTCCACACAGGAAATGCACGTCGTCGACAATTACAAGGACCTGCTCGACACGACATATGTTCAGGTCGCGCATCACGGAAACCACGGCTGCTCGACAAGAATTTACCAGTACATGCATCCCGTCGGCGTCTTCATAGACGCGCCGGATGTCATCATAGACGCAGATACCTATGAGACATATAACGGGAAGATGCTGCTTGAGGATTTCGAGTCGCAGGGAGCGGCCATTTACAGACTGTCGAGCGCGCCGAATTCCGTCACGCTGCAGTGACATCCACACGCTGTCAGAATGCATGTGATTTCAGGTGACGCGTGATTTTGCCGGCGGCAGAGCTTGTAATATACTTTAAGCGGAGGAACAGATGAAAATAAAAGTCCGGAAACTGACAGAGACAGCAAAGCTCCCGACGCGCGGGAGCAGTGAGGCGGCAGGATACGATTTGTATGCCGATCTCACTGAAAGTGAGACAATCGCGCCGCATGAGACAAAAATGATCGGCATCGGATTGTCCATGGAAATCCCGACCGGCTATTTCGGCGCGATCTTTGCCAGAAGCGGGCTTGCGTCGAAGGAGAGCCTCCGGCCGGCGAACTGTGTCGGTGTCATCGATTCTGATTACAGAGGACCGTTCATGGTCCCGCTTCACAACGACGGCGGGGTGACGAGAACGGTCGAGCCCGGAGAGCGGATCGCGCAGCTCATCGTCATGCCCTATCTTCCGGTGACATTTGAGGAGACCGATGAGGAGCTGAGCGGAACTGAGCGCGGTGAGAGTGGCTTCGGTTCGACGGGAAAGCAGTGAATCATAAAAATGAAGGGACTGTGAAGAATGATGCTGTCTTCACAGTCCCTTTCTTTACCCTGTGGATTTTTCGGACCAGTCCCCGGCGGGCCGATGTCTGCCGGGCCGGCTCAGGCAGGATCAGCAGAGGCTTACTCCGTTGTGATATCCACCTCGTGGATGGCGGTGTCATCGTCGTCATCGCCGCCCTCCTCGTCAAATTCCTGCTCATCAAGCAGCTCGTCGAAGGCATCCGCGGCGACATCGTACTCGTCGTCGCTCTCGATATTCTCGAGCTGCGGGTCCTCCCCGTCTTCTCCCTCGATGAAGCGGTAAATGAGAACATCCGCGTCCTCTTCGTCCTCGTCTCCGTCCTCCGTGAGCGGAAGAAGAGCGATATACTTTCCGTCACCGGCCGGATAGATTGCCAGAATAGCGCATTCCAGCTCCGAGTCGTCTTCAAGAGTCAGCGTGACAGTGCCAAAATCCTCGTGTTCGGTATCAGCCATGGATAAACTCCTTTCTGAGTATACTTGTTAGTGATTACAGTGAGCATAGCAGAACCGTCATGAAAATGCAATTCCATTTGGGGATTCCGTACCGCGGAGTAAAGGGGGTGTTACTGTTCACACGCCATCCAAAGTCGCATGCGGTCGCGAATATCAGGGCGGTATCGGGCAGACTCCGTCCTCCTCAGCTTCCCTTCGCCGCTGACGCAGCGGCTCAGGGTGATCTTCGGACTCCTCCGTATTTTCAATGTCGAAGAGATCTGAGAACAATGTATAACGCCCTCACCGCTCCTGATATCGCTGACCGTTCACCGAGGTCTGGTGGCGTGTGAACTGTAACAGGGGGTGACATGGAAGTTTTGAAGACGTATAATATAAACTGTATGCACATTCTGGAAAATTTGTCCATCCGCGCATGGAAGCAGTGACCGCGGAACGGTAAGTCAGGTCAGGAGGAATGATTTGAGCGAAAAAATGAACTGGGACATACAGCCGGGCAATCCGGAAATTCCGGGAGCGCGCACGGTGAGAGGCGGAGTGAATTTTTCGTTTGCCATCGCGGACGACAAAAAGGCGGAGCTTGTCCTGTCTGATCCGCAGGGGAGCGAGATGCTGAGAATTCCGCTTCCGGCTGAAGAGAGGACGGGAGATGTCAGCAGCGTCTATATCGGCGGTCTTGATGCATCTGCCTTTACTTATCATTATGAGGTTGATGGGAGAGCCGTTCCGGACCCGTATGCGGGAGGCATAGATGGAAAGGAATGCTACTGCGCCGACGGCACACAGAAACGTCCGGAGGATAAGCCGCCGCTCCTTGATATGTCGGACGTCTGCATCTATAAGCTTCATGTCAGAGGCTTTACGGAGAAGGCGAAGAAGGGTGTAAAGCACAAGGGAACATTCCTGGGGCTTATGGAGAAAATCCCGTATATCAGGGACCTTGGCTTTACGGCAGTCGAGCTGATGCCGGTCTATGACCGGGACCCGGATCTCGGAATTACGCCGTTTGCGGAGACGGTCACAGGACCGGACGGACGGGAGACCGCCGTCGCTCCGAAGAATTACTGGGGCTACGCGGACAGAAACTATTATTTTGCGCCGAAGAGAAGCTTTGCGGCATCAGATGATGCGGACGAGGAGTTTGCGGAGATGGTGCAGGCCTTTCACAGAGAGCACATGGAGGTCTATCTGGAAATGTATTTTCCGGAGAAGACAGACCAGATGACGGCTGTGATGGCCATTCACTGGTGGAAGCAGCACTTTCATGTCGACGGCTTTCATCTGATGGGGACAGGCGTGCCGATGGCCCTGCTCGTTCATGATCCGCTTCTCAGCCGGACAAAGCTGATGTTTGAGCACGTGGACGCGGGCTGGGTCTACGGAGGCAATACGCCCCGCCACAGAAATCTCATGGAATATAACGACGAGTTTGAGCAGACAGCGAGATGCCTGCTCAAGGGCGATCAGGGAAGGATTCTTTCATTTGCCCAGCTCGTGAGAAGAAATCCGGGCACGCACGCCTTTGTCAACTATATGGACAATGTCAACGGGTTCACGCTGAACGACATGGTTACCTATGACTGGAAGCACAACGAGGCGAACGGCGAGAACAACTGCGACGGGCCTGCCGAGAACTTCAGCTGGAACTGCGGCGTCGAGGGACCGACCAGAAAGAGATCGATCAGAGAGCTTCGCATGCGTCAGCTGAAAAATGCATTTCTCTATATCTTTCTGTCCCAGGGCGTGCCGCTCATCATGGCCGGAGACGAATGTATGAACACGCAGGGAGGCAATAACAACGCCTACTCCTCAGACAATGAGACGGGCTGGACGGACTGGAACACGGGAAAGGACGCGACAGAGCTCCGGGCTTTTGTCGGAAAGCTGACGGCCTTCCGGAAGGCGCACCCGATCTTCCGCATGCGCGGAGAGCTGCGCGGAACGGATACAATGTCGTGCGGTTATCCGGACATTTCATTTCATGACACAAAGGCATGGGTGTTTGAGCTCGGCAACGGATCGAGAACGCTCGGTATGTTGCTCGACGGGGCCTATGCGGTCCGTGAGGGCTATCCGGCCGATGACTTCTTCTACGTCGCGTACAATGCCCACTGGGAGAACCATTGCTTCGCGCTTCCGCAGCTGCCGACAGGCTTTGCGTGGGAGATCGCCATCGATGTCTCCGACCCGGGACATGAATTTCACTCCGGCGAGGACGGAGATGCGCTCAGCAATCAGCAGTTCATCGAGGTCGGGCCCCGCTCTGTGACGGTTGTCCGCGGAAGAAAGAACACGGAGTTCTGGAAGAAGGCCGCGGCGCTTGCGGCCAGACGCCGCGAGGAGGCAAGGCTTGCCGCAAAGCGCGCCGCCGAGGAGGAAGCCGCAAGAGAGAAGGCTGCGAAGAAAGCGGCACCGAGGAAGAAATCTACGGGATCGGATGAGGAAGCCGCATCGGCTGACGAAGATAAGAAGGACGGCGGAAAGGACATCAATGGATCCAATCGGACATTTTAGGACTATCACAAAACATCATAATCTGGTATGCTCATATTGCTTCAGAGCAGGGCTTTATAAGCAGGGACTTCTGCATGATCTGAGCAAGTATTCGCCGACGGAATTTCTGATCGGAGCGAAATATTATCAGGGCATGAGAAGTCCGAATAATGCAGAGCGCGAGGCGACCGGTGTGTCGACGGCGTGGCTGCATCACAAGGGGCGCAATCCGCATCACTATGAGTACTGGATCGACTACGCATCCGATATGAAGGATGAGCGGGTGCTCCGGGGAGCACAGATGCCGCGGAGATATGTGGCGGAGCTCATTTTCGACAGAGTGTCCGCGAGCCGCGTGTATCTGGGTGACAAATACACGGACCGGTCTCCGTATGAGTACTGGCTCAGAGGAAAACAGCGGTCCTGGTTTATCCATCCCGTCACAAAGCGACAGATTGATTTCCTTCTGCGGCTCTGGGCGGAAAAGGGAGAGGATTATACGATCAGCTATATCAAGCACGTGTTCCTCAAGGGGTGCAGGCGCTGGTGACCGGTATGTGGAAGAGGTTTGGATTAAAAAGAAGTCTTCGGGCAGACTATTATGACTACGGGCTCCTGACATCAGTCATTCTGCTGACGGGCTTCGGCCTGGTGATTCTGTACAGCGCGACGGCGTACACGTCACAGGTCCGATATGGCAACGACCTGCATTTTTTCGGGAAACAGGCGGGCATATCGGCCCTTGCGCTTATCGGGGCTGTGATTGCGTCGATGATACTTGACTACCACATCCTCTGGAAGGCCGGGGGCACGCTGTATATTCTGTCACTTGTACTCGTTATGCTGACAAAGTCGCCGCTCGGAAAGACCGTGAATGGTGCGCGGAGGTGGATCAATCTCGGCCAGCTCAGTTTTCAGCCGGCAGAGCTTGCGAAGATCGCCGTGATTGTGTATATTCCAATCTGGATAGTGAAGATGGGGCGGAAGTACAAGGGATTGAAGGCCATTCTTTTCCCCCTGTGTCTGGGAGCTGTTCAGTCGCTGTGTGTGTTTTTCTTCACACAGAATCTGAGCACCGCCATTATTATTCTGGGAATTACGGTCACGATCATTTTTATTGCGCATCCGAAAACGAAGGCCTTTCTCATTGCGGCAGCCATTATTGCGGCCTTTGTGGCTTTCTGCGTCTGGCTGATCGGTACGCATGAGATTGGAGGAAGCTTCCGGTTCAGCCGGATTCAGGTGTGGCTTCATCCGGAGAAGTATTCGTCCAGTGGAGGCTATCAGATCCTGCAGGCACTCTATGCGATCGGGAGCGGCGGTCTTCTGGGCAAGGGCCTCGGCAACAGCACGCAGAAGCTGGGAGCTGTTCCGGAGGCTGAAAATGATATGATTTTTTCAATTATCTGCGAGGAGCTGGGCATAGTCGGCGGGATCATCGTGGTGCTGCTTTTCATTTACCTGCTGTACCGTCTGTTCATCATCGCGCAGAACGCGCCGGATCTCTATGGTTCACTGATTGTGACCGGGATCTTTGCGCACATAGCGCTGCAGGTGATCCTGAATATCAGCGTTGTGCTTAATCTTATACCGACAACAGGAGTGACGCTGCCGTTTGTCAGCTATGGCGGGACATCGGTGGTGTTCCTGATGCTTGAAATTGCGATTGCGCTGTCCGTCTCCATGCGGATCCGCTTCCGTGAGAACAGACGGAATCTGTGGGGTGAGACTGCGGACGTCACACATGACGGCCCATGACGGGCTGCCTGAACATACATCAACGGAAAGGAGCAGGGATTATGCTTGAAAAGATGAAGAAATACATTGCGGAGCAGCTGAATGTCGAGGAGGATGAAATCGGCCTGGACACGGATTTCAAGGACGATCTGGGAGCGGATTCTCTTGATCTCTATGAGCTCGCCATGAATCTCGAGGATGAGTATTCGATTGAGATTCCGATCGATGATCTCCAGAAGATGCATACGGTCGGCGATGTCATCACATACCTGAACGATCACGGTATCGACGAATAATACCGGGAAGGAGACAGCATGGATCTTGGTACGCTTCGCAGAGAGATCCGGGAAAGCAGTCACATCGTCTGTCTGCTGGGACTCAGTGTCGCCAGTGACTGCGGATGCTTTAATTATCGGGACAGCGACAACGCCTACGCCGTAGAGACGAAGTACGGCTATTCGCCGGAAGAGATTTTCTCGGCCCAGTTCTTCAACACGCGGCCGAAGATGTTTTTTGAGTATTATCATGAGGATATTCTCGGAAAGCTCGGGACACCCGGGCCTGCCCTGGAGACGCTCCGCCGCCTTGAGGATGAGCGGCGCGTTCAGTCTGTGATCACGCGGTCCATCTACGGGCTGCCCGGACGGGCGGGAATCCGCCGGTATATCGAGATGCACGGGAGTGTCTATCAGAATCACTGCCCGCACTGCGGTGCGAAATTTCCGATTGACTTCATGATGAAGGCGGAGGGCATTCCGCTCTGTCCGCACTGCGGCAATGTCGTGCGCCCCGATATTGTGCTCGACGGAGAAATGATCCCGAACTCGCTGATCACCGCGTCTGCGAGTGAGGTGGAGAGAGCGGACACGCTTCTCATTCTGGGCTGCTCGATGAAGGCAACTCTTGTGAGAAATGCAATCAGCTATTTTGACGGAAAACGAATTATTCTTATCAATGAGGAGGAGAACCCCTCGGACAGAGCCGCCGACCTCGTATTTCACGGGAAGCCGCGCGATATTCTTCCGGGGATTTATACATGACCATGGTAAAAACCAGATTTGCACCGAGTCCGACAGGCAGAATGCATGTCGGCAATCTTCGCACAGCCCTTTATTCTTATCTGATCGCCAAGCATGCGGGCGGCATCTTCATGCTCCGCATCGAGGATACAGACCAGGAGCGGTTTGTCGAGGGTGCAGTTGACATCATCAATCAGACACTGAAGGATGCAGGCATCGAGTATGACGAGGGCCCTGACAAGGACGGCGGCGTCGGCCCGTATGTTCAGTCCGAGCGCTGCAGACAGGGCATCTATCAGAAATATGCCGAGGAGCTGATCCGGAAGGGCAAGGCATATTACTGCTTCTGCACAAAGGAGAGACTCGATTCGCTCCGGACAGAGGTGGGCGGCAAGGAGATCAGCCGCTATGACAAGCATTGTCTGCATTTGTCGAAGGAGGAGATCGAGGAGAAGCTGGCGGCCGGCGTCCCGCACGTTGTCCGTCTCAATGTTCCGCTCGAGGGAACGACGACGTTCCACGACGACATTTACGGCGACATCACTGTGGAGAACGCCGAGCTTGACGATATGATCCTGATCAAGTCCGACGGCTTCCCGACCTATAATTTTGCAAATGTTGTCGACGATCATCTGATGGGCGTGACTCACGTTGTCCGCGGAAATGAGTATCTCTCCTCAAGTCCGAAGTACAATCTTCTCTATGAGGCCTTCGGATGGGACGTGCCGGTGTATGTCCACTGCCCGCTGATCACGGATGAGCATCACAACAAGCTGAGCAAGCGCTCCGGTCATTCCTCATTCGAGGACCTGGTGGACCAGGGCTATCTGCCGGAGGCGATTGTCAACTATACGGCCCTGCTCGGCTGGAATCCGCCCGACAATCAGGAGATCATGTCTCTTGATGATCTGGTCAGAAAGTTTGACTACACGAAGATCAACAAGTCCCCGGCTGTGTTTGATATCGGAAAGCTCCGTTGGATGAACGGCGAGTATCTGAGAAAGCTGACGCCGGAGGAATTCCTTGAGAAGGCGCGCCCCGCAATTGAGGCGGCTGTCCCGGGAATTGACCCGGCCGTTCTCGCTCCGCTGGCACAGAGCCGCATCGAGAACTTCGACGAGATTGAGGACCTGCTCGGATTCTTCCGGGAGGTGCCGGATTACGATCTCTCCATGTACACGCACAAGAAAATGAAGACCACTCCGGAGCTTTCTCTCGAGGTTCTGAAGAAGGTGCTTCCGGTTCTTGAGGCAGCTGATTCGTACACAAACGATGACCTGTTTGCGGAGCTGAAGGCCTTTGCATCGGAAAACGGCTGGAAGAACGGACAGGTCATGTGGCCGATCCGCACGGCGGTGTCCGGAAAGCAGACGACACCGGGCGGCGCGACACAGCTTCTTGAGATTCTTGGAAAGGATGAATCGCTGAAGAGAATCCGCACGGCGATTCAGAGGCTCTCGGATTATGTGGACAGCAGAAAGCAGTGACAGGATCGCAGGCGTATATTATCTGAGGCTTGAACATGCAAAGGATATGACACATCAGGAGATCAGTGCCAGAGGCATTGATCTCCTGATGTATGCGCTCGCGAAAAAGTACGGGATCGGCAGGGAGGACTGCGTGCTCGCGAAGGCGGAGCACGGGAAGCCCTACCTTGAGAATCATCCCGATATTCATTTTAATATCAGCAACTCCGGATGCTATATCGTACTTGCGGTCTCACCGCACAGAGTCGGGATAGACATCCAGGAAAAACGGGTAACAGACATCGACAAGCTGGGAAAACGCGTATTTTCGGTCGACGACTACAGAAAATTCCTTGCCTCCGAGGACAGGCAGGACAGGTTTTTCAGGGAATGGGTGCGCAAGGAGGCGTATGTGAAGTGGACGGGCGAGGGCCTGCTCCGCAGTCTCCGCGACCTGCCGATGGACGGATGGTCCCAGTTCATCTATGTGGACAGGGAGTATTTCTGCGCCATTCAGTCGGATCTGCCGCTAACACTTGAGATCGAGGAAGTAACGAATTTATGAATGAAATTGAAAGACGACGTACATTTGCCATTATTTCACACCCGGACGCCGGTAAGACGACACTGACGGAGAAATTCCTTCTCTACGGCGGGGCCATCAACCTGGCGGGCTCGGTCAAGGGCAAAGCTACGGCGAGGCACGCCGTGTCCGACTGGATGGAGATCGAGAAGCAGAGAGGTATTTCCGTCACGTCATCCGTGCTTCAGTTCGGCTATGAGGGATACTGCATCAATATCCTGGATACGCCGGGCCATCAGGACTTCTCTGAGGATACGTACCGCACGCTGATGGCGGCGGACTCGGCTGTCATGGTCATTGACGGCGCAAAGGGCGTCGAGCCGCAGACACGAAAGCTGTTCAAGGTCTGTGCGAGACGCCACATCCCGATTTTTACGTTCATCAACAAGATGGACCGCGACGCGAGAGACCCGTTTGAGCTCACGGACGAGATCGAGCATGAGCTTGGCATTCCGTGCTGCCCGGTGAACTGGCCGATCGGCTCCGGAAAGGGCTTCAAGGGTGTCTACGACCGGAAGACACGCAAGGTGCTCATTTTCAGTGACACACAGAAGGGAACGAGAGAGGGAACGGAGCTCGATATCGACATCGATGATCCGGAGCTCCTGAAATATGTCTCAGAGGAAGAGGTGGAGAACCTGAAGGGAGAGATCGAGCTGCTCGACGGAGCCTCCGTGGAATTTGATCAGGATAAGGTCAGCCACGGAAAGATTTCTCCGGTGTTCTTCGGATCGGCGCTCACGAATTTCGGCGTCGAGACGTTTCTGCAGCATTTCCTCGTCATGAGCTCTGCGCCGCTTCCGAGAATGTCTGATCAGGGTCTGATCGACCCGGAGAAGAATGATTTCTCTGCATTTGTGTTCAAGATTCAGGCGAACATGAATAAGAACCACCGCGACCGCATCGCGTTCATGCGCATTGTCTCGGGCCACTACGACGCGAACATGGAGGTGTGGCACGTCCAGGGACAGCGGAAGGCGCGTCTCAGCCAGCCGCAGCAGATGATGGCCGAGGAGCGCCACATCGTGTCGGAGGCGTGGGCCGGAGACATCATCGGCGTGTTTGATCCGGGTATTTTCTCGATCGGCGACACGGTGGAGGCACCGGGCAATACGTTCCGCTTCGGAGGAATTCCGACATTCTCGCCGGAGCATTTCGCGCGGATCCGCCAGGTCGATACGATGAAGCGCAAGCAGTTCACAAAGGGAATCGAGGAGATTGCCCAGGAGGGCGCGATCCAGGTCTTCCAGGAGTACAATACGGGCATGGAGGAGATTATCGTCGGTGTCGTCGGTGTCCTGCAGCTCGATGTCCTGAAGTATCGTCTCGAGCACGAGTACAACGTCGATATCTACATGGACACGCTTCCGTATGAGTACATCCGCTGGATCGAAAATCCGGATGAGGTCGATGTGGAGAACCTTGAGGGAACGACAGACATGAAAAAGATCAAGGATATGCACGGAAATCCGCTTCTGCTCTTTGTTCATGAATGGAGTGTCGGCATGACGCTCGAGCGGAACAAGAACCTGAAGCTGTCGGAGTTCGGCGGCTGGGATGACGACGAGGAGTGAGCGCGGCCGGTTGAATTTCCGCGCGTCCCCATGTATAATGATGGCAATCTGAGAGAAATCGCGAGGTGCAAATCTATGGCTGAAAATCGCAATACGTATACGTTAAAGAATGACGCGGACAGAGGAACGGTCAAGGTCGCCGAGGAGGTCGTTGCGGTCATTGCCGGCCTCGCCGCCACGGAGGTGAAGGGCGTCGCGTCGATCGCAGGCGGAATCACCGGAAAGATTCTCGCAAGAAAGGGCATCAAGGCTCTGTCCAGAGGTGTCCATGTCGATGTGAAGGACAATGCGGTCACGGTTGATCTTGTGCTTGAGCTCGACTACGGAGTCAGCATTCCGGAGGTGGGTGCCGAGGTGCAGGAGAAGGTCAAGAGTACCATCGAGACCATGACGGGCCTTCATGTTGAAAATGTCAATATTTCCGTCGCCGATGTCGCTGTCGACGATGACGGACAGTAAAGCCTGTCCCGGTACCGGCCGGCGGAATCGCGCATCACACAGCTCCGGTCCGGCTTTTTTGCAGGCGGGGCTGTGCATTTGCCGGAGCAGCATCAGAAACAGAAATTCGGAGAACAAAAGTGAGTAGAAGAAAACTTCGCGAGCATTTATTTAAACTGATTTATCTCACCGCATTCAACAGCAGTGAGGAAATGCCGGAGCAGGCAAAGCTCTATCTTGACGGCATCGAGGACCTGGACGAGAAGGACAGGGCGTTCCTTGAGCAGAGATGGCAGGCAGTGAGCAGCAAGGAGAAGGAGATCGATGATATCCTGAACAGCACGGCCAGAGGCTGGAAGACGAGCCGCTTCGGCAGCTGTGACCTTGCGATCCTTCGCGTTGCCGTCTATGAGATGAAATATGACGACACGATTCCGGAGGGAGTCGCCATCAATGAGGCAGTCGAGCTGGCAAAGCAGTACGGCGGAAATGAATCACCGGCCTTCATCAATGGCATTCTCGGCGAGATTTCGAGGTCATGACCGGCAGACATATCTATTCGGTCGGGGAGATTAACCGTTATATCCGGAATATGTTTGCGGGTGACGGTATCCTCTCCGCCATATTTATCCGGGGAGAGGTATCAAACTGCAAATACCATTCCTCAGGCCATATCTATTTTTCCCTGAAGGACGCCAAGGGCGCAATGTCATGCGTCATGTTTGCCGGCGACCGCCGGGGTCTTCCGTTCCGCATGAAGGACGGGGACAAGGTTGTTGTCGGCGGACGCGTGGACGTCTATGAGCGCGACGGGCGGTACCAGCTGTATGCGAAGGAGATCCGCCTCGAGGGCGAGGGAATTCTGTACGAGCAGTTCATGAAGCTGAAGAACGAGCTCGGGGAACTCGGCATGTTCGACGTATCCTATAAAAAGCCGATTCCGAAGTATGCCATGCATATCGGTGTTGTCACCGCCCCGACCGGAGCGGCGATCCGTGATATCCAGAATATTTCCCACAGAAGAAATCCATATGTGCAGGTCATTTTATATCCCGCGCTTGTCCAGGGCGAGGGAGCGAAGGATTCCATCGTGGAGGGTATCCGCGTGCTCGACAGTCTGGGCCTTGACTGTATCATTGTCGGCCGGGGCGGTGGATCGCTTGAGGATCTGTGGGCCTTCAATGAGCGGGAGGTCGCAGAGGCGATCTTCGCGTGTGAAACGCCCGTGATCTCTGCTGTCGGGCATGAGACGGACGTGACCATTGCGGACTATGTGGCGGACCTTCGCGCGCCGACGCCGTCGGCTGCCGCAGAGCTTGCGGTATTTGATCTGGAGGAATTCAGAAAGAAGCTGGACCGCTATGCGGACTTACTGGAACGCCTTGTGAGCGGCCGGATCCGGCAGGATCTGCGCCGCGCGGAGTGGTATGAGGCAAGGCTCCGGGCCTCATCGCCGGGAGCGCGTCTCAATAATGAAAAATTCAGGCAGGCGCAGCTCCTCGACCGGTTTGACCGCGCGATCCGCGTGAAGCTGCAGAGCGCATCCGCGAGAGCGGAGCGGTATCCGGAGCTGCTCGGGCGGGCAGCGGAGGAGAATCTGAGATGTGCCCTGGCAAGGCGGGACGACCTCCGGGAGCGGCTCGAAAGAGGCGCGGAAGGGGCGCTTTCACGGGATGAGAGGCGCGCAGACCTCTATCTTGCGAAGCTTGACAGTCTGAACCCCGTGAAGCAGCTGACAAGAGGGTTCTCATTTGTCACGCAGGAGGACGGGCACGCTCTGACAAGAATTGAACAGGCAAAGCCGGGAGACCGGCTCAGAATCTATGTGACGGACGGAGTGATTCGCTCCGAGGTGACAGGCACAGAGCGCGGAATCGGAGAGAATGACGCCTCTGCAGAGAAGACGGAGAGCAGGCATGGAGAATAAGACACAGAAGGACGGCGGAAACACGGAGCAGCTGACGGTTGAGGAGAGCTTCGAGAAGCTCGATGCGATGGTGAAACGGCTCGAGTCGGAGGATGTTCCTCTTGAAGAGAGCTTCCGTCTCTATCAGGAAGGAATGAAGCTCCTGAAGGACGTGAGCAGCCGGATTATGACATACGAGAAGAAAATGCAGGTCCTTTCCGGGGACGGCACGATGGAAGACCTGGACTGAAGGGAGCGCCGGATATGAAGAAGAGACTGGACATACTGATGACGGAGCAGGGACTCGCAGCGTCCCGCGAGAAGGCGAAGGCCCTGATTATGGAGGGCATCGTCTATGTCGACGGCAGAAGGTGCGACAAGGCGGGCACTTCATTTGAAGAGACCGCAAAGCTCGAGGTGCGCGGCACGAAGCTCCGCTATGTGAGCCGGGGAGGCCTGAAGCTCGAGAAGGCCCTGAAGGTTTTTCCGATCTCGGTGGAGGGAAAGAACTGCCTTGATATCGGGAGCTCGACAGGAGGCTTCACGGACTGCATGCTGCAGAACGGAGCAAGGCACGTGTGGTCCATTGATGTCGGCCGCGGACAGCTCGACTGGGGTCTCAGAAATGATCCGCGCGTGACGAGCATGGAGAAGACGAATATTCGCTATGTCCTGCCGGAGCAGATCGGAACGCCGGCGGAATTCGCGAGCATCGATGTAAGCTTCATTTCCCTCATCAAGGTGCTGCTTCCGGCACGGAATCTTCTGACGGATGACGGACAGATTGTCTGCCTCATCAAGCCACAGTTTGAGGCCGGAAGGGAGAAGGTCGGTAAGCACGGTGTTGTCCGTGATCCGGACGTGCACAGAGAGGTCATCAGCAGGGTGACAGAGTATGCGGCGTCTATAAGACTTATGCCACAGATGCTTGATTTTTCACCGATCAAGGGACCGGAGGGCAATATTGAGTATCTGTGCCTTCTGGACCGCTCGGCGAAAGAAAACCGCGTGAGCGGAGATATGATCGACGCGGTTGTCACGGAGGCACACGCATCGCTTGACAGAAAGGAGTCGTGACATGGAACGGTTCGCGCTGATCCGCAATGTGACCAATGAGGAGACAGCCGGCGTTGCCGCTTATATCATGTCTTATCTCCGCAGCAGGGGATGCGTCTGCACCGTGTCTGATGAGGGGACGGATGTGCCGGACTCGACGCAGTGCGTGATTGTGCTCGGTGGAGACGGCACGCTGCTGAGAGCAGCGCAGAAGATATTCCGACGGGAGATTCCGATTATCGGTATCAATATGGGGACAATCGGGTATCTGGCTGAGGTCGAGCGGCGCAATATGAAGGATGCGATCGACCGCCTGATCAGCGGGGACTATACGATTGAGGAGCGCATGATGCTCCGCGGAAAAATCATCCGTGCAGACAGGGAAATCTATTCGGATGTCGCGCTCAATGATATCGTGCTCTCGCGGAGCAAGCCGCTCCGCGGCCTCCGGTATGTCAATTCCGTCAATGGGAAATATCTGAACACCTACGCGGCGGACGGGATCATCGTGGCAACGGCGACGGGGTCGACGGGATATAATCTGTCTGTCGGAGGGCCGATCGTCTCGCCTGAGGCGCAGATCCTTCTGCTCACGCCGATTGCTGCCCACTCCCTGATTTCGCGCAGCATTGTGCTTCCTGGGACAGATCAGATTTCCATTGAGATTGCCGAGGGAAAGATGGGTGTGCTGGAGGCGGCCGTCAGAGTCAGCTTTGACGGAGGCACGCCGATCACGCTGAATATCGGGGACCGCGTGACGATCCGCCGGTCAAAATGGCACACGAGACTCGTGAAGATGAAGAACACGAGCTTCCTTGAGACGCTCCGGTATAAAATGAGAGAAGCGTAAATCCGGGAGGAGCGGTATGAAAAATGCGAGACATGAACAGATTCTGAAGCTGATTCGTGAGCACGATGTTGAGACACAGGAGGAGCTCGCCGAGCTTTTGAACCGGTCCGGGTTTGCCGTGACACAGGCGACGGTGTCGAGGGACATCCGCCAGCTGCAGCTTCATAAGACAGCGGGGCCGGACGGACATTTCAGGTACAGCGCCAAGAATGCCGGAGACCCGGAGAATGCGCTGCGCTACAGGAGGGTCCTGAGGGACGCATTTGTATCCATGGACGTGTCCAGCAATATTCTTGTGATTCACACGGTGTCCGGTATGGCTATGGCGGCCGCGGCGGCACTTGACTCGCTGGACTGGTCCGAGCTTCTGGGCTGTATTGCCGGAGATGACACGATCATTGCGGTGATTCGCGCTCCGGAGGACGCGGATGTGCTGCGGGAAAAGCTCGGACAGATCATGAAGGAGTGAGACTATGCTGAGAAACCTTCACATCAGGAATCTGGCGCTGATCCGGGAAGTGGATGTCGATTTCACGAAGGGACTGAACATCCTGACCGGAGAGACAGGCGCCGGAAAGTCGATCATTATCGATTCGATCGGACTGGCGCTCGGCGGCCGGTCCCAGAGGGATCTTGTGAGGCCCGGGCAGACGGGGCTGGCGGAGCTCGTGTTTGAGACGGATGATCCGGGCGTGCTCGAGTCGGTCCGCTCGCTGGATGTCGAGCCTGAGGACGGAGTGATTCTCATTTCCCGGAAAATTCAGGACGGACGGAGTACGATCCGCGTGAACGGAGAGACGAGAACGGCTGCGGATGTGAGAAGGCTTGCGTCTTTTCTGATCGATATTCACGGGCAGAGCGAGCATCAGAAGCTGCTCGGAAGCGACGTCCAGCTGGACCTGCTTGACCGCTACGGGAAGAAGAAGATCGCGCCGCTTAAAAAGAAGACCGCTGCTGATTATGCGGAGTATGCCGCGATTAAAAAGGAGCTCGGCGGCAGCCCGATGAGCGCGGAGGAGCGGGCGAGACGGGCCTCCTTCCTTGAATTTGAGATTGGGGAGATCGATGACGCGGCCCTCAAGCCCGGAGAGGATGAGGAGATCGAGAAGACATACCGGAAGCTTCTGAACGCGAAAAAAATCGCTGACGCGGCAGATGAGGTGCATGAGCTGACCGGCTACGACGAGCAGACGGCGGCAGGCGAGCTGATCGGCCGTGCGCTGCGGAGAATGACACAGGTGGCCGAGTATGATGAGCGGCTCGGGCAGCTTCTCTCCCAGCTGTCTGATATCGACGGGCTTTTAAATGACTTTAACCGGGACCTCTCGGAGTACGCGGATGGTCTCAGCTTTGAGGCGGAATCGTTTGCGGACACGGAGGAGCGGCTTAACACAATTAATCACCTGAAGCAGAAATATGGCGATTCTATCGAGGAGATTCTTGCGGCGCGCGACGCGAAGGCAAAGGAACTGGAGGGACTGCAGGACTATGAGGAGCGGAGAGCGCAGCTTGAGAAAAAGCTGAAGGAAGCGGAGAAGCGGCTGCGCGAATCTTGTGATGCACTCTCAGCCGAGCGGAAAAAATATGCGCGGATTTTTTCCGGAGAGGTTGTGAAGCAGCTTCAGGAGCTGAATTTTGCGCGGGCTGATTTCGGGATTGAATTCGGAGACGCAGGAAGGTATACGGCAAACGGAACGGACGCCATCGAGTTCACGATTGCAACGAACCCGGGAGAGCCGCGGCGGTGCCTCAGAAACGTCGTCTCCGGCGGCGAGCTCTCCAGAATCATGCTGGCCATCCGCACAATCTTTGCCGATGCGGATGCAGTGGGGACTGTCATTTTCGATGAGATTGATACGGGCATCAGCGGCCGCACGGCACAGAGGGCGGCCGAGAAGATGGCGGCCATTGCCGGAAGACAGCAGGTCCTCTGCATCACACACCTTCCGCAGATTGCGGCCATGGCTGACGCTCACTATGGGATCACGAAGGATGTCTCGGAGACGGCGGCGATCACAAAGATCGAGGCCCTCTCTGATAAGGAGTCGGTCGAGGAGATCGCAAGGCTGATCGGAGGGGCTGAGATCACGGAAAATACGCTGAAGTCGGCGGCGGAAATGAAAGAGATGTGTCGACAATATAAAAAGAATGCTCTATAATAAAAGCAGTATTTCAGCATAATTACCAATGCTGAATCATAAGCGCGGAGGTTTTTGTTATGAAGAAGATTCTGTTTGTGGCTTCAGAAGGAGTTCCGTTTATAAAGACAGGCGGACTGGCGGATGTTGTCGGCTCTCTGCCCAAGGCTCTTGACAAGCGCTATTTTGACTGCAGAGTCGTCCTTCCTTATTATTCCTGCATGGCGCAGAAGTGGAAGGATATGCTTGAGTACAAGACGAACTTCTACATGGATTTTAACTGGAACAGCTGCTACGTCGGCATTTTCGAGTGTGAATATGAAGGAATCAAGTTCTACTTCATAGACAACCAGGACTATTTCACCTGCGACAAGCCGTATGCAGGCATGCCGTGGGATCTCGGAAAGTTTGCATTTTTCAGCAAGGCGGCGCTCTCCATTCTTCCCACCATTGATTTCCGTCCGGACGTCATTCACTGCCATGACTGGCAGACGGGACTTGTCCCGGTCTATCTGAACGCGGACTTCCAGAATAATGAATTCTACCGCGGCATCAAGACGGTCATGACGATCCACAACCTGAAGTTCCAGGGAATCTGGGACATCAAGACGATCAAGAATATTGTCGGCCTGCCGGACTATTATTTTACGCCTGACAAGCTGGAGTACAAGAAGGACGCAAATCTGCTGAAGGGCGGACTTGTTTATGCGGACGCGATTACGACGGTCTCGAAGACATACGCGGAGGAGATCAAGATGCCGTATTACGGCGAGGGTCTCGATGGTCTGATGCGCGCGAGAGCGCATGATCTGCGCGGTATTGTCAACGGCATTGACTACAAGACCTTTGATCCGGCGACGGATGAGACAATTTACAACAAATATGATGCGAGAACGTTCCGCAAGGAGAAGGTCAATAACAAGACGGCTCTTCAGGCTGATCTCGGGCTGACGGTGGATCCGAAGGCAATGCTGATCGGAATTGTTTCCCGCCTGACAGATCAGAAGGGCTTTGACCTGATTGCCTATGTCATGGATGAGATGTGCCAGGATGCCGTTCAGTTCGCTGTCCTCGGAACAGGAGATGAGAAGTACGAGAATATGTTCCGTCACTTCGCATGGAAGTATCCGGGCAAGGTATCGGCTCAGATCTATTACAATGAGGCACTGTCACACAAGATCTATGCGGGCGCCGACGCATTCCTGATGCCGTCGAAATTTGAGCCCTGCGGCCTGTCCCAGTTGATTTCGCTCCGCTACGGCACGATTCCGATTGTCCGTGAGACCGGCGGTCTGAAGGATACAGTCGAGCCGTACAATGAGTTTGAAGGAACCGGTACGGGATTCTCGTTCCAGAACTACAATGCGCATGAGATGATGGCGACCGTCCGGTATGCGGAGAAGGTGTATTACGACAACAGACGCGAGTGGAACAAGATGATTGACCGCGCGATGGCAGCGGATTTCTCGTGGGAGGCATCCGCACTGCAGTATCAGGAGCTCTATGACTGGCTGATCGGCTGATGAGGCGCTGACAGCCCTGTTCTTATATCGAAGCTGATTCATCCCTTACGGGATGGACCAGCTTCGATTCATGTCCGGGCAATGTTAAGATAGTGATATTTTTATTCAGTACCCCTTAGAGAATCGTTAATGCAAATTTTTCTGCCGACCTGTCCCCGGCGGAATTTCCTGTTGACAGAACACTTGTTTTATAGTAATCTGTAAAGAGCAACGAACGAACGTTCGCAAATAAGGAGAAAAGAATTGGCAAAAAAGAATAATTCGGAAGATCTGCAGAAGCTGCAGGGAGAGAAGGAGAAGGCTCTCGAGGCCGCAATCGGACACATCGAGAAGGAATTCGGCAAGGGAGCTGTCATGAAGCTCGGGGACGCAACTGCCAATATGAATATTGAGGCAGTGCCGACAGGATCTCTGTCTCTGGACATCGCGCTTGGCGTCGGCGGAGTCCCGAAGGGAAGAATCATTGAGATCTACGGACCGGAATCAAGCGGAAAGACGACGGTTGCGCTGCATATGGTCGCTGAGGTTCAGAAGAGAGGCGGTATTGCAGGCTTTATTGATGCCGAGCATGCGCTCGACCCTGTCTACGCGAAGAACATCGGCGTCGACATTGATAATCTGTACATTTCCCAGCCGGATTCAGGCGAGCAGGCACTCGAGATCTGCGAGACAATGGTCCGCTCGGGAGCTGTTGATATCATCGTCGTCGACTCTGTGGCGGCTCTGACACCTCAGGCGGAAATCGACGGGGAGATGGGAGATTCTCACGTCGGCCTGCAGGCGAGACTGATGAGCCAGGCACTCCGCAAGCTGACGTCGAGTGTGAGCAAGACAAAGTGCATCGTCATCTTCATCAATCAGCTCCGTGAGAAGATCGGCGTCATGTTCGGCAATCCGGAGACGACGACAGGCGGCCGCGCACTGAAATTCTACGCGTCAGTCCGTATGGATGTGAGACGTGTGGAGACGCTGAAGGCCGGCGGTGAGGTGATCGGAAACCGCACAAGAATCAAGATTGTCAAGAACAAGGTCGCTCCGCCGTTCAAGGAGGCACAGTTTGATATTATGTTCGGCAAGGGCATATCGCGTTCCGGTGATATTCTTGATCTCGCTGTCGAAAATAATATCATCGACAAGAGCGGCGCATGGTTTGCATACCACAATGAAAAGATCGGCCAGGGCAGAGAGAATGCGAAGGCTTACCTTGAGGGGCACCCGGATGTCATGAGTGAGGTTGAGCAGCAGGTGCGCGGTGCGTACGGACTTCCGGTCGATGAGACCGTTCCGGCGCAGCAGGCGGAAGAGGATCCGTCTCTTGTGACAGAGACCAATGCGGAACAGAGCTGAGAATCAGGGAGAGAACCGGAAGAGCCATGGAGAGGCCGGAGACCATCCGGCTCTCTCCTGGGGAAGAGATATCAGTGAGCTTCTGCGTGACCACTGCGGGGACATAGAGACTGAAAAGCCTGATCAGAGAGCATGTCAGAACGGGCCGGAGGCTGTGTCTGCTCACAGTGAAGATGAGGAATCTTCTGAGACGGGAGATGGACCTGCGATACAGAATGGCGACAGGGATGAGATCCGACGCGCGCGTCAGAAGGCACTCGACCTTCTGACGGATATGGACCGGACTGAGGCACAGCTGAGGGAGAAGCTTCGCCGAAAGGAGTTTTCTGCCGGTGCGGTGGACGATGCCATAGCTTATGTGAAGCGATTCGGGTATATCAATGACACGCATTATGCGGACCACTATATAGAAGTTTATCGCAGCAGAAAGAGCCGCCGGAGAATCCTGTACGACCTTCAGAAAAAAGGGCTGTCGAAGGAGGTTATCGATGGTGCCTTTGAGAAGGTGGGATGGTATGACGAGCGGCCTCTGATCCGCGAGCTGGCGGAGAAGAAGGCGAGGTCGCTGGACCTCAGTGACCCGAAGGGAGTCAGAAGGCTTACCTCTTACCTCGGAAGACTCGGCTTCTCCGGACAAGATATCTATGCGGTTCTCGATGAGATGAGGAGGAAGGAGTAACGCCCATCACACTCCTGCGGATGGAAGGCGGAATGTTGCCTTGACAGTTCTGCCGAAAACCGATATAGTTAAGAAGTTGTATATTGTGTAAAATTGTACAATGAAAACTAAATAAGGAGGTGCTCCATGATCGCAGTAACAATTGTGCTGATTGTGCTCGTGGTCCTCTTAGCTGTCGCTCTTCCTCTCACCTGGAAGCTTGCAATTGCGAAAAAAAATAAAGAAGATGAAGAACTGCTGAATTCCAAAAAGAATCAGGCGCAGCACTACATCGATAACGCAATCGCCGAAGGGAACAGACAAAAACAGGAAAAGATTGCCGAAGGGCAGAGAAAGGCTGATGACATTGTTTTGAAGGCGAGAGAAAAGGCACTCGCGGCAAGAAACAGTGTCGAGGATGAAGTCAAGGAGAGAAGGGCGGAAATTTCCAAGCAGGAACGGCGCGTGCAGTCCAAGGAGGATACACTGGACCGCAAGACCGAAGCGATGGAAAGACGCGAGGCGGACTACACTGCAAAAGAGGCGGAGCTGAAGAAGAAGCAGAAGAAGATCGATCTGCTTCATGATCAGCAGGTCGAGGAACTGGAACGAATTTCCGGAATGACGTCAGAGGAGGCAAAGCAGACGCTTCTTAAGTCCGTGCAGGATGATGTGAAGATCGATGCCGCCAAGATGTACAGGGAGCTTGTCGAGCAGGCAAAGAGCGATGCAGACAAGAAGGCGAGAGAGATTGTCGTCAATTCGATTCAGCGGTGTGCCGTTGATCATGTCGCAGAATCAACGATTTCCGTGGTTCAGCTTCCGAATGATGAGATGAAGGGACGTATCATCGGCCGTGAGGGAAGAAACATCCGTACGCTCGAGACACTGACTGGTGTCGATCTGATTATCGATGATACACCGGAGGCTGTCGTTCTGTCTGCATTTGATCCGATTCGCAGAGAGGTGGCCAGAATCGCGCTCGAGAAGCTGATTGTCGACGGACGAATTCATCCGGCGAGAATCGAGGAGATGGTTGAGAAGGCGAAGAAGGAAGTCGATACGCAGATCCGGGAGGACGGTGAACAGGCTGCATTTGAAGTCGGTGTTCATAACCTTCATCCGGAGCTCATCAAGCTTCTCGGAAGAATGAAGTTCCGCACATCTTATGGACAGAATGTTCTGAGGCATTCTGTAGAGGTTGCTGAGCTGGCTGGTCTTATGGCAGGAGAATGTGGATGCGACGTCAGAATGGCCAAGCGTGCCGGTCTTCTTCATGATATCGGCAAGTCGATAGACCATGAGGTGGAAGGATCCCATGTCCAGATCGGTGCAGATCTCTGCAGGAAGTACAAGGAAAATCCGATTGTTATTAATACTGTTGAGAGCCATCACGGGGATGTGGAGCCGACGTCACTGATTGCGTGCCTGGTACAGGCCGCTGATGCAATTTCAGCGTCTCGTCCGGGAGCCCGTCGCGAGACACTCGATAATTACACGAACCGCCTGAAGCAGCTTGAGGATATTGCAGGAAGCTTCAAGGGCGTTGACAAGTGTTTTGCAATTCAGGCAGGCCGGGAGGTCCGGGTTATGGTTATACCGGAGCAGGTCAGCGACACCAATATGGTGCTTCTCGCACGGGACATTGCCAAGAGAATTGAGGATGAGCTCGAATATCCGGGCCAGATCAAGGTGAATGTGATCCGGGAGAGCAGAGCAACCGATTACGCGAAGTGATATCACACGAAACCGCGGAAATATGAGAAATCATGTTTCTGCGGCTTTTTTTAGTGCATAAGTCCCGGTCGCAGTGCACACGTCCGCGGCGTGCTTGCACGTCGGCGGACGTGTGCACTAGCGACGACAACAGGTATGAGCATGGAATGACGCGAAAGCGGCATGGAAATGCGAATACCTGTAGGATTGCGGGAGCTGCGAAGCAGCGGAGCAATCCGTGGGACTTATACACTAAGGTCGACCCGGTCGCAGTGCAAGGAGTGCACTAGCGACGACAACAGGTATGAGCATGGAATGACGCGTAAGCGGCATGGATGTTTGACATTATGGTTGTTCCGTGGTACTCTCTCAGAAAGAAAATGTACTAAAACAGTAGGACTTTTTTTGAGAAAGGATCTGCATGAAATTATCGACGAAGGGAAGATATGGCCTGAGGGCCATGCTTGATCTTGCCATTAACAGTGAACATGAAGAGGCTGTCTGCATTCAGAGCATCTCTGAGAGACAGAATATATCCGAGAGCTATCTGGAGCAGCTGGTCAGAAAGCTGAGAACGGCCGGGCTCGTCAAGAGCGTGCGTGGGGCCGGGGGCGGATACCGGCTCGCAAAGCCTGCTGACCAGATTTCGGTCGGCGATGTCCTGCGTGCTCTCGAGGGCAGCATTGAGGCTGTCACCTGCGGTGCGCCGGGGGAGGACGGACACTGTGAGCAGATGGACGTCTGCGTCACAAGACTTGTGTGGGACCGGGTCAATAAGGCGATCGAGGAGTCTGTTGACACGATTATGCTCAGTCAGCTCGTGGAGGAGAGCCGGAAGAAGAACTCGGCGGCTCAGATCGACACGAAGGAGTGTGTCAATTGATCTATCTTGATAACGCCGCAACAACATGTCCGGAGGATAGCGTCGTGCGTGTCATGACGGAGAGCCTGAGAAATGAGTATGGCAATCCGTCCTCTGTTCACAGGGCAGGAGCCGCGTCCAGAAGTCTCATCGACCGCTCGAGAGATTCTGTCGCGCATCTGGCCGGCGCATTCAGCGATGAAATTTACTTTACGTCAGGCGGAAGCGAGGCTGACAACTGGGCCCTTACAGCGGCATATGAGGCATCCGGAAATCCGCATGCGCACATCATTACGACGGCGATCGAGCATCACGCGGTTTTAAGAACGTGCGATTATCTGAAGGAACGGGGAGCTGAGATCACCATGATCAGTCCGGATTCTGACGGCAGAATATCTGTGGAGAGCGTGGAGGCTGCCATCAGGCCGGAGACAGTTCTCATTTCCGTTATGACGGCAAATAATGAGATCGGGACGATTGAGCCTGTCGGGGATATCGGAGATGCGGCGCATCGGCACGGCGTCCTGTTTCATACGGATGCCGTCCAGGCCTTCGGGCATATTCCCATCGATGTCCGGAAAATGAACATCGACCTCATGAGTGTGTCCGCCCATAAATTCGGCGGCCCGAAGGGCGTGGGCATGCTCTATATTCGCAGGGGTGTCGGGATCGGAAGCCTGATCCGCGGAGGCGCGCAGGAGCGCGGGCGCCGCGCCGGCACGGAAAATGTTCCGGGGATCGCGGGCTTCGGAGAAGCAGCCGGAATTGCATTTTCCAATATGGAGCAGTATGCCATGAAGGAGCGGGAACTGCGCGACTATGGCATCAGTCTGATCCGCAGTCAGATCCGGGACGCGGAGATCAATGGTGATCTCGCGAACAGACTGCCCGGAAATATCAGTGTGACAATTCCCGGAATTGATGGCGCTCTCGCCGTTATGATGATGGACCGGAGAGGTGTTGCGGTGTCGAGCGGTTCGGCCTGCTCCTCCGGCTCGACGGATCCGTCACATGTCCTGAAGGCAGTCGGACGCTCTGACAGCTTGGCACTCGGGACGGTCCGGATATCGCTGTCACACCATAATACGAAGGAAGAGATGGAGACTGCGGTGCGAGCCCTCGCAGATGTGGCAGCCGCGCTTCGCTGAGGGATGGAAAAACATGTTCGGGGATAATTGCAGACCGGGATACGCAGGGACTTGCACCGGATTATTACCGGAGCGCAGACTTATAGGAGTGTGATATATGGCAACAGTTGTGGTTGGAATGTCCGGCGGAGTCGACAGCTCCGTCGCAGCGTATCTGCTGAAGCAGCAGGGATATGATGTGATCGGAGTGACGATGCAGATCTGGCAGGATGAGGACGCCTGTTCAGTCGAGAAGAAGGGCGGCTGCTGCGGCGTGTCCGCAGTCGAGGATGCCCGGCGCGTTGCGGATGTGATCGGAATTCCGTATTACGTCATGAATTTCAGGAAGGAATTCCGAAAGAACGTGATGGACTATTTTGTTGCAGAATATCAGGCGGGACGCACGCCAAACCCGTGCATCGCGTGCAACCGCTATGTGAAGTGGGAGAGTCTGCTTCAGAAGTCACTTGCGCTCGGTGCCGATTATATAGCGACAGGCCACTATGCGACGGTTGTCCGCCTCCCGAACGGGCGCTATACACTTCATACGGCCGCAGGCGATGAGAGAACGTCCAAGGACCAGACATATGCGCTCTATAATCTGACGCAGAACCAGCTCAGTCACACGATCATGCCGATCGGGGCTTATACCAAGGACAAGGTTCGTGCTATTGCGGAGGGAGCCGGTCTCCCTGTCGCCCATAAGCCGGACAGCGAGGAAATCTGCTTTATTCCGGATAATGATTATGCCTCGTTTATTGAGAAAGACACGGGAAAGAAAGCGGAGCCGGGGAATTTCGTTGATGAGGAGGGCCATGTGCTCGGGAAGCACAGGGGCATTATCCGCTACACGATTGGTCAGAGAAAACATCTCGGTATCGCACTAGGGCATCCTGTATTTGTAAAGGAAATCCGCCCGGACACGAATGAAGTTGTCCTCTCGGAAAATGCGGATCTTTTCAGCCGCACTGTGACGGTGAAGAACCTGAACTGGATGGCGGAGCCGGACCTGCCGGAAAATAACCGGGTTATGGCGAAGATCCGATATAATCACCGTGCAGCTTCTGCTATAATAGAGAAAAGAGATGCAGATACCGTGCTGTGTACATTTGACGAGCCGGCTAGGGCAGCGGCGCCCGGTCAGGCCGCCGTCTTCTACCAGAACGGATGTCTGCTCGGTGGAGGCACGATAGAATGATCGGAGATATCCATGTACACAGCAGCTTTTCGGCAGATTCCGACGAGGATATGGAGGAGAGCGTAAGAGCTGCAATCAGCGGGGGGCTTCCCTGCCTGTGCTTTACAGACCATATCGACTGGGACTACCCGGAGAAGGAGCTGGTCTTTGACTTCGACCGGAAGAAATACTTCGAGCGGATTCGTGAGTTGAAGGAAAAATATGCGGGACAGATAAAAATCCTGGCGGGCGTGGAGCTTGGAATGCAGCCACAGCTCGGGGAGCGCTATCGGAAGCTTCTGAAGGAGTGGCCGTTTGACTACTGCATCGGCTCCCAGCACCTTGTCGGCGGAAGAGACCCGTGGTATCCGGACGCATTCGGAGATGAGAGCGATGCGGAGATTTTCCGGAAGTATTTTGAGGAGACTCTGCAGAATGTAAGGCTGTTCCATGATTTTGACTCGATGGGGCATCTGGATTATATCGTCCGCTATGGCAGAAGAAAGGCGCACGACTACAGCTACCGCGCGTATGCTGACATAATCGATGAAATCCTGAAGCTTCTCGTTCGGTACAATATAGCGCTTGAAATCAATACGGCGGGACTCAGAAAGCAGCTTGGCTTCCCGAATCCGCATCCGGATATTCTGCGCCGCTACCGGGAGCTCGGCGGGACGCTGGTCACGGTCGGCTCGGACTCGCACAAGGCATACAGCATAGGATATGCATTTGATACGGCAGGTCAGATTCTTAAGGAATGCGGGTTTACGCACTACGTCTATTTCGAGAAGCGGGATCCGAAATTCGTAAAACTCTGAGGCGGCAAGCAGAACGAAGAGCAATGAAAAAATTTTGAAATCTTCAAAGCCGCTAAAAAAGACTTGTATTTTTATCGATGGTTTTGTACAATGTCAGTGGGTTATGATTTAACACTTATGTTAAAAATCAATAACAACAAACAGGAGGAAACACGATTATGGCAGTAAGAGTTGCAATCAATGGTTTTGGTCGTATCGGTCGTCTGGCTTTCCGTCAGATGTTCCAGGCTGAGGGTTTCGAGATCGTCGCTATCAACGATCTGACAAGCCCGGACATGCTTGCTTATCTTCTGAAGTATGATTCTTCTCAGGGAAGATACGCTAAGGCTGATACAGTTACGTCTGATGAGAACTCTATCACAGTCGATGGCCAGAAGATTACAATTTACAAGGAAGCTGACGCTCATAACCTTCCGTGGAAGGATCTTGACATCGATGTTGTCCTTGAGTGCACAGGCTTCTATACATCCAAGGCAAAGGCACAGGCTCATATCGATGCAGGTGCCAAGAAGGTCGTTATCTCTGCTCCGGCAGGCAATGATCTTCCGACAATCGTTTACAACACAAACCATGAGACACTGACAGCTGATGATAACATCATCTCCGCTGCATCCTGCACAACAAACTGCCTCGCTCCGATGGCTAAGGCTCTTAACGACCTCGCTCCGATCCAGTCTGGTATCATGGTCACAATCCATGCTTACACAGGTGATCAGATGATCCTTGATGGCCCGCAGAGAAAGGGCAACAAGAGACGTTCTCGTGCAGGCGCTGAGAACATTGTCCCGAACACAACTGGTGCAGCTAAGGCTATCGGCCTCGTTGTTCCGGAACTGAACGGCAAGCTCATCGGCTCTGCTCAGCGTGTACCGGTTCCGACAGGCTCCACAACAATCCTTACAGCTGTTGTCAAGGGCAAGGTTACGGTTGATGAGATCAACGCTAAGATGAAGGCTTCCACAAACGAGTCCTTCGGCTACAACGAGGATCAGATCGTTTCCAAGGATATCGTCGGCATGACATATGGTTCTCTGTTCGATGCAACACAGACCATGGTCCTTCCGGTCAACGATGATCTGACAGAGGTTCAGGTCGTTTCCTGGTACGACAATGAGAACTCCTTCACATCCAATATGTGCAGAACAATCAAGTACTTCGCAAAGTTCCTTAACAAGTAATTTAACCTGCTAAGATCAGCGAATACTGAATCTCAAGACCTAAAAGGGTCCGGTCTCAAGGACCGGGCCCTTTTTTAACAGCAGGACTGAAAACGAATTCAGCCTGCGACAATAAGACAGGAGGACAAAAGATCATGGGTTTAAACAAGAAATCTGTGGATGATATTGACGTAAAGGGCAAGAGAGTTCTCTGCAGATGCGATTTCAACGTTCCGCTGAAGAATGGCGAGATCACGGATGACAACCGTCTGGTTGCTGCACTTCCGACAATCAAGAAGCTGATTGCTGATGGCGGCAAGGTTATCCTCTGCTCCCATCTCGGCAAGATCAAGACAGATGCAGACAAGCCGTCCAAGACACTTGCTCCGGTTGCCAAGGCTCTTACAAAGCTTCTCGGCCAGGAAGTCAAGTTCGTTCCGAGCCCGGTTGTTGTCGATGACAACGTTCGCGCTGCAGTGAACGAAATGAAGGATGGCGATGTCATTCTTCTTGAGAATACACGCTACAGAGCAGAGGAGACAAAGAATATCGATTCCTTCTCGAAGGACCTTGCTTCCATCGCAGATGTATTCGTCAATGATGCATTCGGAACAGCTCATCGTGCACACTGCTCGAATGTCGGTGTCACAAAGTTCGTGAAGGGCCCGCACGTTGTCGGCTACCTGATGCAGAAGGAGATCAACTTCCTCGGCAATGCGGTTGAGAACCCGGTTCGTCCGTTCGTCGCAATCCTCGGCGGTGCAAAGGTTGCCGATAAGCTGAACGTTATCAACAACCTTCTCGAGAAGTGCGATACACTGATCATCGGCGGCGGCATGGCTTATACATTCGTAAAGGCTATGGGCCACGAGATCGGAAAGTCTCTCGTCGATGACACTAAGGTTGAGTACTGCAAGGAAATGATCGCAAAGGCAGAGAGCCTCGGCAAGAAGCTCCTTCTTCCGGTCGATGCTGTCGTGACATCCGAGTTCCCGGATCCGATCGATGCTCCGATCGCTACCGAGGTTGTCGATATCGACAAGATCCCGGCTGACAAGATGGGCATGGATATCGGCCCGAAGACAATCGCGCTCTACAGCGACGCTGTCAAGAATGCGAAGACAGTTGTCTGGAACGGCCCGATGGGCGTCTTCGAGAACCCGACACTTGCAACAGGAACAAAGTCTGTTGCGCAGGCTCTTGCTGATACAGATGCGACAACAATCATCGGCGGCGGTGATTCCGCAGCAGCTGTCAACCAGATGGGCTTCCATGACAAGATGAGCCACATCTCCACTGGCGGCGGCGCAAGCCTTGAGTTCCTGGAGGGCAAAGAGCTTCCGGGCGTCGCAGCAGCTGACGACAAGGACTGACAGAGGACATATGGCAGCGTCCCGCATGCGGGACAGACTGCCCGGCAATGACCGCGGCGCGCTCTTTTGCGCACGGCCGCGGCCATTTTACAGTTCGCATTTTGCGATCAGGAGGGTATAGATTCCATGGCAAGAAAAATTTTAGCAGCCGGCAACTGGAAAATGAACGAAACTCCGTCTGAGACAAAGGCTCTCATTGCGGAGATGGTCAAGACATGCGCCAGCGATACAGTCGATGTTCTTCTCTGCGTACCGGCAATTGATATCCCGGCAGCAGTTGAGGCAGCAAAGGGCTCCAACATCCAGATCGGTGCTGAGAACATGTATTTCGAGGAGAGCGGTGCATTTACAGGCGAGATCTCCCCGGCTATGCTTGTGGACGCAGGCGTAAAGTACGTCATCATCGGCCATTCCGAGAGACGTCAGTACTTCGCAGAGACAGACCAGACGGTCAACAAGAAGGTCCTCAAGGCTCTTGAGCATGGTCTTGTTCCGGTTATGTGCTGCGGCGAGACACTTGAGCAGAGAGAGCAGGGCGTCACAATGGATTGGATCCGTCAGCAGGTCAAGATCGGCCTCAACGGCGTGACACCGGAAGACGCAAAGAAGGTCATTATCGCATACGAGCCGATCTGGGCAATCGGAACAGGCAAGACAGCGACATCTGATCAGGCTGAGGAAGTCTGCAAGGGTATTCGTGATCTGCTTCGTGAGCTCTATGGCGATGAGGTCGCTGAGACGACACGTGTTCTCTACGGCGGATCCGTAAAGCCGGCCAATGCAGCAGAGCTGTTCGCAAAGGAAGATATCGACGGCGGTCTTGTCGGCGGCGCTTCCCTGAAGGCAAGCTTCGGCGATATTGTCAATTATGCAAAATAATTTCTGATGCGCATAAACACTGCCGGACTGCGGCCCCGCGGTCCGTGCAGCCGTTTTGACGGCTGCGCGGACGGGGACTGCCGACGGCAGTATTTTTTCCGCAGAAGAATTATCTGCCGGTCCCGGGAAAGAACCGGCAGATCAGGCATCAATAGGAGAAATCAGAATTATGGGTAAGAAAACTACAGTCTTAATGATTCTTGACGGCGTAGGCCTCAATCCGCGCAAGGATCACAACGCATTTGCGATCGCCAACACACCGGTTCTCGATGGTCTCATGAGAGATTATCCGTTTGTTCCGGGCCAGGCATCCGGCCTTGCTGTTGGACTTCCGGAAGGCCAGATGGGCAACTCGGAGGTCGGTCATACGAACATGGGCGCAGGCCGCGTTGTCTACCAGGACCTCACAAGAATCACAAAGGCGATCGAGGATGGCGATTTCTTTAAAAATGAGGAGCTTCTCGCGGCAGTAAAGAACGCGAAGGACAATGACTCCGCCATTCATTTTATGGGACTGCTCTCACCGGGCGGTGTCCACAGCCATCAGAACCATCTCTTCGGTCTTCTTGAGCTCGCAAAGAGAAACGGCCTCAAGAAGGTCTATGTCCACTGCTTCATGGACGGCCGTGATACGCCGCCGGATTCCGGTGTTGAGGACATCAAGGAGCTGCAGGCGAAGATGGATGAGCTCGGCGTCGGCGAGATCGCGACGATTTCCGGCCGCTACTACGCGATGGACCGCGACAACAACTGGGACCGTGTCGTCAAGGCTTATGATGCGATTGCGAACGGCAAGGGCGTCGAGAAGGACAATGCAGTCAAGGCAATGACAGATTCCTATGCTGACGGCGTGACAGATGAGTTTGTTGTCCCGGTTGTCATCACAAAGGACGGCAAGCCGGTTGCAACCGTTCAGGACGGTGACTCCTGCGTGTTCTTCAACTTCCGTCCGGACCGCGCACGCGAGCTGACACACTGCTTCTGCGATGATGACTTTGACAAGTTTGACCGCGGCGCAAGAAAGAAGACAACATTTGTCGTCTTCACGGATTATGATGCGACAATCGGCAACAAGCTTGTGGCATTCAAGAAGCAGGAGCTTCACAATGTCATGGGCGAGTGGCTTGCAAAGCACGGCAAGACACAGCTTCGCACGGCCGAGACAGAGAAGTACGCGCATGTCACATTCTTCTTCAACGGCGGTGTAGAGAAGCCGTTCGAGGGAGAGGACAGAATCCTTGTTCCGTCACCGAAGGTAGCCACCTATGATCTTCAGCCGGAAATGAGCGCCCCGAAGGTCTGCGATGGTCTCTGCGACGCAATCAGAAGCGGAAAGTATGATGTCATCATCATCAACTTCGCAAACGGCGATATGGTTGGCCACACAGGTGTCGAGGAGGCTGCCGTCAAGGCAGTTGAGACCGTTGATGCCTGCGTCGGACGCGCGGTAGAGGCTCTGAAGGAGAACGGCGGCGTGATGTTCCTGTGCGCAGATCACGGAAACTGCGAGCAGATGGTTGACTACGAGACAGGTGAGCCGTGGACAGCTCATACGACGAACCCGGTTCCGTTCATCCTGATCAACGCAGATCCGAAGTATGGTCTCCGCGAGGGCGGACGTCTCTGCGATATCTGCCCGACACTGCTTGACCTGATGGGCATGGAGAAGCCGGCCGAGATGACAGGCGAGTCCCTGCTGATCGAGCGGTAAATCATATAGAGAAACACAGTGTCGCAGACGCTGAGAAGAGGCCTGGCCGCGCAATGCAGTCAGGCCTCTTTGCCTGCATGGTTACAGTTCACACGCCATTCAAAATCGCATGCGGTCATGGATATCAGGGCGGTATCGGGCAGACTCCGTCCTCCTCAGCTTCCCTTCGCCGCTGACACAGCGGCTCAGGGTGATCTTCGGACTCCTCCGTATCTTCAATGTCGAGGAGATCTGAGAACAATGTATAACGCCCTCACCGCTCCTGATATCGCTGACCGCTCACTGAGGTCTGATGGCGTGTGAACTGTAACCCTGCATGTGCGTTAATCGATCCTGTTGGGATTTGCAGGTTGTAATTTGCCGCCGGCTGTGATATGATACACACCGGTATTTACTTCGGAGGTATAGTATCAATGGATATTCTCAAGATTGTGCTTACAATCATCTATGTCATTGACTGCATAGCACTGTCAGTCATCATTCTGATGCAGGAAGGCAAGTCTGCCGGACTCGGCGCCATTGCCGGAGCTGCAGATACTTACTGGGGACAGAACAAGGGAAGATCGATGGAAGGCGGGCTGGTCAAGGCGACAAGAATCATGTCGGTGATCTTCTTTGCACTTTCGATCGTACTGTCGATGAATTTTCTTGCCTGATCTCAGGAAGGCCAGAGGCTGTTACATCAGAAATTCTCCGGAGAAAAACGGAAATGCCTGCATTTCCGGTGAGAATTACTGATGTGACGGCCTCTTTTTTTACGCCGGTGACGGCAGAAGCAGGGAGTATATGGGAAAAAAATACAAGATCAAGGGAGCGCGTCCGTCTCAAAAGGACAAGCGCTCTATGCCAAAATCGAAAATGAAGACTGTGACGGGAATCTTTCAGTCCACATCGAGGGGCTTCGGCTTTGTGACGCCGGACGGAGATGAGGATGCAGAGGACATTTTTATCCCGAAGGAATATACGAACAACGCGTGGAACAGAGACCGTGTTGAGGTGAAGGTTCTGCCGGCGAAGGGAAAGCACAGACGGGAGGGCATTGTCAAGACAGTTATGGTCCGCGGTACGACGCGTGTCGTGGGAACATTTGAGCAGAATAAGAATTTCGGCTTCGTCGTCCCGGACGATCTGAAGCTTCACAGAGACATCTTTATTCCGAAGGACCTCCGGCTTGACGCGAAGGACGGAGACAAGGTTGTCTGTGAGATTACGGACTATCAGGGTGCCGGGGGAAAGATCACGGAGGTGCTCGGCGCGGGCACGGACCCGGGAATGGATATATTCTCCATTGCGTACAGCATGGATATTCCAATGGAATTTCCTCCGAAGGCGATGACGCAGGCGGAGCGCTGTCAGACGCACGTCATTGAGGGCGACTTCAGCGGGCGCGAGGACCTGAGAGAATGGCAGCTCGTGACGATCGACGGACCCGATGCGAAGGACCTCGATGACGCAGTTTCGCTGACAGAGACGGAACAAGGCTATGAGCTCGGCGTGCATATCGCCGATGTGTCAAACTACGTGCAGGAGGGGTCAGCGCTCGACCGCGAGGCCCTGAAGCGCGGTACCTCGGTTTATCTCGCGGACCGCGTCATACCGATGCTTCCGTTTCAGCTTTCGAACGGGATCTGCTCTCTGAATGCCGGCGTGGACAGGCTGGCGCTCTCTGTCATTATGGAAATGAACAGAAGCGGCGAGGTTGTCTCGCACCGCATTGTGGAATCGGTCATCAGGGTCGGTGAGCGGATGAGCTATCCGGATGTCCGCGCGATTCTGGAGGACCACGATGAGGCGCTGACGGAGCGGTATCGCGACTATGTCCCGATGTTTGAGCGCATGTATGAGCTCTCGCAGAAAATCCGCGCGCGCCGCCGGGAGAGAGGGTCGATCGACTTTGATTTTCCGGAGGCAAAGGTCGTGCTCGACGAGAACGGTGTTCCGACCGACATTGTTGCTGAGGAGGCCAATGTTGCGACGAGACTGATCGAGGATTTCATGCTGACGGCCAATGAGACGGTCGCGCAGGAGTTCTGTGAGAAGAAGATCCCGTTCCTCTACCGGATCCATGAGGACCCGGACCCCGATAAAATCGAGAATCTGATTGCATTTGTCAGGAAGAACGGGGTGAAGATCGAGAAGAACAGGCAGAAAATCACGCCGAAGGAGATTCAGCAGGCGCTTGAGCGGATCAAGGGAGAGCCGAATGAGGCGCTCATCAGCCGCGTGATTCTCCGGTCGATGCAGCAGGCACGGTACGACACGGAGTGCAGCGGCCATTTTGGCCTTGCCGCGAAGTACTATTGTCATTTTACGTCGCCGATCCGCCGCTATCCGGACCTGCAGATCCACCGAATTATCCACGATGTGATCCGCGGCCGGATGACAGAGGAGAAGAAGCAGCATTACAGGGATCTGCTCGGTGATGTTGCAGTCCGCACGTCACAGACGGAGCGGCGCGCCGATGAGTGTGAGCGCGAGACGGAGAAGCTGAAGAAGGCCCAGTATATGAGCGCGCACATCGGCGAGGAGTTCGACGGCGTGATCTCCGGTGTGACCGGCTGGGGTCTCTATGTCGAGCTTCCGAATACGGTCGAGGGACTTGTCCCTGCCTCGGAAATGAAGGACGATTATTACATTTTCAGCGAGGAGGACCACTCGATGACGGGACGTCTCAGCGGAAGGACATTCGTCATGGGTGATCCGGTGCGCGTGCGGGTCAAAGCGACAGATCTGCGGGCGCGGACGATTGATTTCGTGCTCGCGTGAGGAGAGAGTATGGAAAAGCAGTCGATCAAGGTGATCGCAAACAATAAAAAAGCATATCATGACTATTTTATACTGGAGACTTATGAGGCGGGTGTTGAGCTCTTCGGAACAGAGGTGAAGTCACTCCGCATGGGCCGCTGCTCGATCAAGGAGGCCTATGTCGACATCCGGAACGGCGAGATCTTCGTCGACGGGATGAATATTTCTCCTTACGAGAAGGGAAATATCTTCAACCGGGAGCCTCTTCGTCCGAAGCGTCTGCTCATGCATAAAAATGAGATTCTGAAGCTCGAGCAGCAGGTGAAGGAGAAGGGCGTCACGATTGTGCCACTCGAGGTCTATTTCAAGGGAAGCCGCGTCAAGGTGAAGATCGGTCTTGCCAGAGGCAAGAAGCTCTACGACAAGCGCGCGGATATCGCCGCAAAGGATGCAAAGCGCGAGGCACAGCGCGACTTCAAGATCCGGAACTTCGGGTGAGCGAGGGGTACAGTTCACACCGTATGTACAGTTGGATGCCATCGCGAATATCAATACGTTGTCAGGCACGTTCCGTCCTCCTCAGCTTCCCTTCGCCGCTGACGCAGCGGCTCAGGGTGATCTTCGGACTCCTCCGTATAACGCCCTCACCGCTCCTGATATTGCTGACCGTTTACCGAAGTCTGGTGGCGTGTGAACAGTAATTGGAGACGGGTAGGAAGTAAGCTGCAATGTCTGTCGGCTTGACAGACGGTGCGATTCTGGGATATAGTATATATATACAAGCGACTATTCAGCACCAAGACTCGGATGAGCGAGTTCTTCCTCTATCTGTTTCAATTCTCTGAGAGGTGCTGAATTGTAACAGATTCGGGCTTGTACTGGTTTCGACGGGGGTTTCGAAGTCGAGGCAGCCATCCGCAGCCCCGTACTGCGCTAAAAACGGGAACTTATAAATTTAGCTGACAACAATACAGTTGCAGTAGCGGCCTGAGCCGCTCGTCGGCCCGGTTGTACCCGTACTTCCGGTAACCGGCGTCATGATTACGGGAAACGACACTGACTAAGCTTTGCGTCAGCGGGCGTATGATGAAGCTACTGAGCACATGAGGCTGCTGTCTGCCGCCTGTGTGAGGGAATGTAAATAAGCAGCTGTGATGGAAGATACCTCTGCGGACAGGCTTTCGGACGCGGGTTCGATTCCCGCCAGGTCCATTACGGACAGATCCCGGAAAACAGCGGACAAGGTGTGAAAGCCTTGACTGCCGTTTTCCGGGATTTTTCGTATACAATGCATACATTCCTTCATTTGTCAATTCTTGTAATGTAAATCCGGGGTGATACGATATGTCGTGGTAGCTATTCAGCACCCCAGAAAACTTCAGAAACCGTCCGGCGAGCAAGCTCTCCGTCCGGATTTCATCGGTTTTCTGAGGGGTGCTGAATAGTTATATGTTGTGGTCGATATGGCCTTGGAGGATGAAATAGTGGAAACAGAGCATGTAGGTAATGTGTGTCTTGAATCAATCCGGGAGACGTCCAGACACGTCTATGAGGGGACGGCATCGGCTGATCTTAAAGGTGAGCGGCGGACGATACCGTTCTGCTTCAGCGATATGGACGGACAGCTTCTGATCCGGGAGAGCGCCGGGACATGTGCTGTTCCGCTTTCCGTGAAGAAGGAAATTGAGGGAATCTGCGAGAATCTTGTGATGGAGGAGATTCTCAGCTTCGATATGTAAGTATTCAGCACCCGGCAGCTTCCTGCCGGGGTGGGCCATCCGAAGGGGGAACGGTCATGAGAACAGTATCGCTTAATGGGACATGGTTCATGCACGAGGCAGGATCTCAGGAAGGATATTCTGTCCGTGTGCCGGGATCCGTGCTGTCCGGACTTCTCGATGCGGGGGTGATTGAGAATCCGTATGAGCGGATGAATGAATACGCGGTCAGGGAGCTTTTCACGAGGGACTATATCTTCGAGCGGTCGTTTAATCTGCCGGAGGATCTGCTTGAGCTTGAGCACCTGGACCTCGTCTTCGAGGGAATCGATACAATTGCGTCTGTATCCGTGAACGGTGTGCATGTCGGAGATGCCGACAATATGCACAGGTGCTGGAGGTTCAGCTTAAAGCATCTCCGCGCGGGGGAAAATGAGATCCGCGTCGCGCTTCGCTCGCCCCTGCGGTTTATCGAGCGGAAGGAATGGCCGGAGGAAAAGCGGTCGGTTTACGCCCCTGAGGGAGCGATTCCGGGCTTCCGGGCGCTCCGGAAATCTGCATCGATGTTCGGATGGGACTGGGGTCCTCAGCTGCCGGATGAGGGAATCTGGCGGAGCGTGCGGCTCGAGGCCTATGAGAGCCGGATCGATGATGTCCGGATCAGTCAGACCATTTCAGGCCATGAGGCTGAACTCTCCGTAGACGTATCATTTATCCACACGAAACCGCTCAAGGGCTTCATCGAGTGCATCCTGCAGGAGCGGGGCTCCGGTGAGACGGTCCGCGCGCGTGTGAAGGCAGACGGATCAGAGTCTCCGGACAACACCTGCACGGCTGTTCTGAAGGTTCCGCATGTGCACCTGTGGTGGCCGAGAGGTTTTGGCGCGCAGAGCCTCTACGACCTGAAGGTCCGGTACATGTCCTCGGAGGGCAATGTCCACGAGGAGGTTCGCCGGACGATCGGTTTCCGGACGCTGACCGTAAGCAGAGACACCGATCAGTGGGGACGTGCATTTACAATTACCGTGAACGGAACAGGGATCTTTGCGATGGGCGCGGATGTAATCCCTCAGGACTGCATCTACTCACGGATTACGCCGAAAAGAGTCCGCTATCTGGTCCAGTCCGCTGCCGATGCGAACATGAACTGCCTCCGCGTCTGGGGCGGCGGCTTTTATCCGGACGACACGTTTTATTCCTGCTGCGATGAGCTTGGCATTCTCGTCTGGCAGGACCTCATGTTTGCAAATGCGGGCTACGCGGTGGATGAGCACTTTGAGGAATCTGTCAGAAATGAAATCCGCGACAACCTGCGGAGAATCCGTTCTCATCCGTCGCTCGCCCTGATCTGCGGAAACAATGAGACGGAGAGCGCATGGGAGGGCTGGGAGGATTTTAAGCGGGACAACGCGCCGGCCCTGAAGAACGACTATGTCCGGCTCTTCCAGGAGATCATTCCGGAGACTGTCGCGAGGGAGGCACCCGGCGTCTTCTACTGGCCGTCATCTCCGTCCTCGGGAGGCATCGGCGTCGCGGAGAACACGGACGATGACGGGGACTCCCACTACTGGGACGTCTGGCACGGCGAGAAGCCGTTCTCGGATTACAAAAACCATATGTTCCGGTTCCTCTCGGAGTTCGGCTTCCAGTCATTTCCGGACATGAAGACGATCGAGAGCTTCACGGAGCCGGAGGACAGAAAACCGTTCTCCCGGGTCATGGAGAGCCACCAGAAGAACAGAAATGCCAACGGAAAGATGATGCGCTACATGTCGGAGCTGTTTCAGATGCCGACAAGCTTTTCTCAGACCGTATACTTAAGCCAGCTGCAGCAGGCGCTCGCCATCAAATGCGGCGTCGATCATTTCCGACGGAACAGGGGCCGCTGCATGGGGACTCTGTACTGGCAGCTGAATGATATCTGGCCGGGACAGTCCTGGTCCTCCATTGATTATTTCGGGCGCTGGAAGATACTCCAGTATATGGCGAGGCGGTTCTTTGCGCCCGTGGCGGTCAGCCTTTACTATGAGGGTGACAAGGCGCGGATCTATACGTCCAATGAATCGCCGGATCCGATCGGAAGAACGGCTGAGATCTATGTGAAGGACATGCATTTTCATGAGCTCGGGCATGTCATGACCGCCGGGATCATTGAGGCGCAGACATCTGAGTCTTCCATGTGCTTTGACTTAAACAGCATACCGGAGTACCGGGAAATGAAGAGAAAACCGTGCGCGGCAGGATCAATCGACGAGCGGATCTTTATCGAGGGCGTCGTCACGCTGTCCGATGGCCGTGAGCTCCGCGACGTCGCAACGGTGCTGCCGTGGAAATATCTGCAGCTTCCGGATCCGGACATCGATGTGGAGGTCAGGACTGGCGGTGCGGAGGACGATTTCAGCTATTCGATTACGCTTACGTCAGATTCGTTTGCACCCTATGTCCATCTCGATCTCGACAATGCGGACGTGATCTTCAGCGACAACGATTTCTGCATCACGGACAGCCGGCCGCGCACAGTCCGTATCGAGAAGAAGGACATTCTGAGAGGAAATCCGGGGACGGCCGAGGAGCTGAAGCGTCATCTCCTGATACAGACGATTCGGGGAATGGTGAGATGAAGACAGTAATCACAACGGATCTTCACGGATGCGATCTGGAATTCCGGGCGCTGATGAAGAAGACGGAGCTCGATCAGGATGCCGACACGCTGATTATACTCGGGGATTTATTTGACAGAGGAAGGCATTCATTTGGGCTCTATGAGACGATTCTGAAAATGAAGCAGCGGATGGGAGAGCGGCTTATTCTCATCCGCGGCAATCACGATCAGTTCCTGCTCGATGCGGAGGCGGAGGGAGAGAAGACGGTCCTCTGGGCGCTGAATGGAGGCATGCGGACCGTCGAGTCCTTTGAGAGGCACGGACATTCATTTACAGAAGCCGCAGGCCTCCTGAAGAATACGCCTCTTTATTATGAGACGGAGCAGTTCATCTGCGTCCACGCGGGACTTGTCTCGGACAAGGTCAGCGACAATACGGAGGACATCTGCCTCTGGGACCGCAGCGTAAACGAGGGCGAATATAAAGGCAAGCTCGGAATCGGCGGCCATACGCCGCATGAGAAGCCCGTCTATCTTCCCGGCGACGGCGGCTGTGTGCCGCTTCCGTATGACACGAGGCTCAGCCTTCCGGAGAAGGGGTTCATTTGCATTGACACAGGCTGCGTATTCGGCGGGAGACTGACCGCGCTCGTCGTGGAGGGTGAGGCGTACCGCTGCGTCAGCATGAGAAAGATGGACTACTGAACCTGTCAAAATTTAGCGGCATGAACCGGAATTCACACGATTTCCACAATTCCTGTATTAAATATTGTCAGTGAAGATAATCAGAACTTAACTGCATGGACGGAGGAATCATATGGAAAAACTGAAGGTAATGATCGTAGATGATGAGGACAGAATGAGAAAGCTCGTCAGAGACTTTCTTGAGAGACAAAACTACGAGGTGATCGAGGCGGCAGACGGCGAGGAGGCCATCGATCTGTTCTTCAAAATGAAAGACATCTCTCTCATTCTTCTTGATGTCATGATGCCGAAAATGGACGGCTGGCAGGTCTGCCGCGAGATCCGCCAGTACTCGCAGGTGCCGATCATCATGCTGACGGCGCGCGCGGATGAGCGCGATGAGCTTCTCGGCTTTGATCTCGGCGTTGATGAGTACATTTCCAAGCCGTTTTCGCCGAAGATTCTTGTTGCCAGGGTCGATGCGGTCCTCCGGAGGTCAGGACATGCGGGATCGGAGGATGTCGTCGAGGCGGCGGGTATCCGCGTGGACAAGACCGCGCATCAGGTCACGATCGACGGAAAGCCGATCGAGCTGTCGTTCAAGGAATTCGAGCTTTTGTCCTATTTTGTCGAGAATAAGGGCATTGCACTCTCGCGGGAGAAGATCCTGAATGCGGTCTGGAATTATGACTACTACGGCGACGCGAGGACCATCGATACGCATGTGAAGAAGCTTCGCAGCAAGATGGGAGACAAGGGCAATCTGATTAAGACGATCTGGGGCATGGGCTATAAGTTTGATCCGGACGGAGCTGACGCAAAATGAAAGGCCCCGCAGAAAAAAAGGTGACATCCCCTGCAGGCAATAAAAAGAAGAAGCCGGAGAACAAGGCTCATTCCATGCGCACGGAGCTCTCCGGAATCGTGATCGCCACCATAGCGATCGCTCTCATTGTCATCGGTCTTGCGAATGCGTTTCTTCTCACGCCCTTCTACCGGTTCAACAAACAGAAGAAAATTGAGGCCTGCTACAAAAAGATTAATGAGCTCAGCGACGCATCCGCTCTGACAAATGAGATTCTGACGATCTCCGTGCAGGACAATATCAGCATCACGATCGTGGACTCCGACTTTCAGTCAGTCGTCTCCACGACGAGTGATGCCGAGCGAAATACGATGCGTCTGTTCGGCTATTACACGGGCTTTTATGCGGAATCTGTCCATGTCATCGAGAAGAAAAAGAACGCTTACACGATCCAGGAGACAACGGACAGCAGGATCCACACAAGCTACCTGGAGATGTGGGGCCAGCTGTCGAGTGGGGATTATTTCCTGCTGCAGACGCCCCTCGAAAGTCTGTCGTCCGCGACCCGCCTGACGAATCTCTTCTATATCGGGGCGGGTACGATTGTGATTGCCGTGGCGGCCGTGCTTATCAGCTTCGTGATGAAGCGGTACACAAAGCCGATCGTGCAGCTGACAGACCTCTCGAAGCGGATGGCAAACCTTGATTTTGACGCGCGCTACAAGGGCAAAGAGACAAATGAGATCGGGGACCTCGGAAGAAGCTTCAATAAGATGTCCGATGAGCTTGAAAAATCCATCTCGAGCCTCAAGGCCGCCAACGTCGAGCTGCAGAAGGATAATGAGAAGAAGACGCAGATCGACGAGCTGCGCAAGGAATTCCTCAATAATGTGTCGCACGAGCTGAAGACGCCGATCGCCCTGATCCAGGGATATGCGGAGGGACTGACGGACGGAATCGCGGACGACGAGGACAGCCGGAACTTCTACTGCGGCGTCATTCTCGATGAGGTGAAGAAGATGAACCTCATGGTCCGGAGACTTCTGACACTCAATCAGCTCGAGTTCGGCAATGATCCGGTCGTCATGGACCGGTTTGATATCGTTCAGCTGATCAGCGGCGTCATCAGCGGCATGCAGCTGATGATCAGCGACTCGGGAGCAGAGGTTTCATTTCCGTACAGCAAGCCTGTCTATGTCTGGGGAGATGAGTTTAAGATCGAGGAAGTCGTGACCAATTATATGACCAATGCGATCCAGCACTGCGAGGGAGAGAAGCGGATCGAGGTGACGCTCGATCAGGACGAGAATCATCTGGTCACGGTCAGTGTATTCAATACGGGCAAGCCGATTCCGGAAGAGGACCTCGGCCGTGTCTTTGAAAAATTTTATAAGGTTGACAAGGCCCACACGCGGTCAAAGGGCGGATCGGGTCTCGGTCTCTCGATTGTCAAGGCGATCATCGACGGTCACGGCCAGAAGTGCGGCGTAAAGGATTATGACAACGGCGTCTCGTTCTGGTTTACGATCGAGGGCAAAGTCTGAGAATGAATTGAAGGGGGGCGGATGCATCTTATTTTCAAATGAGATGCGGACCGCCCTGTTTTATGCTATAATCTGGTACTATGGTAGCGATTATTGATTATGATGCAGGAAATGTAAAGAGTGTCGAGAAGGCCTTCCGGAAAATCGGCCAGGAGGCCTGCCTCACACGTGACCCGGACACAATTCTGTCCGCGGACCACGTGGTTCTGCCCGGCGTCGGAAATTTCGGAGACGCCATGAACAACCTGAAGAAATACGGGATGGACGAGGTCATTCGGGAGGTAATTAAGAAGGAGACTCCTTTCCTCGGCATCTGTGTGGGCATGCAGGTTCTGTTTGAGGGCAGCGAGGAGAGCCCGGATGTTCCCGGACTCGGGATCCTGAAGGGATATGTGAAGAAATTCCCGCGAAAGGATGGAATGAAGATCCCGCAGATCGGGTGGAATTCCATTTTCATGATGAACGGCGGAGAGCTGTTCCGGGATATTCCGAACGGGTCCTATGTCTATTTTGTCCATTCATTTTACTGCGAGGACGCGAACATTAATCAGGTCCGTGCGATCGCAGAGTACAGCACGATCTATCACGCGTCAGTCCAGAAGGGCAAGCTGTTTGCGACGCAGTTCCATCCGGAGAAGTCCGGCGACCTGGGGCTGAAGATCCTGAAGAATTTCATCAAGCCGGCTGAGGATGAGATCCCGGAAAAGGGAACAGGCATGGCTTCTCTGGGAGGTGCTTCCTGATGCTGACAAAACGAATTATTCCGTGCCTCGATATCAATGGAGGACGCGTCGTCAAGGGTGTGAACTTTGTCAACCTGAAGGACGCGGGAGATCCGGTCGAGGTCGCGAAGGCATATAATGACGAGGGAGCGGATGAGCTTGTCTTCCTCGATATCACGGCGTCGTCCGATGCGCGAAGGACCGTTGTCGATCTCGTGCGCGCAGTCGCCGAGCAGGTATTCATTCCGTTTACGGTGGGCGGCGGAATCCGCACAGTCGATGACATGAAGGCCATTCTCCGCGAGGGGGCCGACAAGATTTCTATTAACACGGCAGCGGTCACGAATCCGGAGCTTATTTCCGAGGGAGCCGCAAAATTCGGAAACCAGTGCATTGTCGTCGCCATTGATGCGAAGCGGCGTGCAGATGGCAGCGGCTGGAATGTCTATGTGAAGGGCGGCCGGGAGGACACCGGTCTTGATGCCGTGGAGTGGGCAAAGAAGGCTGTGTCGCTCGGAGCAGGAGAGATTCTGCTGACATCCATGGACAGAGACGGCGTTCAGAACGGCTATGATATCGAGCTCACAAAGGCTGTGTCCCAGTCTGTCGGGGTGCCTGTCATTGCATCCGGCGGCGCAGGCAAGCCGGAGGACTTCTACGACGCACTCACAGAGGGCGGAGCGGACGCGGCACTTGCGGCGTCGCTGTTCCACTACAGGACACTGACAATCGGTGAAGTAAAGGAATACCTTGCATCAAGAGGCGTTCCTGTGAGACGGACGTTCTGAGAAAAGCAGGATGGAGATGAGATCATGGCAATCACAGGTGAGTGGGAGAAGGCGCTGAGAGGCGAATTCGGAAAGCCGTACTACGCAAAGCTCTATAAGACGGTTTTACATGAATACAGAACGCGGGAGATCTACCCGCCGAGCACAGAGATTTTCAGTGCATTTCAGTTTACTCCGCTCGAGGATGTCAAGGTCGTCATCCTCGGCCAGGATCCGTATCACGAGCCGGGACAGGCGAACGGACTGTGCTTCTCTGTGAAGAAGGGTGTGACGATTCCGCCCTCTCTTGTCAACATCTACAAGGAAATGCACGACGATATCGGGACATATATTCCGGACAACGGAGATCTGACAAAATGGGCAAAGGAGGGCGTGCTCCTTTTAAATACGGTGCTCACGGTCCGTGCCCATCAGGCAAATTCCCACAAGGGAATCGGCTGGGAGAAATTTACGGATGCGGCCATCCGCGTGCTTGCGGACCAGGACCGTCCGATGGTCTTTATCCTCTGGGGAGGGGCCGCAAGGCGCAAGAAGGGCATGATTTATAATCCGCGTCATCTTGTGATCGAGTCCGCGCATCCGTCACCTCTCTCCGCATACAATGGATTTTTCGGCTCGAAGCCATTTTCGAGGTGCAATGCGTATCTCACGCAGAATGGCCTTCAGCCGATTGACTGGCAGATTGAAAATGCAGGCACATCCTCCTCGTGAGAGAGATGCCGGCAATACAGGAGCACTTCGGGTGCTTTTGAGGAAAGTATATGAATACCAGAAACTATCAGAAGGAACTGGACGCTGTCATTGAGAGACTTGAGAAAACGGGGGAGGCTCCGAGACTTCTTCTGCACTCGTGCTGCGCGCCCTGCAGCTCCTACGTTCTGGAATATCTGTCGAAGTATTTTTCCATAACGGACTTTTATTATAATCCGAATATCACGGAGCGCGAGGAGTACAGAAAGCGCGTGGGAGAGATGGAGCGCCTGATCCGTAGCCAGCCGCACATCCATGAGGTGACCTTTGTCGAGGGCGAATATGATCCGGCAGCCTTCCTTACGGCCGTGAAGGGCCTCGAGGACTGTCCGGAGGGCGGAGACCGCTGCAGCGTCTGCTTCCGCATGCGCCTTCGGGAGACCGCGCAGCTTGCCGCCAGGTGGAATATGGAGTATGTCACAACGACGCTCACGATCAGCCCGCTGAAAAATGCAGAGCTCTTAAATCAGATCGGCGAGGAGGAAGCGGAGCTCGCCGGCGTGAAGTGGCTTCCGTCCGATTTCAAGAAGCGCGGCGGCTATCAGAGGTCCATCGAGCTCTCGCGGGAGTATGATCTCTACAGGCAGAATTACTGTGGCTGTGTCTTCTCGAGAAGACGGGACCTGAAGCTGTCTCTCGAGAAGTGAGAGATATAGCTCTTGAGTTTCCGGCAGACCGGTTTTATAATGAAACGAAAATTGTAAAGGAGTGATGACAGTGGCACAGCTCTGGGGCGGACGCTTCACGAAGCAGACCGACGAACTGGTATACGCATTCAATCAGTCGCTGAAATTTGACAGGCGGCTCTTTAATCAGGACATCCGCGGAAGCAAGGCGCACGCGGAGATGCTCGCAAAGCAGGGCATCTTAACTGACGAGGAGAAGGACCGCATTGTCGGCGGCCTCGATGCACTGAAGGCGAAGGTGGACAGCGGAGAACTGAAGATTGAGGGTGAATACGAGGATATTCACAGCTTCATAGAGGCAAACCTCACAGATATGATCGGAGAGGCCGGGAAGAAGGTCCACACGGGCCGCTCCCGCAACGATCAGGTCGCGCTCGACATGCGGCTTTACATCCGCGATGAGATCGATGCGATTGCGGAGGAGCTGCATGACCTTCTGTCCGTCATTCTTTCCATCATGGACAGGAACCGCGAGACATTCATGCCGGGCTTTACGCACATGCAGAAGGCACAGCCGGTCACGCTCGCCCATCATTTCGGCGCGTATTTCGAGATGTTCCGGAGAGACCGCGAGCGGCTTCTGTCGATCAGAGAGAGAAATAATGTGTGCCCGCTCGGCAGCGGCGCTCTCGCGGGAACGACGTATCCGCTTGACCGGAATATGACGGCAGAGCTGCTCGGCTTTGACGGTCCCTGCGAGAATTCCATGGACGGTGTCTCGGACAGAGACTATGTCATTGAGTTCCTTGATTCACTCGCAATCACAATGATGCATCTCTCAAGACTTTCCGAGGAGATCATCACATGGAATTCCAATGAATATCAGTTCATCGATCTGGACGACACCTATGCGACAGGCTCGAGCATCATGCCGCAGAAGAAGAACCCGGACATCGCGGAGCTGATCCGCGGCAAGACAGGACGAGTTTACGGCGCACTCGCGTCCATGCTCACGACGATGAAGGGTCTTCCGCTTGCCTATGACAAGGACATGCAGGAGGACAAGGAGATGACATTCGACGCGATCGACACGACGAAGGGCTGCATCCGCCTCATGGCAGGTATGCTGGAGACGTCGAAATTCAACGCCGACCGCATGGCAAGAAGCTGCCAGGGCGGCTTCGCGAACGCGACGGACGCGGCGGATTATCTTGTCCGGAAGGGCATGCCGTTCCGCGATGCACACGGCGTCATCGGACGGCTTGTGCTTGCCTGCATCCGGAAGAACTGCCGCCTGGATGATCTTCCGCTGGAGGATTACAGAAAGGAGTCTCCGCTGTTTGACAAGGACATTTATCAGGCGATCGCTCTGAAGACCTGTGTCGACAGACGGATGACGAAGGGCGCCCCCGGTGCCATTGACGAAGAGATCAGGAATGCAAAGGCATATCTTGACAATACAGAGGCATAAGATATTCACTGAAGGAGATAGGAATCATGAGTGACAAACTGAGAGTCGGTATCCTGGGTGCAACGGGAATGGTCGGACAGCGCTTCATCACGCTGCTTGCGGACCATCCGTGGTTTGAGATTAAAACGCTTGCCGCGTCTGCACGGAGCGCCGGAAAGACATATGAAGAGGCTGTCGGTGACAAGTGGAAGATGGATACGCCGATGCCGGAGTGCGTCAGAAAGATGGTCGTCAAAAATGTCGCAGATGTTGAGAATGTCGCGGCTGATGTCGATTTCGTATTTTCCGCTGTCAATATGAGCAAGGACGAGATCCGCGCGATCGAGGAGGAGTACGCAAAGACAGAGACACCGGTTGTGTCCAATAACAGCGCGCATCGCTGGACGCCGGATGTGCCGATGGTTATTCCGGAAATCAACTCCGACCATTTCGCGGTCATCGCGGACCAGAAGAAGAGACTCGGCACAACAAGAGGCTTCATCGCTGTCAAGCCGAACTGCTCGATTCAGTCCTACACACCGGCACTTGCGGCATGGATGAAGTTTGAGCCGACACAGGTTGTCGTCTCCACCTATCAGGCGATCTCCGGCGCAGGAAAGACATTCAAGGACTGGCCGGAAATGGTCGGAAACATCATTCCGTTTATCTCCGGCGAGGAGGAGAAATCCGAGCAGGAGCCGCTGAAGGTCTTCGGCCATGTCGAGAACGGTCAGATCGTGAAGCTTGAGAGCGATCTGAAGATCACATCGCAGTGCATCCGCGTTCCGATTCTGAACGGCCATACAGCCACTGTCTTCCTGAATTTCAAGAAGGACCCGACGAAGGAGGAGCTTGTTGAGGCTCTGAGAGAATATTCCGGAAAGCCGCAGGAGCTGAAGCTGCCGCACGCCCCGGAGCATTTCATCCAGTACCTCGAGGAGGATGACCGTCCGCAGGTTCTGAAGGATGTCAACTTTGAGGGAGGCATGGGCGTATCGATCGGCCGTCTTCGCAAGGACAGCATCTTTGACTGGAAGTTCGTCGGCCTCTCCCACAACACGCTGCGCGGTGCCGCAGGCGGTGCTGTCGAGTGCGCGGAGCTGCTGAAGGCGCTCGGCTACATTCAGGCTAAATAAGGCATTTTGACATATAGAGAAGATCAGAAAGACTGCCCCTGGCAGTCTTTCTGTCTGTCAGGGGAACCGTAAGATTTTATTGTATAAGTCCCGGTCGCAGAGAAGCAATCCGTCGGGACTTATACAATTGCAGAATTTATGAGAGAGGTAAAGCTTGGGAAAATATCTGTTTATTGCCGAGAAGCCGTCCGTCGCGCAGGAGTTCGCGAAGACACTCGGCGTGAGCGGCGGGAGGCGGAACGGCTTTCTTGAGACGGACCGGTATATTGTCACCTGGTGCTACGGTCATCTCATTACGATGAGCTATCCGGAGAAATATGATCCGGCGCTTAAGAAGTGGACAAGTGAGACACTGCCGTTCATTCCGAAGACGTTTAAATACGAGGTCATACCGGATGCGGCGGAGCAGTTTAAGATCGTGAGCGGCCTTCTCGCCCGCGAGGATGTGGAGCGGATCTATGTGTGCACCGACTCCGGGCGGGAGGGTGAGTACATTTACCGCCTCGTTGAGATGATGGCGGATCCCTGCGTCAGGAAGAAGGACCGGCGGCGTGTCTGGATCGATTCGTTCACGGAGGAGGAAATAAAGCGAGGTATCCGGGAAGCAAAGCCGGAGTCCGCCTACGACGCGCTGGCGGATTCCGCTTATCTCCGGGCGAAGGAAGATTACCTGATGGGAATTAATTTTTCCCGTGTGCTCTCGATCAGATATGCGGGAAATGTCGTGTCTCTTCTCGGCGGCAGATATTCCGCGATTGCTGTCGGCCGCGTCATGACCTGCGTGCTGGGGATGGTCGTCCGGAGAGAGCGGGAGATCCGTTCATTTGTTGAGCAGCCGTTCTTCCGCGTCATAGGGACGTTCCGCGGCATTGAGGCGGAGTGGCGGGCCGTGAAGGGCTCGGCCTACGAGAACTCACCGCTTCTTTACAAGGACAATGGCTTTAAGAAGCGGGAGGATGCGGAGACGCTCGTGAAATCACTGAGGGCCCTCGATCCCTGTGAGGGCATAATTTCATCGCTCACGAGGAAGACAGAGAAGAAGAATCCGCCTCTTCTCTATAACCTGGCTGAGCTGCAGAATGACTGCTCGAGGCTGTACCGGATTTCGCCGGACCAGACGCTGAAGATTGCCCAGGAGCTGTATGAGAAGAAGCTGACAACCTATCCGAGAACGGATGCCCGCGTCCTGTCGACCGCCGTCGCGAAGGTGATCAGCGGGAATCTGCGCGGACTGACACATTACGGTCCGCTTGCGGCGGAGGCGGCGGAGGTCCTCGGCGGGGACGCGTGGAAGACAATCGGAAAGACCCGATATACAAATGACAAGGCGATCACGGACCACTATGCCATCATCCCGACGGGTGCCGGGCTTGGCGCTCTGAATTCGCTGTCAGAGCTGTCGGCAAAGGTCTATCAGACCATTGTCAGACGTTTTCTTGCGATCTTTTATCCGCCGGCTGTCTATGAGAAGACGGCAATGACCATTGACTGTGGGAAGGAAAAATTCTTCGCAAATGAAAAGGTGCTGAAGGAAGAGGGATATCTGCGCGTGGCCGGAAGACCGGACAGCGACGCAAAGCCCGCGTCAGCCAGTGCGGGCCTGAGGAAGGGCATGGTGCTTCCGGCAGAGAAATTCGAGGTGAAGGAGGGAAAGACCTCGCCTCCGAAGCGGTATACATCCGGTTCGATGATCCTCGCCATGGAAAATGCAGGGCAGCTCATTGAGGATGATTCGCTCCGGGAGCAGATCCGCGGCTCCGGAATCGGAACGTCGGCGACCCGGGCGGACATTCTGGCAAAGCTCATCCGCATTCACTATCTGAATCTGAATAAGAAGACGCAGGTCATAAGGCCCGAGCTTCTCGGGGAAATGGTGTATAATGTCGTTGACGTATCCATTCGTCCGCTTCTCAATCCGGAGCTCACAGCGAGCTGGGAGAAGGGACTGACTATGGTTGCGGAGGGCAGCATATCCACAGATGAATATATGAAGAAGCTGACGGATTTCATCGTGCGCCGCACAGAGTATGTCAAGCGGGTAAATAACGGATATGTCCTGAGGCAGACGTTTGACGAGACGGCGAAGTACTACAAGACTTCTCATTCCGCGGGAAGGCCGCAGCGGTCAGCGAGGCGGCAGACGAAAAAGCGGAAGGAAACTATGAAAACGGAGGAATGAAACATGGCACAGCAGGAACAGGTGATGATTCGGGATCTGTTTGACCTGAATGAGACAGCGGCGAAGGAGTATCTCGAGGGATTTACGTATCCGTGGGAGGCTCTCGGCGGCATACACGATCTGATTGTGGCGATCGGAAAGACGCTTCCGAAGGACCGTTATAAGCAGATCGGCGAGGATGTATGGATTGCGAAGTCCGCAACCGTCTTTGACAGCGCTTATATTCACGGCGCCTGCATCATCGGAGAGAATACAGAGGTCCGCCACTGCGCATTTATTCGCGGAGATGCCCTTGTGGGAGACAACTGTGTTGTCGGAAACTCCTGCGAGCTCAAGAATGTTATCATTTTCAATCACTGCGAGGTTCCGCACTATAATTATGTCGGTGATTCGATCCTCGGCTTCCATGCGCACATGGGAGCAGGCTCAATCACGTCCAATATCAAGGCCGACAGAAAAAACATCATTGTGAAGGGGACAGAGAAGTATGTGACCGGACGGCGGAAGATCGGCGCCATTCTCGGAGACTGGGCGGAGATCGGCTGCAATGCAGTGCTGAACCCGGGCACAATTGTCGGCCAGCACTCGCAGATCTATCCGACAACCTGTGTCCGCGGCATTATTCCGTCGTGGACGATTGTTACGGACAAGGGCGTGCAGAAGGAAAAGAGAGAAGAGTGACAGAGCCGTCTGCAAACCGGAGGAAGTTAAACGGCTGCAGATGTTCCTTGCCTGCGCGCAGATGAGACGAGACAGCCGGTCTCCGGATCAGAGCGGCAGCTGTATGAGAATTTCCTCTGCGGCCGCAAGCAGCAGAAGATGAGCCGGATAGAATGCGTAGAAGAAGTATTTTTTCTGTCGTCCGCGCTGTCCGTTATAGAGATAAAGCAGCAGGAAGGCGGCCGCGCCCGGCAGCTCAAAGAGGACCGTAAAGGCTGCACCCGCCGCGCACTGCAGACCGGGTCTGGTGCGCGTTACGTAGAGGAGAAGGATGAGGCAGAGCCCCATCCAGCCGTAGTCAAGCCTTAAAGTCTCTGCGATGATCATGCAGAGAATCGAAGAGAGAAAGGCGGCTGCGAGCGAGACGGTGCGGGACAGACGAATTGTGCGCCGCGCGATCCGCAGGGAGCGGACGGACCGGATGGCCTCAAAGAGCGCGAGCATGATGACGGCCGCCGCGAGCTCGAACATGACATTCTGGTGAAAGGGGTACCAGGCCGTCCCGTAGAGCGCGAGATCAAACGGAATTTCCGATAGAAAGCCAAAGAGAAGCAGCCGCAGGGTATATGCCCTGCGGCTGTGTGTATATAGAAATCCCTGGACCAGAAAGAAGCAGTAGATCGGAAATGCAAGTCGGCCGAGCGAGCGCATCAGAATATAGAGACTCCGGAGCACCCGGATGCTGCCCGAAGAGAGATCTCCACAGGTGAGAAACACATTCTGAATGAGCGCGATGGCTGTGTGGTCGATTGCCATTGAGATGATGGCGATGACCTTCAGCTGCGCCCCGCTCAGACGTCCGGACCTGATGTTATTCATAAGCATGCTCCTTCTCTGCAGGTTTTTTATTCATGGATGGCCGCATACTGCAGCCGGGCGCTCTGCACGGCAGGTGTTTTTGTATTTTGTATAAAATGCAGAACAACTGCGTCCTGAAATATTCCCGAAAGTATTGCATTAATTCTAGCGCATCTTGGACATTATGAAAACTCCCTGTTCATTTTATTTGGAAATTGTTATAATAAACTCATCATGAAATGAGGAGGAAATGTTAAAAATGGCAGTGATACCGTTTCTGATCATTTTCCCGTTTATTGCGGCTGTCCTGATGTACATAATCAGGAACAACAAGATACGGGGAGTGGTCGCCTACATCAGCGCCGCTGCAATCATCGTTGCAGTCGGCGTTCTTGTCGTGCAGTGGCTCCAGGCGGGTGCGCAGCCGGCCTGGCTGTACATCGAGACAGAAACCGCGGACCATGTGATTTTGGCAGGCGAGCTTGTCCTGATGGTTCTGTGCACATATCTCAGCTTCAAGTACCGGAAAGCGTGGATCAGCATCCTCAGCATTGTGCCGACGCTGATGCTCGTCTACTTCGAGCTGTGGGGACCGGAGATGGAACCGATCCGTCACGTCTATCTGGACCATCTGTCCATCCTGATGTGTATGATTGTCGGCGTGATCGGAGGTCTGATCGTCATCTATGCGGTCGGATATATGCACGGCTATCATCATCACCACACGGAGTACGTTGACAGACGAAATTACTTCTTCATGCTCCTATTTATATTCCTCGGCGCCATGTTCGGCTTTGTCGTGTCCGACTCTCTCCTGTGGATCGATTTCTTCTGGGAGACGACCAGCGTATGTTCTTTCCTTCTGATCGGCTATACGAGGACATCGGAGGCAATCACGAATTCATTCCGGGCTCTGTGGATGAACCTTCTGGGCGGTGTCTTTCTCGCGATCGGCATCATTTACTTCGGATATCACGCGGGTACCGTCAGTTTTCAGGCGCTGATTGCGCAGGGAACCGCTGGCGAGGCTTTCGCTCTGATCCCAGTCGCGTTCATCGCATTTGCGGCACTCACGAAGGCGGCACAGCTTCCGTTCGCGACGTGGCTTCTCGGCGCTATGGTCGCACCGACTCCGTCCTCGGCCCTGTTGCACAGCGCGACGATGGTCAAGGCCGGCATCTATGTTCTGTTCAGGCTGTCCCCGGCTATGTCGGGCCGTATGTCCGGAAATATGGTTGCATTTGTCGGCGGCTTTACCTTCCTCATGTGCTCGATCATGGCGGTCGCCCAGTCCGATGCGAAGAAGGTGCTCGCGATGTCGACAATCTCAAACCTCGGGTTGATGGTTGCCTGCGCGGGCGTCGGAACTCCGGAGACAATCTGGGCCGGTGTCTTCCTCATGGTGTTCCATGCAGTATCGAAGTCCATGCTGTTCCAGGATGTCGGTGCCACGGAAAATGCACTGCACTCCCGTGATATCGAGGCTATGCACGGCCTCATGTATCGTCTGCCGAAGCTTGCTGCGTTTATGTTCATCGGTATCGCCGGTATGTTCCTCGCTCCGTTCGGAATGCTGATTTCGAAGTGGGCAGCACTCAAGGCCTCTGTCGATGAGGGCAATATCATGCTCGTCTTCTTCATCATCTTCGGTTCTGCGATCACATCGCTGTACTGGACGAAGTGGATGGGCAAGCTCATCATGCAGACGAATAAGCCGAAGATCCGTGACATCACGAAGCCGAATGAAATGTTTTCGCTGACCGTACATGCCATCCTTATGATTGCACTGTGCGTGCTCTTCCCGTTCCTTTCGGGATGGTACGTGGACCCGCTGCTGAAGGAGATGTTCGGAAAGGTCCAGCAGACACTTCCGCAGGCACTTCTTGTCACGCTGATCGTCGTGATTGTCCTCGTCTTCCTGGCACCGCTCGTCGCGTTCCTGTTCGAGAGCAATGTGAAGACCAATGTCAAGCCGTCCTACATGAATGGTGTCAACACGGGCGATAATGTCACGTTCGTCGATTCGTTCGGTGAGCCGAAGCATCTGAGCCTCTCGAACTATTACTTTGCTCACAAGATCGGGCAGAGAAAGCTGATGAAGCCGAGCCAGCTGGCGGCGACTGTTGTGATGATTGTGATGATCTGCATGATTATAGGAGGTGCGTTATGAGAGTGAGTCTTCTCTGGATTCTCTGCTACCTTGTTCTCGCACCGTTCCTCGGCGGCCTGCTCGACGGATGCGACAGAAAGATATCGGCCCGCATGCAGGGCCGAATCGGACCGCCGATCCTTCAGCCGTTCTATGACGTGCAGAAGCTGTTCAACAAGCAGACGATTGCGGTCAGGCGCGCACAGGCAGCCTTCCTGCTCGTCTACATGATCATGATGATTTTTACGGGCTGCATGTTCTATGGCGGAACTGATATCCTGATGTGCTTCTTCGTGCTCTCAACGGCGGCGACATTCCTTTATTTTGCGGCTGTCGTCACGAATTCTCCGTACAGCACGATCGGAGCGTCCCGCGAGCTCATTCAGATGATGACATACGAGCCCGCAGTTCTCTTTACATGCGTCGGCTTTTATCTCGCAAACGGGACCTTCACGGTCAGCAGCATCGTGAAATCGGGGACGAGCTCCATCCTGTATCTTCCGGGCTTCTTCTTTGCATTTGTCTTTATTCTGACGATCAAGATGAGAAAATCGCCGTTTGATACGAGTGCCTCCCATCATGCCCATCAGGAGCTGGTCAAGGGCCTCACGACGGAGTTCGGCGCAAAGAACCTCGCGTTCTTTACGATCACAGAGTGGTATGAGAATATCTTCCTGCTCGGAGTTGTCGGTCTCTTTATCGTGAACAGACATCCGATCAGCTGGGTCATTGCGGTGATCGTCGTTCTTGCGGTTTATTTCCTTGAGATCCTGATCGACAACACGAGCGCCCGTGTGAAGCAGGAGACGATGCTGAAGCTTACATGGACGGTCACACTGCTTTCCGCAGGCATCAACACGCTTGTTCTGATGCTGGTCCGCTGAGTGAGAAATGCGAGGCTCCCGTGAGAGCCTGCCTGGTTTTGGCCGCGCCTACGTGCCGCGGCATAGGAGAAGAATATACAATGGGTAAAGTGAAAAAATCGCCGTGGCTCCTGCACTATGATGCAGCGAGCTGCAACGGCTGTGATATTGAGGTTCTCGCCTGCCTCACGCCGGTTTATGACGTCGAGCGGTTCGGCGTCGTCTCGACGGACGACCCGATGCAGGCGGACATACTTCTGATAACCGGAGGCGTGAACAGCCAGTCGGAGGCGGTCGTCAAACAGCTCTATGAGCAGATGCCGCGCCCGAAGGTCGTCGTGGCCGTCGGCGTGTGCGCATGTACGGGCGGCGTCTTCAAGGACTGCTATAATATTAAGGGCGGTGTCGACACGGTCATTCCGGTCGATGTCTATGTACCGGGCTGCGCGGCCCGTCCGCAGTCAATCATCGACGGCGTCATAAAAGCCGTCCAGATCTTCCAGAAGCGGTCTGACGAACATGATGAGTATGAGCGTGAGCACAGGCATGACGGCCAGGTGCCCGCGGAGACAAACGGGAAGGGGAATCAGTAATGGCGGAAGTAATCTGTCCGGAAAATGAGATGATCGTGATCGATAAGGATCAGCTCCTTGAGAAGACAATGGAAATGAAGCACGCAAAGCTCCGTCTCTCCCAGGCGTGCGCGTCCTATATCAACGGGAAATATGAGCTGTGCTATTCATTTGCCAATGACAAGACCTATGAGTACAAGACGCTCAAGGTCGTTATGGAAAAGGATGATGCGGTCTCATCGATCACATCGATCTATCCGTATGCGACATTTTATGAAAATGAGATGACAGAGCTGTTTGGCTGCAAGATTGAATATATCAATATTGATTATCACAACAGGCTCTACCGGATTAACGAGACGGCGCCTTTCCTTCCGAAGGAGGCCAAAGAGGCGAAGAAGGAGGGTGAGAAATAATGGCAAAGAGAAGTGTCATTCCGTATGGCCCGCAGCACCCCGTACTGCCGGAGCCGATTCATCTGGACCTTGTCATCGAGGATGAGAAGGTCATCGAGGCGATCCCGTCGATCGGCTTTGTACACAGAGGACTTGAGGGCCTTGTCGACAGAAGAGATTACAATGAGTATCTCTATGTCGTCGAGAGAACGTGCGGCATCTGCTCGTTCGGACATGGCCTCGGCTATGTGGAGGCGATCGAGCACATCATGAATGTGGAGGTCCCGGACCGGGCGAAGTTCCTCCGCACGATCTGGTGCGAGCTCTCCCGTATGCACAGCCACATGCTGTGGATGGGACTTATGGCGGACGCGTTCGGCTTTGAGAGTCTGTTCTATCAGTGCTGGAGAATCCGTGAGAAGGTCCTCGACATGCTGGAGATGACGACGGGCGGCAGACTGATTTTCTCGGTCAACAAGGTCGGCGGCGTGCTCCGCGACATAAATCCGGAGCAGCAGCGGATTATTCTTGATACGCTCTCCGGAATCGAGAAGGATGTCAGGGATATCTATAATACATTTATGACGGACTACTCTGTTGAGTCGAGAATGAAGGGCTGCGGCCATCTGAGCAAGGTTCAGGCCATGGAGCTCGGCTGCGCAGGCCCGTTCGGACGCGCGTCCGGTATCCGCACGGATATGAGAAAGCGCGGCTATGAGGCGTATGGCCAGCTTGACTTCGAGCCGATCACATCGGTCTTCGGCGACTGCTATGCGCGCTGCGATGTCCGGATCCGCGAGGTCTTCCAGTCCATTGACCTTATCCGCCAGGCATTTGCAAAGCTTCCGGGCGGCGATCTGTCCGTGCCGGTCAAGGGAAATCCGAACGGCGAGTATTTCTGCCGCATTGAGCAGCCGAGAGGCGAGGCGATCTATTACGTCCACGGCAGCGGCAAGAAATACATTGACCGATTCCGTATGCGTACACCTACATTCGCGAACCTTCCGGGCCTCTGTGAGACGCTGAAGGGCGCGTCGCTTGCGGATGTCGGCCTTCTGATCGTGACGATCGATCCGTGCATCAGCTGTACGGAGCGATAAGTAAGGAGAGAATCATGGCAAAACTTATGCGGTTTACACCGGTTGTCCTGAAGAATCTCTTCTCGAAACCGGTAACGAAAAATTATCCCGCGGAGCCGATCAAGTATCCGGAGGGCGCCCGCGGTCATATTGAAATTGACTTTGATGACTGTATTCTCTGCGGACTGTGCGCAATGAACTGCCCGTCCGGCGCGATCACAGTCAACAAGGCGAAATACACCTGGTCGATTGACCGGTTTAACTGCGTTCAGTGCGGATACTGCACGCAGAAATGTGCCAAGAAATGCCTTCACATCGTTCCCGGCTATCAGGAGCCGATGCGCGTGAAGACAGATGTCACGTATACATGGTCTGACGAGCGGATCGCAGCCGATAAGGAAAAGAAGAAGGCAATCGCCGCGAAGGCGCTTGCCGCGAAGAAGGCAAGAGAGGCGGCTGCGGCTGCAAAGGCGGCCAGCACAGCTCCAGCGGGAAAGCCGGCTCCTGCAAAGGCAGCCGGAGCGGCTCCGGCAGGAAAAGCGCCTGAGAAGACAGCCGGACCGGTAAAGCCGGCTCCGAAGCCTGCCGCAAAGACAGAAGGGCAGGAGAAGCCGGACCCGGTCGCAGAGGCGGCAAAGACCGTGGCGGCGGAAACAGCGAAGAAGGGCTAAAGGATACGGGGCCTTATGTGGGAGACGGTGACGGAATTTGCGGTCAGAAGCTGTCTCCTGCGGCTCCGTTTTTTGTGCTCTGATTTTAGAAAAAGCAGGAAACTATCTATGTGTGTTGCATTACCAGGAACAGTAATTGAGAAAAAGAACGGATACGCGATTGTCGACTTCAGCGGCAACCGCGTGAAGGCGCGCACGGGCTTTGTCGACGTGAAAGAAGGGGATGCTGTCCTTGTTCATGCCGGCTGTGTGCTGCAGAAGCTCAGTAAAAATGAGAGCGACGATCTCACGGAGCTCATGAAGGAAGTCGGGGCTTTCTGAGCCTATGAGAGAGGAAATGAAGGCCGTCATCAGATATCTGAAGGAATATGACGGCCCGGATATGAATATTATGGAGGTGTGCGGCAGCCACACGGCGGCGATCGCCAAGAATGGCATTCCGACGATTTTGTCAGAGCATGTCCGGCTCATCAGCGGGCCGGGCTGCCCGGTGTGCGTGACGCCGTCCGCCTATATCGACCGTCTGATAGAGCTTGCCATGCAGGAGAAGACCTGTGTTGTCACGTTCGGTGATCTCATGCGTGTGCCGGGCAGCGAGACATCGCTGTCCGCAGCAAAGGGCGAGGGAGCCCGCGTGGCTATGGTCTACTCACCGATGGATATCCTCGATATGGCGGCGCGCGACAGAGAGACGACATTCATTTTCGCGGCAGTCGGATTTGAGACGACGATGCCTGTCTATGCGCTGCTTGTCGATACTATTGTGAGGGAGAAGGTCCCGAATATCAGGATTCTCACGGCGCTTAAGACAATGCCGCCCGTCATTGATCATCTCTGCCGCGGAGGAGCTGCGATCGACGGCTTCCTCGCGCCGGGACATGTGGCTGTTGTCACAGGGTCTGATGCGTTTGTGCCGCTCGCTAAGAAATACAGCATTCCATTTGGCGTCTCCGGCTTCAGCGGTCCGGAGCTTCTGATCGCGATCGCCGGTATCCTGAAGGCGAGAGGCGAGGGAAGGGTCATGAATTTCTATCCTTCAGTAGTCACCCGCGAGGGAAATGAGAGAGCGAAGGCCATGATTAACCGCTATTTCGACGTGTGCGATGCGTCGTGGCGCGGCATGGGCACCGTGGCCGGATCAGGCCGGATCCTGAAGGAGGATTATTCGTGGATTGACGCCGGCAGCAGAGGGCTCGATGAGGACAGGCAGAAGAACAGGGCCTGCCGCTGCGGAGAGGTCCTGATGGGAAAGATTATGCCGACGGAATGTCCGCTCCACGGGAGTGTGTGCACCCCGCTGAGTCCGCAGGGGGCCTGCATGGTCTCGACGGAGGGCAGCTGCTACTCATGGTATATTCATCACAGGACGAAGTAAGAGCTGAGAAAGGAAACAGGACTGATGAGACAGACAATCGCGATGGTGCACGGCAGCGGCGGTCAGGCGACCGGCGATCTGATCCGGGACGTGTTCGCGAAGGCATTCAATAATGATACACTGAATATGATGGAGGACAGCGCGGCAGTTCCGGGATCCGGAACAATTGCGATCACGACGGACAGCTTTGTTGTGACTCCTCTCGAGTTTGCGGGCGGAGATATCGGCAGGCTGTGCGTGTGCGGAACGGTCAATGACCTGCTGATGCGGGGCGCAAAGCCGGAGTACATCACCTGCGGCGCAATTCTCGAGGAGGGACTCGATGTCGAGGTGCTCCGGCGCGTGATCAGCTCCATGGCTGAGACGGCGCGGGAGGCCGGCGTACAGGTCGTTGCCGGAGATACGAAGGTGATCGAGGGCCACGGCGGCATGTACATCAATACGGCAGGCGTCGGCTTCATAGAGCACGGGACGGTTTCTGCAGGCGGCGCAAGGCCCGGTGACGCGATCCTTGTGTCCGGTACGATGGGAGACCATCATGCGGCGATCCTCGGAGAGCGCATGAGTATTGAGACAGATATAAAAAGTGACTGTGCGCCGCTCACGGAGATTGTCAGAGGTCTGCAGGAGGGCGGCATTCACATTCATGCCATGCGTGATATCACGCGCGGCGGGCTTGCGACCGTCCTGAAGGAGCTCGCGGAGGCATCGGGGCAGCAGTTCGTCATCGATGAGGAGCTCATCCCGGTCACGCCGAAGGTGCGCGATTTCTGCGGCATGCTCGGCCTTGACCCTCTCTATATGGGAAATGAGGGGAAGCTTGCGGCTATTGTCCCGGAGGAGGAGGCAGAGCGCGCGCTTGCGATCATGAGACACGCAAGATACGGCGAGAACGCTGTCAGGATCGGCACAGTGACGGATGGTAAGGAGGGGCAGCTTATCATGCGCACGGAGATTGGAGGCGAGCGCGTTCTCGATATCCTTCAGGGCGAGGGGCTTCCGAGAATATGCTGAGGCTGAGATTGATTTCAGTTTTAGGCGGAATTTACCAACTTTTTATTCAAACGCGCTGGGCTTTATGCTATACTTATCGAAGGTAAAAATCATCCAGAAAGGAGATTTGTAATGATTTACACAAAGAAGATCGAATCACAGTGTCCGGTCACTCAGGGCGTACATCATGGCGCCGCTCCGATACCGGAAGAAGGACAGTGGATTCAGTCCAAGAAGGTTGAGGACATCAAGGGTTATACACATGGTGTCGGCTGGTGCGCACCGCAGCAGGGCGCATGCAAGCTTTCCCTGAACGTCAAGGACGGAATCATCCAGGAGGCACTGATCGAGACAATCGGCTGCTCAGGCATGACTCATTCCGCTGCTATGGCAGCTGAAATCCTTCCGGGCCTCACGGTTCTCGAGGCACTGAACACAGACCTTGTCTGCGATGCGATCAACACGGCTATGAGAGAGCTGTTCCTGCAGATCGCCTATGGACGTACACAGAGCGCATTCTCCGATGACGGCCTTGCAATCGGCGCCGGCTTCGAGGATCTCGGCAAGGGCGACCGCTCCATGGTCGGTACTATGTACGGTACTCTGGCAAAGGGCCCGCGTTATCTGGAAATGACAGAAGGCTATGTCAAGCAGATCGGTCTTGACGACAATGGTGAGATCATCTCCTACAAGTATGTCAACTTCGGCAAGATGATGGACTTCATCAAGGGTGGCATGGATGCAAATGAAGCTCTTGAGAAGGCGTCCGGTGCATATGGTCGCAAGGATGATGTTGTCAAGTGGATTGATCCGCGTGTAGAATAAAGAAAGGAGGAAATGAACATGGCATTATTTGAATCTTATGAGAGAAGAATTGATCAGATCAATAAAGTTCTGAATGACAATGGCATTGCCTCCATTGAGGAAGCCAAGAAGATCTGCGATGACGCAGGTATTGATGTCTATCACATGGTAGAGAACATCCAGCCGATCTGCTTTGAGAACGCAAAGTGGGCTTACACAGTCGGCGCTGCTCTCGCTATCAAGAGAGGATGCCGCAAGGCTTCTGAGGCTGCCGGTGTCATCGGCGAGGGCCTTCAGGCATTCTGCATCCCGGGTTCTGTCGCTGATCACCGCAAGGTTGGTCTTGGCCACGGCAACCTCGGCAAGATGCTTCTGGAGGAGGACACAGAGTGCTTCGCATTCCTCGCAGGCCATGAGTCCTTCGCAGCAGCAGAAGGTGCGATCGGTATCGCCAACAACGCGAACAAGGTTCGTAAAAAGCCGCTTCGCGTCATCCTGAACGGCCTCGGCAAGGACGCGGCGAAGATCATCTCCCGTGTCAACGGCTTCACATTTGTCGAGACACACATGGACTACAAGAAGAACGAGCTCGTCATTGACGGCAGCACATCCTACTCCAATGGTCCGCGTGCAAAGGTCAAGTGCTATGGCGCTAATGACGTCACAGAGGGCGTTGCCATCATGTGGAAGGAGAACGTTGATGTCTCCATCACAGGTAACTCCACGAACCCGACTCGTTTCCAGCATCCGGTTGCCGGCACATACAAGAAGGAAAGACTTGCTGCAGGCAAGAAGTACTTCTCCGTTGCATCAGGCGGCGGCACAGGCCGTACACTTCATCCGGATAACATGGCAGCCGGCCCGGCTTCCTATGGTATGACGGATACAATGGGCCGTATGCATTCTGACGCTCAGTTCGCAGGATCCTCCTCCGTCCCGGCACATGTCGAGATGATGGGCCTGATCGGAATGGGCAACAACCCGATGGTCGGTGCTACTGTTTCTGTAGCAGTTGCTATCGAGGAAGCAGCAAAGAACGGCAAGTTCTGATCTGTATTTCAAAAATGAGAGACGCGCAGCGCGGGATTCCGCAGTCTGCGCGTCTTTTTATTAAAAAGTAACGGGAGAAAAAGTTTATGACAACAGGATTTCTGCCTGTCTGCCGCCAGGATATGCTGGACCGGGGACTTCGGCAGCTCGATTTCGTCTATGTGTGCGGAGACGCCTATGTTGATCACCCGAGCTTCGGCTCGGCGATCATCAGCAGGGTACTCGAGGCTCACGGGTACAGTGTCGGATTTATCTGTCAGCCGGACTGGAATGACCCCTCGAGTGTCACGATCTACGGCGAGCCGAGGCTCGGCTTTCTTGTGTCGTCCGGGAACATGGATTCCATGGTCAACCACTATACGGTCGCGAAGAAGCGGCGTCATCAGGACGCATACACGCCGGGAGGCGTGATCGGAAAGCGTCCGGACCGGGCCGTGATTGTCTATGGAAATCTGATCCGGGAGACATATAAGCACACGCCGATGATTATCGGCGGCATTGAGGCCTCGCTCCGTCGGCTCGGCCACTACGACTACTGGTCGGATAAGGTGAGACGGTCGATTCTGCTTGAGTCAGGGGCGGATCTCATTTCCTACGGGATGGGAGAGCGGAGCATCGTGGAGATTGCAGATGCGCTCGCGAGCGGCCTTGATGTGAGGGACATTACATTCATAGACGGAACCGTGTACAAGACGCGCGATGAGGAGAGCATCTACGATGCGATCCGTCTGCCTGATTTTGAGCAGATCCGCAATGACAGGGAGGCGTATGCGAGGAGCTTCTTCCTCCAGTATACGAACTCGGACCCGTTCCAGGCAAAGCGCCTCTATGAGACGTACGACGGGAGCATGTTTGTCGTGCAGAACCCGCCCGCGAAGCCGCTCAGCCAGATGGACATGGACGATGTCTACGCGCTGCCGTATATGCGAGCATCTCATCCATCCTACGACAAAGAAGGAGGCGTGCCCGCTCTCGAGGAGATCCGGTTCTCGCTGACATCAAACCGGGGCTGCTTTGGAGAGTGCAATTTCTGCGCGCTCACGATGCATGAGGGGAGAATCGTTCAGGCGAGGTCTCATGAGTCGATTCTGGAAGAGGCTAAGACCATGATTCAGGACCCTACGTTCAAGGGCTACATCCACGATGTCGGCGGCCCGACGGCCGAGTTCCGGCGGCCTGCCTGCGACAAGCAGCTGACGCACGGCGCATGTAAAATGAAGCGCTGCCTCTTTCCGAAGCCCTGCAGCAATCTTGTTGTCGACCACAGCGACTATCTGAAGCTGCTCCGGGAGCTCAGGGCACTCCCGAAGGTCAAAAAGGTCTTTGTGCGGTCCGGCTTCCGCTTTGATTATCTGATGGCGGACAAGAACCGGGAATTTCTCCGGGAGCTGTGCAAGTACCATGTGAGCGGGCAGCTTCGTGTCGCGCCGGAGCATATTTCCGACAATGTGCTGAAGGAGATGGGCAAACCGCCCGTCAGCGTGTACAATGCATTTGCCGATGAGTTCAATAAGATTAATGAGCAGCTGGGACTCCACCAGTATGTTGTGCCTTACCTCATGTCGTCGCATCCGGGATCCACGATGAAGGACGCGATCGCCCTTGCGGAGTATATCCGGAAGATGGGCTATATGCCGGAGCAGGTCCAGGATTTCTATCCGACACCGGGAACTGTGTCGACGACGATGTACTACACAGGGCTTGATCCGCTCACCATGCAGCCGGTGTATGTCGAGCGTGATCCGCACCGGAAGGCTATGCAGCGGGCCCTGATCCAGTTCCGGGACCCGAAGAACTACGAGCTCGTGAAGGAGGCTCTGCTCGAGGAGCACCGCGAGGACCTGATCGGGTTCGAGAAGACCTGCCTTATTCCTCCGAGAAAGATTGTGCGGAAAGCAGGTCATGTGGTGCATTCCCACACGGCGCACGCGGCACATGAGAGCAGTGCCGGATCCGGAAGATCATTGACGTCGGGTGATCGTTCTCACACGGCACACGCGGAACGCAGGAACCCGGCCGGACGGAGAAATACGCGGGGGCAGCATGACAGGCGGGAGAAAAGAAACGGACACTGATGGAGGCTGCAGCTTATTTTCATCTGGTGGTGAAGGTGCGGCGAAATGGCAGAGCGGCTTTCCGTAACAGTGATATTCCGGTCAGAAGACCGGAGACAAGGAGGTATATTTGTCAGAACAGAACAGAAAAAAGGTAACAGAGCATGCGCCGGTTATTTTCAGCATCATTATCGCGGCAATCGGCATGGGTGTCATGGTGTACGGAATCGTATCCGGCGGTCAGGCTCTGATTCCGGATTACGCAAACCGCTACACGATCTGCGGGGCGCTGCTCATGGCATGCGGAGCAGCTGTTCTTCTCTATCAGTTTTATGAGGAGAGAAAAGTCGGGAACAATGAAAATGCGGGGACGGCTTCGCAGAGAAGGCAGATCACAGTTCCGGCGGAAGGATATGTGAGGGCAAAAATCATCGGGATCACGCGGAACCTTCATATGGCGGGTGAGCGGGACTCATTTGTTGTCCTGTGCCGGTATACGGAGCCGGGAACGGGGATTGAGGAGACATATTCAAGTGATCCCGTGCCGGAATATCCGGGAAAGGAAATTATCGGAAAGACGGTGCGCGTGTATTTCAACCATAGGGATCCGGAGTCGTACAGAGTGGACCTTGGCTCTCTTGACGCATAAACAAGCGCAGCGATTGATTGGGAACACTTTACGTTCTTCAAATTAAAAAAAGGCATAGTAAAAGCGGCATCCGAATTTCTCGTCTTCGAATGCCGCTTATGAATGTTCATCCTCCAATGGACTAAGCCTCCTTTATTGAACTTTAGGGCAAATCATTAATCAGAACTTCGGTCTGTACCTCCTGTTTTTAAGTCTCCTTGGGGTGGATCGTTATGTTTTTGTTGGTCCGTACCTCCTTCATGAGAAACTCATTTAACTACTGCGATAGGGTACTTCGTTTACCTGTAGATTGGTTTGTACCTCCTGTCAGGAATGATATGGGGTGAATCGTTCTGAACCTGTTGGTTTGTACCTCCATTACCTGATCAACTGTTTTGGAAATCCTGCGTTTAGGAATTCCGGTCATCAATCCGGAACATTACCCTCATTACTGTGATCTGTTCCAGATTTTATGCTTCAGCTTTTACTGAAGACTTTGTGGGGCAGTTCGTTGTATTTCCTTTGGACTGTACCTCCCTTTGAAATTTCCTCCGCGGCAGCTTTCTCGTCACTGTCTGTCCGGAAGATCTGTCATTGGATTTCTTTTTTTATCTCTCCCTTGCTTTATCTGTTGACTATATATTAGCGGATTGCCGCGGAAATGTCAAGCGAAAAATCAGATTAAATAAATTCAGAATGAAACGATTGTGCCAATCAAACGGAATAATTAGAAATGAATACACAATTATGAATACTTAGCGCCCGGACGGCTGCTGTGAGTATGCTTCAGAAAACATGAAAAGGCCGGAGCTTATGCGGCTCCGGTCTTTGAATCTTCGTTTCTGTTCTTCCTGTACAGCTTCAGGAACTCTCTGAATTTCCTTGTCTCGCCCATCGTCAGATCCTCCGGGAACTGGATCAGAACCTCCGCGTACATATCGCCGTGTACGGAAGGGTTCTTCATGGAGACAATTCCCTTGCCTCTCAGGCGGATCTTCTTTCCGGACTGTGTTCCGGCCGGAATCCTGCAGACGATGTCACCGTACAGTGTATGAACGAGGACATCTCCTCCGAGGACGGCTGTATCGAGCGGTACCTTGATCTGCGACGTGACATCAAGGCCGTCACGCGTATAGGTCTGGCTCTTGCCGACGTGAACATGGATCATCAGATCTCCATTGCCGCCGGGTCCTGCATTTCCCTTGCCGGCGAGGCGGACGCACTGACCCTCGTCAATGCCGGCCGGGATGTGGACCTGCAGGTTCTTCACACCGGACCCGCTCTGCAGACGGATGATCCGGTCACAGCCGCGGACTGCCTCATCGAAGCTGATCGACACATCGGTGTCGAGGTTTGAGCCCTTCTCATTGCTATAGGTACTGCCGCCGAAATCCGAGAAGCCGCTGCCGCCGTCTGTGCCGTACGAGTAGCTGTACGTCCTGTTTCCGCCTGAATGGCCGCCGCCAAAGCCGCCTCCGAAGAAGTGCTTCAGGATGTCATCCATATCCTCGGCATTTCCGCCTGAAAAATGAAATGAATGGAAGCCGCCGTTCCGATCGAAGCCGCTGCCGCCGAATCCGCCGAAGCCTCCGCCGGCCTGTCCGGCTCCGGCACCCTGGCCCATGCTTCCGTCAAATGCAGCCGAACCGAACTGATCGTACATTTTCCTCTTCTTCGGATCGGAGAGGACACTGTATGCCTCGTTGACCTCCTTGAATTTTTCCTCGGCCGCCTTATTGCCCGGATTCGTGTCCGGATGGTAAAGCTTTGCGAGTTTTCTGTATGCCTTCTTGATCTCCTTGTCGTCGGCATTTCTGCTGACTCCGAGTACATCATAATAATCTCTTGTCATAATGGACACCTCCATTTATTACAGCGAGCAGTCTGACAGATGCCCGTCATTACTGTTCTATTTGTAATATAACACTAGAATAAAATTGTGTCAATTGTTCCTGGCTTTATTTTTTGACAAGAATATAAGGAGGGGATGCTGTATAATTAGTCATAAATACTGCAGCGAATTTGGAGGAAGACAATGAAGACACTGTATCTCGAGTGCGCAGCCGGAATCAGCGGTGACATGACGGCCGCGGCTCTGCTTGATCTGGGAGCGGACCGCGCGGCCATGGAGAAGGCGATCCGCAGTCTGCCGCTCACGGGCTTTCGGACGGAGATTACACGCGTGAAGAAAGCCGGCATAGCCTGCCTCGACTTTAACGTGATTCTTGACAAGGCACATGAAAACCACGACCATGACATGGCTTATCTCTATGGCAGCATTCCGCCGCATGCCCATAAAGGCGCAGGACATGAAGCTCCGGATATGGGACGTGACCATGAGAACGCAGGGCATGGAGCGCAGGACATGGAGCATGACCATGCGGGCGCAGGATACGGAGTCCCGGACAATGATCATGAAAGTGCAGGGCATACAGAGTCTGGCGCGGCGCATGCAGGCCAGGACGGAACCGGCTTCGGTCATGGCGGTCATCATGAGCATCGGAGCTATGCTGATGTGAAGAAGATCCTCGCGGAAACAGATATGACTGCCACGGCGCGGGCACTTGCGGAGAAAATCTTCCGGATTCTTGCGGAGGCGGAGGCGAAGGCGCACGACGTGCCCGTGGACGAGGTCCATTTTCATGAGGTCGGCGCAGTCGATTCCATCGTCGACATTGCTGCCTGCGCGGTGCTCATGGACAGCCTCCACGTGGATGCGGTCGCTGTTCCGCCGCTCGCGGAGGGGACGGGCATGATCCGCTGCCAGCACGGAATTCTTCCGGTCCCGGTCCCGGCCGTTCTCAATATTGCAGCGAGCTGCGGCCTCCGGCTTCATATCCATCAGGACTGGCAGGGAGAGCGCGTGACGCCGACGGGGGCTGCATTTCTTGCAGCCGTAAAGACAGGGGATGAGATCCCGGAAAATGCAGACATCACGGCGATCGGCTACGGGGCCGGCAAGCGTGACTACGAGCCGGCCGGCATTCTCAGGGCGATTCTGTTTGAGAGTCATGAGGACGCGGACGGAGAGGAGCAGAAGGCCGCCGGACGAGCTACAGATACGGATGCCCTGTCCGCCGGTGAGGCAGCGGTCTCTCCGGAAGAGAGCATGACAGATGAACCGGAGGAGGCGATCTGGTGCCTTGAGACCAATATCGATGACTGCACGGGGGAAGAGCTCGGGTACTGCATGGACAGGCTGTTTCACGCCGGCGCGCTTGATGTGCACTATGTGCCCTGCTTTATGAAGAAGAACAGACCGGCGTGGATCCTCCGGGTCCTCTGCACGGAGCAGACGAGAGACATGATCGAGCGTGTTATGTTCCGCGAGACGACGACGATCGGGATCAGGCGGTGGAAAGTGGAGAGAAGCTGTCTTGACCGGCGCGTCTGCAGTGTCAGCGTGCGGGGCGAGGACGTAAGAATCAAGACAGCGAAGGGCCCGGACGGCCGGAAAATGAAGCCCGAGTATGAGGACGCCGCACATCTGGCAGGGAAATACGACCTGCCATTTGCGGAGGCGGAGAGAGAAATTCTGCAGGCGGCGGAGAATGAAACAGCCAAAAAGAACCCTGAGCAGACAGATGGGAACTGAGAGCAGGAAGATACAGGCGGAGATTTCGGGCGATCGGAGAGCTGAGCTCATTGTCGTGTCGGGCGAGAGACACGGCAGGAACCTCCGCGCGATCGGAGAGCTGAGAGATGCCGGATGATGACTGAGTGGACAGAGGGAGGAGCGGAATTTGATACTGGGAATTGCGGCACATGTTGACGCGGGAAAGACAACGCTGGCCGAGGCCATGCTGTACCTGTCGGGGACAATCAGAAAGGCGGGACGCGTCGATCACGGGGACGCGTTTCTCGATACGGACAGGACGGAGAAGGAGCGAGGCATCACGATCTTCTCAAAGATCGCCCGTCTTATGTGGAATGAGAGAAAGCTTGTCCTTCTTGACACGCCGGGGCATGTAGATTTCTCGGCCGAGATGGAGCGGACGCTCCAGGTCATGGACGCGGCTGTGCTTGTGATCAGCGGGACTGACGGTGTGCAGAGTCACACGCGGACACTGTGGAGACTGCTTAAGCACTACGGGGTGCCGGTGTTTATTTTCGTCAACAAGATGGACCTTGACGGAGCGGACAGAGAGAAGGTCCTCGAGGGATTAAAGGAAGAGCTTGACAGGAGCTGCGTCGATTTCACGGCGAGTCCGGCGGGGACAGCGGAGCACGGGACGTGGGCAGAGAATGTCGCCACGGGAAATGAGGCGCTCCTCGATGAGTACCTTGGCAGCGGAGACGTGAAGGACACAGACGTCGCCAAAGCCATCGCAGACAGACAGCTGTTTCCGGTCTGGTTCGGCTCCGCGCTGCGCATGGAAGGCGTGAGGGAGCTCATTGACGGCATCTGCCGCTTCTCACGTGAGAAGGCGTGGCCGGACAGGTTCGCTGCGCGAGTGTACAAGATCTCGCGGGACGGCCAGGGAATGAGACTGACGTGGCTCAAGCTGACTGGAGGCTCGCTTCGCGTGAGAGATTCGGTTCGCATCGGAGACAGCGAGGAGAAGGCAGACCAGCTGCGCCTCTATTCGGGAGAAAAATACGAGACGGCGGAGCTTGTCCGTGCCGGTGACATCTGCGCGGTGGCCGGTCTTGACGGCACGCGGCCTGGCGACTGCCTCGGCGCGGAGAGAGGAGAAAGTGAGCCTCTTCTTGAGCCGGTGGAGACGTGCGAGCTTGTGCTTCCCCCGGATGCGGACGCGCGGGATATCTACCGGCGTATGCTTCCCTATGAGGAGGAATATCCTGAGCTTCACATTGTCTGGGATGAGGCGCATGAGGCGATTCGCGTCCAGCTCATGGGCGATGTCCAGACAGATATCTTTGCCCATATGATTGAGGATGATCTCGGAATCCGCGTGTCGTTCGGCCCCGGAAGAGTCATCTATAAGGAGACGGTCGCGCAGGCCGTCGAGGGAGTCGGCCATTTTGAGCCGCTCCGCCACTATGCGGAGGTGCATGTTCTCATTGAGCCCGGTGATCCGGGAAGCGGCGTGCAGGTGTTCACGAAATGTCCGACAGATGTCCTCGCGCACCACTGGCAGCAGCTTGTTATGTCCCATGTGCTTGAGCGGGATTATCCGGGCGTTCTGACGGGCTCGGCACTCACGGATGTCCGGATCACGCTCCTTGCGGGGCGCGCGAGTGTGAAGCACACGGAGGGCGGAGACTTCCGCGAGGCGACGGGCCGCGCAATCAGGCAGGGACTCATGAGCACGGAGTGCGTGCTGCTTGAGCCGGTGTATTCATTTTTTATGGAGGTGCCGGAGGACGCTGTGGGACGGGCCCTGACCGATCTTGCCGCCATGGGCGCAAAGACAGAGCCTCCCGCCTTTCGCGAGGGCGCGTCCGGCAGGACGGCTGTGCTTAAGGGCGATGTTCCTGCGTCTGAGACGGCCGGATATGCGGCAGTTCTCCGCTCCTATACGAGAGGGGAGGGGACATGTACATTCATTTACAAGGATTATGAGCCCTGCCACAACGCGGAGGACGTAATCCGGAGCATCGGCTACGACGCGGAGAGAGATACGGCGAATCCCTGCTCGTCTGTGTTCTGCTCGCACGGGGCCGGCTTTATCGTTCCGTGGAATAAGGTCCGGGAGTACATGCATGTTCCGGCTGCGTGGGCCGGCGATGAGCCGGAGGATTCCTTCTACGACGACGGGACGGATGTGTTCGGCGCGGAAAATGGCTTCGGCAGGGGCATCCGCGTAAAGAAGGACGTGCTGCCTGAGGAGGATGAGGAGTACCTTGCGATCTATCAGAGGGAGTTCGGCGGACGGTCCGAGACGGAGGTGCGTGAACGGGAGAGAGGCCGGTCGTCCTCTGCGAAGCGCCGCACGGAGGTGCGGCAAAAGCTCGACAAGCACGGACAGCCGATCTATCCGAAGAAGGATGAAAAAAAGCCCTATCTTATTATTGACGGGTATAATATGATATATGCGTGGCCCGAGCTGCGGGCCCTCTTTGAGAAGAATATGGACGCCGCCCGCGGAAAGCTCGTCGATATTCTCGACAATTACCGGGGATATCTCGGGATCCGGATGACGGTTGTATTCGACGCCTGGAAAATGAAGGGCGGGCGCGGGTCGCGGGAGGAAAGAAACGGCCTTGAGATTCTCTATACAGAGGAGAATGAGACGGCCGACTCGCGGATCGAGCGAATGGTCCATGAGCTCACGGGAAAATATCACATCACGGTCGCAACGTCAGACGGACTCGAGCAGCTGACAGTCATGCGCCTCGGCGCGCTCCGCATGTCAGCGCGCGAGCTTCAGGAGGATATCAGGCGCGTCACCGGGACGGGAGAAAAATAAGAGAGTAAGTGTGGCAGGGCTCTTTGATGCGTGCGATTCCGGACGGCGCGCAGCTGACGGGATCGCGAAGAGATATGGAGGTTCATTTTGCGGAACATGCGGAGAAGAATTGAGGAAGCTTATTGTACATCCGCGCAGTTTGAGTACGCGGAGCAGGGATTTGACAGAAACTGGGGCCCGGCTGCGATCACAAACCTGATGATTGCGCTCGGCGCGGAGAGGCGCCTCGACAGGCCTGTCGACAGGACGGGCCTGCGGCGAGGAAATGCGGATGATTTTTATCCGATCCGCGTCGCGGACGAGAAGGTCTATATGGCGGTCGCCATGCTCGGTGAGCGCGAGCTGATGTATATCAATGCGGACCTGTTCGGAAGGTTCGGCGGGACGGTACCGTTTCGCGTGCGCAGCTATATCCGCGCCTGCCTGCGGGCTTTCCGGATCGCGGACGCATATCCCATGCCGGCGGTGAAGCTTACGGAGGAGAACGCGCTTGAGGCGCTGGGACGCGGGAGCCTTCTCTATCTTATGGTGCATGGTCATCCGCTCTACGGGGAGAACCACATGGTCGCCTACGGGGCCGCCGAGAGGGACGGGCGTCTTTACCTGCGCGTCGCTGACGGCTGGCACCATCTGCCGGTGTGGCTTCCGATTGATGAGCTCACGGCGGATATGATTGAGGTGGCGGTCCGGAGAGAGGCGCGCTGAGACGAAATGTATGACAGTTAAAAATGATGGAGGACAGCATGGAAATAGAACGGAAATGGATGGTCGAGGGATGGCCGGATGCGGACCTTCCTCTCCTTTTTGAACAGTCAATGCGCCAGGGATATCTCACGGTCAGACCGACTGTGCGGATCCGCGAGGAGGCCATGACGGGCGGTGATAAGGAGTATGTCCTGTGTCTCAAAAAGGGCAGCGGCATTGCGCGGCAGGAGATTGAAATCCGGATTGACCCGGGCACATTCAGGGAGATCGAGACAATGATCGGCCTTCCGCTGATTCCGAAGGTGCGGCGTACGTACGGGTTGCCGGACGGGAGAAAGCTTGAGGTCAACCATGTCGATGAGGGACAGCCGACGGAATTCTGGTACGCGGAGATCGAGTACGATACGGTTGAGGAGGCGAGGTCCTGGGACCCGTCATCCTGCGGCCTCGGGACTTATCTGAATGACGATGTGACCGATGAACCCGGCCAGACCATGAGCGCTTACTGGATTGCGACGAGAACGGAAAATGGAGAGTAAAAAAGATGAAATTTGTAATTCAGAGAGTTCAGCGGGCAGCTGTCACTGTGGACGGACAGGAAATCGGAGCGATTGATAAGGGCTTCCTTGTGCTTGTCGGCGTGGAGGATTCCGATACGGAGGCGGTTGCGGACTGGATGGTCCGGAAGATGACCGGGCTCCGCATTTTCGAGGATGAGCAGGGCCTGACAAATAAGAATCTCGCGTCGGTCGGTGGGGAGCTTCTCATTGTCTCCCAGTTTACGCTCTATGCGGACTGCCGGAAGGGTAACCGGCCTTCATTTATCAGAGCGGGAAAGCCGGAGCACGCGAATGCCCTGTATGAGTATATTATTCGGAAATGCGCGGAGACTGTGCCGGTCGTGAGGCACGGCGAGTTCGGCGCGGACATGAAGGTGTCGCTTGTCAATGACGGCCCGTTCACGATCGTGCTCGACTCCGACGAGATCATGCCTAAAAACTGAAACGGAGATTTCATGCTGTCTGTCATCTATCTTGCTGTATCATTTCTTGCCGGGACGCTGATCGCGGACCGGCTTCTCGGCCATGCCGGGGAGGGAGAGAGGGGCCTGAACCGGATCTGGGTGTTTCTTCCCGTGGCGTTCGGGGCGGGCATCCTCGTCGTGACCTGGTGCCTGTATATCCTGGCATATATTCTTCATGTCCGGTGCGGCAAATCGCAGCCGCTCGGCATTGCGAACGCGGTTGTCCTCATCGGATTTGCCGCGCTTGTAACTGCTTATTCTCTTTTCCGGTACAGGAGCTTCCGGAGAGGAGGCGGGAAGGAAACTTCCGGGCATGCAGGCTCAAGTGATTCGAAAGAAGAGAACACCGTTTGTCCGCGCCTTGTCCGCTGCACGGGCCTCATCGCGGACAAGCAGCGTTTCCTCAGGGAGTGCGTATTTTACGGAATCCTGTTTGCGTTCGTGCTCGCGACGGACATATATGTCTTTCATGTAAAGGACGGGACGCTCTACGCCGGCTACACGGTATTCAGCGACTACGCGCCGCACACGGCGATGATCCGGTCATTTTCCATGGGCGCGAATTATCCGACACAGTATCCGCATTTCGGCGGGTCGGACGTGAAATACCACTTCATGTTTCAGTTCCTTGTGGGAAATCTGGAGTACCTCGGATTTCGTATCGACTGGGCGTATAATCTTGTGTCGGCCCTCTCGCTGACGGGGTTCCTCATGATCCTTACGCAGCTTGCGATGCGCCTGTTCCGTTCATTTTCCGCGGAGATTCTGACGGCGGTGTTCTTTTTCTTCCGGAGCGGGACGGCGTTCTTTCGCTATGTTCTTGAGCATATGAGGAGCGGGGACCTTGCGTCGGCCCTTAAGAGCAACACCACGTTCATCGGCTATACGCAGAATGAGAACTGGGGACTCTGGAATTACAATGTCTACTTAAACCAGCGGCATCTCGGCTTCGGACTCTTAATCGCCGCCTCCGTGATCTGGTTCTTTTTTTCCTACGTCGAGCGTGCCGACTCGGGAAATGAAAGCTCTGCGGTTACTGCGCGGGGGAAACGGACGCAGGCACAGCTCACCGGCCTTCCGTGGCTTGCGGCGCGGTTTAAGACGCGCGCGGCCTGGGTTCCGGCAGCTCCGGGGACGGCGGCTCTCGCTGGACTTATCCTCGGCCTGTGCGGTTTCTGGAACGGCGCCTGCGTCATTGGCGCGCTGCTCATTCTGTTCGGGATGGCTCTGTTTTCGGACCACAAGGCGGACTATGTCGTGACTGCCGTGATTGCAGTCGCACTCACCTGGCTTCAGTCAAAGGCCTTTATTCACGAGAGCGCGTTCTCATTTTCGTTCTACTGGGGCTTTATCGCGGCGGACAAGAGTCCTGCGGGCGTCATCAGCTATCTGTTCCAGACAATGGGACTTACAGTCGTCGGGGCTGTTGTTCTCATTTTCCTTGTGAGGAAGCGGATTCACCGCACGTCTCTTTTGTGCTTCCTTCTTCCGGTTGTGTTTGCGCTCACTGTCTCACTCACGCCGGACGTCACGGTCAATGAGAAATATATCATGATGTCGATGGCGTTCCTCGCAGTCATGTGGGCCGGCATTGTTACAGACCTTGCGAAGGCGAAGAACATGCGTGTTCCGGCGAGAATTGCCGCGTTTCTTCTTGCCATCGCGCTCACAGCGACCGGCGTCTATGACTTTGTCATCATCTGCCGGGACAACGGGGACAGCCGGAGTCTTATGGTGAATCTGGACAGCGATGTCACGGCGTGGCTTGTGGAGCACACGACGGAGAGGGACCTGCTTCTTACGCCGGAGTATTCGATGAATGAGGTCACGCTGTCGGGCCGCATGCTCTATCTGGGATGGCCGTACTACGCGTGGTCCGCCGGCTATGACACGGACGCGCGTCTTAAGGAAGCGGACATCATGTACGGGACGTATGACAGCGATGAGCTTCAGAAGACTGTGAAAAATGAAGGGATCACATATATTCTCTACGAGGACGGCATGACGCTCGACGGCTGTGAGCCGCACGAGGACACGATCGCGGCGGCCTATACGCTTGCCTATACGTCGGAGGACGGAAGAATCCGGATTTATAAGACGACGTCGTGAGGTGGAAATGATACCGGGAGATGCGCAATCACGATGAATACTTATGGGATCAGCTGGCAGAGAAAGAAGAGAAAATTACAGACATGAATCAGGACAAACGGACACCGACAGATCACGCCTTAGACGGAGATTTCGCGCGGGACGGGACGCTCACGGTCGTTGTGCCGGCCTTCAATGAGGAGAACAATATCGCGTACGCCGCGGAGCGGATCGGGCGGTCGCTCACGGACGCCGGGATCAGGCACGAGATCGTCTTTGTCGATGACGGATCCTCGGACGGGACATGGGAGAGAATTCAGGCGTGCTCCGCGAAATACCCTGCCGTGCGGGGGCTTCATTTTTCAAGAAATTTCGGCAAGGAGGGAGCTGTCTTTGCGGGTCTTATGAACTGCGGAACGGAGTGCCTCGCGGTCATTGACTGCGACATGCAGCAGCCGCCGGAAAAGCTGCCGGAGATGTTTACGCTCTGGCGGCAGGGGATCGATGTCGTCGAAGGCGTCAAATATTCGAGAGGGAGAGAGTCCGGCGCGCACAGGGGTGCGGCCTCTCTGTTCTACCATCTCGTATCAAAGGCATCGGGGTATGCGCTCGAGGACACGTCGGACTATAAGCTGCTCGACCGGGAGGTCGTCACGGTATTAAAACATCTGCCGGAGCGGAACACGTTCTTCCGGGCGATGTCGTTCTGGGTCGGCTTCCGCAGCGCGGAGGTCGGCTATGAGGTCGAGGAGCGGAAGGCCGGCAGGACGAAATGGACGCCGGCAAAGCTCGGCCGCTACGCGCTCGATAGTATCTCCTCATTTACAACGGCTCCGATGCAGATCGTGACGTATCTCGGCTTTCTGATGCTGGCCGTCGCCGTCATCTTCGGCGTGACCGCGCTCGTTCAGAAAATACAGGGCGTCGCGCTCGGCGGCTTCACGACCGTCATCCTTCTGCAGCTCTTCATCGGGGCGATCATCATGATCAGCCTCGGTATTATCGGCTTCTACATCGCGCGAATCTACACAGAGGCGCAGCACAGGCCGCGCTTTATTATCTCGGAGGCGTGCGGGTTCGGAGATGAGCGCGTCGCAAGGACGGGGTAAATATTCAGAATACAGGGTGCTCCGGAACGCGCATGGAGCACTCGTCAAAGAGCCGGTCAGCCGCGATCCGGTAGTCTGCGGCTGTCCGCGCTTTTTTTATTTTCTTAAGGTAAGAGCCGGCATCCGGAAAATCCTGTCCCATATAAAACCAGAGCTCCTTCATTTTAAAGAGGACATTGCCGCTGCCCTGCATGTCCGCAAGCAGGCGGTCAAGCAGAACGTCATGGAACCTGCGGAGCTCATCCTTTTCAAGCGCTCTGCCGCCCTTCATTTCCCGGACGAGGGCCGGGTTGACGAGAAGGCCGCGGCCGATCATGACCCCGGAGAGATTCGGAAAATGCGCTGTGATCCTGCGAAAATCTTCAGCAGAAAAGAGATCGCCGTTGTAGGCGACCGGATGATGAATGCCCTCCGCACAAATCTGAAATGCCTCGAGGTCCGGTGATCCCTTGTAGAAGTCCGTCCGGAGCCGCGGGTGCACGATGATTTCGGAGAACGGATAGCGGTTCAATATGGCGATGAGCCTCGGAAGCTTCTTCCTGTCATTAAGGCCGATCCGCGTCTTGACGGAGATCCGGATGGGATGGATTTCCTCCAGCATCTCCCTGTCCATGAGCCCGAAACATTCGTCGAAGAAGCGGTCTAAACGGTCCATGTCGCCGAGCATGCCCGCGCCCTTGAACTTCGGGACGACCGTACCTGAGGGACAGCCGAGATTGAGATTGACCTCGCTGTAGCCGCGATTTTTCATCTCAGAGACGGCCCAGACAAACTGCTCCGGACTGTTCGTGAGGACCTGCGGGACGTAGGTGTACGTCCGGTTCCTGTCGGGATCGGTGTCCCGGATCTCCTTCTTCTTTAATGACAGCGTCTGCGTCGCCGCAATAAACGGCCCGTAGTAGCGGTCCATCTCGGGGAACAGCTCCCTGTGCACATTCCGGAACGTGACGCCGGTAATTCCCTCCATAGGCGCAAAATAAAAATTCAATTTCGAGTCCTCCTCCATACCATATCCTGAGTATCATATCCTGACGGAGACTCCTGCGCAATCCCGGAGTGAATTTTCCATTGCGGCACGCAGATGCGGTGCTATAATGAAACCTATGCAGCCATCGCTGCCGAAGGTAATGATGAGGAACGCAGAAGTTACTGCGCACTCAGTATCAGACCTGGGCGCAGGTGACATGAACAGGCACGGTGGAGGGCGTTATACGTAGGAGCCCGAAGATCACCCTGAGGAGCTGAAAGCGACGAAGGGAAGCTGAGGGGGACGGAGTCTGCCCGACACCGCGCTGATTCATGTCACCGCTTTCAGAACTGCGCAATGAGTGCGCAGTAACTTCGGGAGTACCTATAACAGAACGGAGGAAGCCTATGTACCGTCTCACATCGAAACTGATCATTTACAGGACTATCGGAAAGGACAGCATCCTGTTCCGCCTGTCCGATATCACGCAGCGCTTTTACGAGGGCAAATATGAGAAGGAGGAGCTCGTAGGAGAAATTCTCGACGAGATCAACCGCCTGCTTGAGCTTGCGACAAAGTACGGCTTTGATAAAAACCTCTGGCACAACTATCTCGCGTTCCTGCTCGCGACGACAGAGACTCCGTTCACACTCGTATCGGAGAAAACAGGCGCCAATGAGGGATCGGTCAATGCATTTGCGGAAAATGACTTTTCGATCTTCCTTCAGCTCTTCGACTACGATTTCTCGGACATTGAGCGCGACCTCGGCATCAACTGCTTCAGCGTCATCGAGAATTACCACTCCGTCGGCAAGAAGGACCGCGTCTTCAATAAATCGGTCAGCGAGAAGGTCCAGGAGCTGAGCGAGAGCATTGAAAAATGCAGGGACGCCGCCGACATGTACCGCGTCGTCACGGACTTCTACCGCGTCTATGGCGTCGGCAAATTCGGTCTCAACAAGGCATTCCGGATCGATGAGGAGGCGAAGGGAGACGGCCTGCTCATCCCGATCACATCGACAAGCAATGTCCGCCTCGATGACCTCGTCGGCTATGAGCTTCAGAAAAAGAAGCTCGTCGAGAACACGGAGGCCTTCGTGGACGGAAGAGCCGCGAACAACGTGCTTCTCTACGGCGATGCGGGCACAGGAAAGTCGACGTCCGTCAAGGCAATCCTGAACCAGTACTATGACCGCGGACTCCGCATGATCGAGGTCTACAAGCACCAGTTCAAGTGCCTCTCCAGCGTCATCTCGCAGATCAAGAACAGAAATTACCGGTTCATCCTGTTCATGGATGACCTTTCATTTGAAGAATTTGAGGTCGAGTACAAGTATCTCAAGGCCGTCATCGAGGGCGGCATCGAGACGAAGCCGGACAACGTCCTGATCTATGCGACGTCGAACCGCCGCCATCTCGTCCGCGAGTCTTGGCACGACAAGTCAGGACTCGGATCTGATGAGCTGCACTCGAACGACACCGTACAGGAGAAGCTGTCCCTGTCCGCGCGCTTCGGCTGCTCGATCGGCTACTTCAAGCCGAGCCCGAAGGAATTCCAGGAGATCGTTACGACGCTCGCGAGCCGCTATCCTGAAATTCATATGACAAATGAGGAGCTTCTCCGCGAGGCCAACAAGTGGGAGATGTCCCACGGTGGTTTCTCCGGAAGAACGGCACAGCAGTTCATCAACTATCTGGCCGGCCGCAGAACGGACGAATGAGAAGACTGTATATCTGGTGACTGTCAGAAGGGCTGTGAAAAAACGGTTTTACGTTTTTTCACAGCCCTTTTTTACGATCAGAGACGATTCTCTCATTGACTGTTAGCTAATGAATTGCTAAAATTTAAGTAAGTTTAATGTGATATAGGGAGGCAGGGATGCGTCCGAGAAAAAAAGTAAAGCTTCAGGATATCGCGGAGGCACTCGGCATCAGTGTCGTCACGGTATCGAATGCGCTCGCGGGCCGCAAGGGTGTGAGTGAAGCGCTCCGCGAGGAAATTGTGGAGACTGCAGACGCGATGGGGTATAAGGCTCCGGACAGAAGAGAGAAGACGGACTCCGGAAAGAAGAAGCGGGGAGCAGTCGGGCTGATTCTGGTGCCGGATCGGTCAGGCGATATTATGCCCTGGCAGACGTCCCTTGCGGACCGTCTTACAGAGGAATTAAAGAAAGAGACGATGGGTCTCAATGTCATAACGCCGACGCGCAGGGACATTGCACGTGAGATATTTCCGCCCTCTGCCGCAGAGATGAATGGTCTTATTGTGTGCGGGAATCCGGAAACGGCCTATCTACGGCAGCTGCGGCTTCATGTCGGGGCTCCGATTGTCTGCTGCGGCTTCTTCGACAGCCATGAGATGCTCGACTATGTGCTTGATGACGGTTTCCACAATATGGGACTGATTTTCGGGCGCCTCGCAGAGCTCGGTCACCGGAATATCGGGATTGTCTGCGGGAAGCACGAGGGACCGGAGGCATATGATCATTTTCTGGGTGCGTGCTTTGAGGAGGCCCTTCGGAGGAGTGATGCCGGTGAGCTTCCGGAGATGCCGGACCCGGAGATATGCACGGCAGAGCGGTTTGTGAGGCTTGCCGGAGATCAGAGAGCAACAGCCGCTGTCTGCACTGATTCGGATACAGCCTGTGAGCTTGTCCGCACGCTCAGGCACAGCGGGTTCCGCGTTCCGGAGGACATATCGGTTACGGGCTACAGTCTTGATCCGGACGGCAGCGGAAAAGACACCGCAGAGGTAATTCCCGACATAAGAGGCATCGCGAAGCAGACGGTCAAGCTTCTGATGCGCCGGCTGGACGGAAGAGATATGTCGGGTGTCCGTCTCGTGCCGGGGATCTTTTCAGAGGGGAAGACGATCGGACCGGTCAGAGAGGAGCAGTATGGCTGAAAAAAGACTCAAGGATGTGGCGCAGGCCATGGGAGTCAGCGTTGTCACGGTCAGCAATGCGCTGTCGGGAAAGAAGGGCGTGAGTCCCGCGACTGCCGAGGCGATACTCGATAAGGCAGTCGAGCTTGGTGTCGATCTATCGAGATACAGAGAGAAGCAGGAGAAGACATATACGATCGGCATGTTCGTCTCCTCGCGCTATATTTCGCTCGGGGATTCCTTCTACTGGACGATGTATGAGAAGACGGCCTATGCGGCGTCGAGAAAGCACTGCTTCTCCATGCTTGAGATTTCAAGGGAAGAGAGTGCGGAGGCCCCGCTTCCGGTGATGCTGAGTCACCAGCAGATCGACGGACTGATCATTATCGGCCGCCTGCAGGAGGATTATATGAAGAAGATCATCCGGTGCTCGCAGGTTCCGGTTGTTCTTCTCGATGTGTACAGGCGCTCGTACGGCTGCAGCGCCGTGATGTCAAATAATTACTACGGCATGTACCGGTCCACAGCGTACCTGATCGACCATGGCCACAGAGAGATCGGCTTTGTCGGAACCGGCATCACATCAGATAATGTCATGGAACGTTTCATGGGATTTCGCAGATGCCTGATGGAAAACGGAGTTCAATTTCATCCGGAGTACGTCGTCAGGGACCGCGACATCGATGAGCGGATTATTCTTGAGCTCCCGGACAGGCTTCCGACAGCGTTCGCGTGCAGCAGTGACTATGCGGCGCAGTTCCTTGAGATGGAATTAAAGAAAAGAGGGCTGAAAATCCCGGATGATATCTCGGTGAGCAGCTATGACAATTTCCTCTATCAGAGGGCTGAATCAATCCCGTACACGACATATAACGTCGATATGGACCAGATGGGCCGCACCGCGGTCAAGCTTCTGATCCGGAAAATGGAAGGCCGGGAGTCAGGAGCCGGAGCGAAATATATTGACAGCACGATGATTGAGCGCGGGAGCGTGCGGACGCTTCCTGCGTCCGGAGAGGACAGGAGAGTATGAAGAAATCGGTTACACTTGCCGATATCGGTAAGGAGCTCGGCGTCAGCACAGTTACGGTCTCAAAGGCTCTGTCCGGGCAGAAGGGCGTCAGTGAAGCGCTGCGCGAAAAAATCAGAAGGCTTGCCGATGACATGGGCTACCAGAGACCGGATCGGTCTGTCCGGGCAGAGGGCCACGTCACATTCGGCGTGATTGTCGCCGAGCGGTATCTCGAGGAAATGCACAGCTTCTACTGGAAAATGTATCAGGAGCTCACGGCGAAGGCGATGGCAAAGGACTGCTTTACACTCCTCGAGGTCATCGACGCGGAGGCGGAGCGGTCCCTGCAACTGCCGCGGCTTCTTTCGCAGCACAGGGCGGACGGCCTGATTGTGATGGGTGCATTTGCGCGGTCATACGTGCGTGTCCTTTCGGAGAAGACGGATATCCCGATGGTGGCGCTCGATACGACGATTGAGACGGGAAGCCGCTCATTTGACGCAGTTGTCAGTGACAATATCCGGGGCGGCTACATGATGACAAATTATCTCTATGAGCTCGGGCACAGACGGATCGGTTTCGTCGGGACGGTGCTCGCGACCCAGAGCATTGAGGAGCGCTATCTA
>JAZHVT010000003.1:0-122200 GCA_036453145.1 Eubacteriales bacterium
TCGAGGTGCTTACGCACCCTTGACAGTCCCTTCAAGAGAGCTGGTGGTTAGCTAAGGGATGCAAGGCATCCCTTGGCACCGCAGGTACCTAAGAGCAATTTACACACAAATTTGGACTTGACTACTGGAGGACATAAAAGATGAAACTGAGCGGAAAGAGCAGGGCTGCGTTCGGATTCGGAGCGTTCGGCAAGGATGTTGTGTACTGCTGATTTCGGGCTATATGCTCTATTACTACAACGTGGTTCTCGGCATCAGCTCTGTGTTCATCGGCGGCATGATGATGGCCGCGCGTATATTTGACGCGCTGAATGATCCGTTCATGGGCATTATCGTCGCGAAGACGAAGACACGCTGGGGCAGGTTCCGTCCGTGGATTTTTACGGGCACAGTGCTGAATGCGGTCGTTATTTACGCGCTGTTCTCGGCGCCGTCGTCCGCCACGGCAAATGCAATGAAGGTCTGGTGCAGCGTCTTCTATGTCCTCTGGGGCGTGACCTACACGATGATGGATATTCCGTTCTGGTCGATGATCCCGGCGATTACGGAGCCGGGGAAGGACCGCGAGGGACTGACGTCACTTGCGCGTGCCTCCGCGGGAGTCGGCGACGCCGTTCCGACCGTTCTCACGATGGTCATCGTGCCTGTGCTCGGAGGCGGCGCGTCTCTTATGAATTACCGCATCGGCTTCCGCTGGTGGGCGATTCTCATCGCAGCTGTGTTTGTCATTTCCGAGGTCGTGTTCTGCGTATGTGTGCCTGAGCCGGCGCAGGAGGAGGACATGAAGAGCGAGGGGCTCGGGGACATGTTCCGGGCCCTGTTCCGCAATGATCAGGCCGTGACGATCGTTGTGTCGATTATTTTCGTCTACACGGCGCTCAATATCGTCGGAAATCTGATCCTGTATTTCTTCCAGTTTGATGTCGGAAATACGGACGCGTACAGTGTGTTTACGGCCGTCTGCTTTCTTGCACAGGTTCTGCTCATGGCGTCTGTCCCGCTGCTCCGCAAAAGGGCGGACAAGATCAGGCTGTTCATGGCGGGCTTTGTTCTGCAGCTCGCAGGCTTTCTCGTGATTCTCCTGATGTCCGCGGCCCGCGCGTATGACGGCGGACGCTGGTGGATTCTCTGTGTGCCGGGCATTCTTGTCTACGGCGGCTATGGAATTCAGAACGTGCTGCTCACGGTCTTCCTTGCGGATTCGGTCGATTATGGGGAAATGATGAACGGCACGCGGGAGGACTCTGTCATTTTTTCGATGCAGACATTCACGGTGAAGCTCGCGTCGGGCCTTGCCGTCTTCATCGCGGGTATCGTGATCCGTGTGATCAATCTCGACCGGAATGCGGCTGTCCAGTCGGCGGGGACGCTCGGCGGCCTTCGCATGAGCATGACAGTCATGCCTGCCATTTTGCTTGTCGCCGGTATGCTCATTTTCCGGAAATATTTCCGTCTGACGCAGGCGCGCATGGAGGAAATTACGGCGAAGCTTGCGGAGCGCCGTGCTTCTGAAAATGCACAGTGAACATGACATCATGGAGGACCTGAGATTTGACGCAGAAGGCACAGAATAAGAAAAACCCGAAAAAAGAAAAAGACGGCCGCGGACATGGCCCCGGACAGGAGCAGAGCGGCCTCAGGAGGAGCTGGGTTATCAGCATAGCGACGGCCTGTCTGATCGGCGCTGTCTCGCTCGGCGTGCTTGGCGTGCGTCATCTGGAGACGGGAAGGAGCGCCGGAAACGAGACGGGCTCAGACAGCACAGCACGGACGGAAGAAAATTCATATTCCGGAATGGCAGAGGAGAGTGCTGTCTCTTCCGGAAATGAGAACAGAGAGGACGGGGGAACTGCGGACGGTATCGCGAACCCGTTTATTACGTGCGGGACGATCGAGGAGGCGGAGAATATGGCCGGCTTCGATCTGACAGTTCCGACGGTGTATGATTCTGACGGAATCGAGAAGATCCGTGTGATTCGGAATTATATGATCGAGGTGATCTATACGGACGGGTCGGGAAATGAGATGTTCCGGATCCGGAAGGCGAAGGACAGCTCGGATATCAGCGGCGATTACACGGTCTATGATACGGACGAGACGCTTACTGAGAGCGGGACGGACGTCCGCCTGCGGGGAAATAACGGGTCCGTGTCGACGCTGACCTGGACGGATGAGGATTACTCCTATGCGATTCTCGCCGCGGAAAATGAGGCGATGACGCGCAGCCAGATGCTGGCGCTGATGAAGGAGATCAGCTGAGGCAGGCGGATCCGGCCATGTGCCGAAAAAGCCATATCCTTCTTTATGCAATTTTCCATATTGCATAAATCCAGATGCATTTCTTATACTACAATCACAACACACAACCACAGGAAATAACCACAGAAAATAATCACTTCATGTCCGGCGCCGCTTCAGGCGCCGGAGAAAAACACCTTTTATCAAATTCACATTCATGTTTTATACCTGTTTCCCCGATGAATCTGTTGCCGCAGTGCGCCCTCCGGGCGTTAAAAATAGCTGCGGGGAAGGAGGTGCGCTGATGGGTGAACTGTCCGAATTCTGGCTGGAGGAAGACGGAGTTGCGACGGTGGAGATCGTTCTGATTCTTCTCGTTCTGATTGCTCTCGTCCTGGTATTCAAGTCCCAGATCACAACCGTTCTCAAGAGCATCCTCAGCAAGGTATCATCCCAGAGCAATAGTGTCTGATTGCTCAATCCCCACAACGTGAACCGAAGCGGCGGCAGTCCGGCGCGAAGAACAATCCTGGCGGGTAAACCATGCCCAAAAATGGTGATGAGATCAGGTCAGGACTCTCAGGAGAGAACAGCGCGAGGGCAGCTGCCGCGGATGTTCACACACAGCAGGACCTATGTATGAAGAAACGAACTGGTACGGCGAAGGCCGGCATCACAATTTATATGACGCTCACGCTTCTTGTCATGGTGTCGCTGATTACGGGCGCCATCACGGCGGCGAAGGTGCAGGCGGGGCGTGCCGCGGCTGCAAACGGGGCCGATCAGGCTGTCTTTTCCGTGCTCGCCCACTATGACAGGCAGATGATGGAGAATTACGGCATTTTCTGTGTCAATGCGGGATCGGCGGGAGCGCTCGGCCTCGGCGGTGTCACGGACATGCTGGAGGATTCCATGAATTATCTCCTCGTGCCGAACAGAGGGAGGGCCGCATTTGGCGGAAAGAATCTTCTCTCTCTGACCAATGAGGGTACGGCTCTTGCAGGGTACACGCTGCTTACAGACCAGCAGGGAAGGCCGTTTGAGGCCCAGGCCATTCAGTGCATGAAGGACACGACGGCGCTCTCTGTGATCGAGGCGCTGAAGCGGAAGGCCTCGGGCTCGGAAAATACCGGGCAGAATGAGCTGGCGGAGGCGGAGAAGACGAGCTATGCGGATCTGAAGGCGAAGGCGGCGGAGGCGAAATCGCAGGAGGGGACGTCGGACGCTCCTGCGGAGGTACCGGACCCGCCGGCGGACTTTAAGGACCCGCTGCCGCTTCTCGAGACGATCAGAAGCAAAAGTCTTCTTGAATTTGTCGCTCCGGATGGAATTTCAGAGAAGACAGCCACTGCGGACGATCTGTCCGGGGCGTCTCCGCGGGAATCCGGAATCGGTGTGATTGATGTGAGCGGCTGTGCGTCGGGCGGAACCGATTATCTTCTGTATGTCGAGTACCTGCGGGAGCACTTCAGCTCCTATGGGAATCCGTCGGCGCAGTCGGCCCTCGCCTATCAGCTCGAGTATATGCTCGGAGGAAAGGCGACTGATAAGAAGAATCTCGAGTCCGTTGTTCTGAAGCTCCTTCTCGTGAGAGAGGGAATCAACATCGCGTTTCTCTATACGGATCCCGCAAAATGCAGGGAGCTCGATGCGACCTCGCTTACGATCGCGGGGCTGATGGGCATACCGGAGCTGTATCCGGCCGTCCGTCTCGTCCTGGCAGCGGGATGGGCGTATGCGGAGAGTGTGATCGATGTGCGGGCGCTCCTCGAGGGAAAGAGAGTCGCGGCGGTCAAGACGCCGGCGAGCTGGCAGGTCGGCCTCGACTCGCTTGAGATGCTTGCCTCCAACCCGGGAGGGCTGACGAAGGATGTGCGCGGCGGTCTCAGCTATGATGAATATCTCGGGATCCTTCTGCTGACGAAGAAGCATACGGAGCTGACGCCGAGGGCCCTTGCCATGATGCAGTCGGAAATACGCGGGAGCGGAAATGGATATGAAAAATTCCGTATCAACTGCTGCCTTGATTCTCTGAGCGTCAGATACAGAGTCCGGTCCGAGTCTCTGGTGACCTTTGAAGTGGAGAAGACGGGCGGGTACAGGGAATTGTAGGCGGTCACGACCGCGCATGACGCGGGTGATGATAAAACGAAAACTACCAGGTACAGGGCACGAAAGAGGCTCTGTATGGAGAAGGGAGGACATGCGATGAGTGGCTGCGCCGCGGAACACATATATCAGAAACCGTCTCAGGAAAACCGGCGAATCAGGGACGCGGCGCGGGCATCTCTCACGCTGGAGGCTGCGCTTGTGCTGCCGCTGTACCTTATGGCCTGCGTTGTTCTCATTTCCGTGATGAATGCGGTGAGAATTCAGGGAGAAAGGAACCTTGAGCTGTCCAACAAGGCAAGGAAAACCGCGGCAGCGGCGGCCCTTGCGGGCGAGCGCGCAGACGGGTTCTGGATTGATATCAGCTCAAATTACTATTATAAATATCCGTTTTCAGTCCCGGGAGCGGACGGCGTGCGGATTGCGACGAGGGCGCGGGTGTATCCGTGGATCGGAGCGGATGCAGACGCATTTTCTGACGGGGCAGGCGGAACGGATGCCGGCACTATGGTCTTTGTGACCGAGAATGAGAGCGTGTACCACACCCATGCGGACTGCTCGCACCTCGATCTCACGATTATTAAGACGACGACGGCGGAGGTCGGAGGGCTGCGAAATGTGGACGGCAGGAAATATAAGCCGTGCAGCGGCTTTCCGAAGGGCTATAGCGGGACTGTCTATGTATCGGAGAGCGGAGAGTATTATTATCCGACGGAAAATTACGGGAGTCTCACGCGCCATATCAGTATTGTGAAAAAGGACGAATGCGGAAATCTTCCGCTCTGCACGAGATGCGCGCAGATGGACGCGAGGGAAGGGCAATGAACAGGCAGTGAGTAATATGTCATAAGGATGTGCCGGATGGATGCGAAGGAAAGAGGGATCACGATGACAAGGGCAGTTATTGCAGGCATTTATCTCGGAATCTGTGCGCTGACGGATATCAGGACAAGGCATATATCGGTGCTGCTTTCCATGGTGGCGGCGCTCTCCGGGATCGGTCTTGCCATATACAGCGGCTGCGCGCCGCAGGAGGTGCTGCTCAGCGTGCTCCCCGGGCTGCTGCTCATGGCGCTGTCGTTGCTCTCCCGCGGCTCGGTCGGGCTCGGAGACGGGATTGTCGCTGCCGTCGCAGGGGTATTCCTCGGCCCGGAAAAACTGCTCTGGACCTGGCTTGCCGGAAGCTTTTTCGCGGCAGCCGCGGCGGGCATTCTTCTGATTCGCACAAGAAAGGGGAAGAATGAGATCCCGTATGTGCCATTTCTGCTCGCGGGGTATTTCGCGATGCTTCTGGTCCGATAATGATAAGACAGGTCGCATGCTTTGCAAATATCAGGGCGGTATCAGGCAGGAAGGAGACGGATGTGAAGGTAAGAATAAGAAAAAGAAGAAAGAAAAATGATAGCGGCAGGTGCCTTACGGCGCGGGCCTCATTTACCGTCGAGACAGCGCTTCTCATGCCGGTCCTTATTTTTGCGATCGTGATGTCTGTCTATCTCACGGTCCACGTAATGAACAGGACGGTGCTCGCGTCCTCGTGCGCGGAGCAGGCTGTCAGCGGGCACACGCAGGAGGTGAATGTCCTGTTTGCATCGGGAGCCGTCTCGTGGAAGCGGACGGATGATGAGAACACCCGCACCGTCAGCGCGCAGGCGGCGACGCTCCACTACAGCGGAAGTGAGCTGTGGAGATCGGATTCCGCGGCGACTTATCAGAAAATCAGGCCGGTCACGGCCATACGCATTGCAAGAAAGGCATGGACGCTGAGAAATGAACTACGCTGAATACAGACGTGATCTCAATCACTGCTATATGATTCTGAAAATGGATGCGGAGGGAGAGCCTGTCCCGGAATGGCAGACGGGCATTCTTGAGGCGAACCGGATTCCGGGGCTTCTGCCGATGGCGGAGGAGCATATTGACAACGAGACCTGCTACAGCTATGACGTCACATCGGTGCAGCCCTTTGACGTCTTCTGCAGAATGAAGAGGATCGGAAAGAACGATCTGAAGAAGATGCTGGTCAGCCTTGTAACCTCGCTTGGAGCGCTCGACGATTATCTGCTCGATGCGGACCATCTGCTTCTGGATCCGGACTATCTGTACATCGATGGCGTCGCGGAGGAGCTTCGGATTCCGTATGTACCATGCAGGAGCCGTGATATTCGTGAGTCGCTCCGTGGGCTGATGGAATATCTCCTTCTTCGCGTCGATCATGAGGACCAGGAGTGTGTCGTATTTGCGAGCCGGATTCTGCATGAGCTGAAGGAGGCAAATACAGAGATTTCGGACCTTCCGGGAATGCTCACGAATGACGGCCTGAAGCGGCGTCCGTCGGGTCCGGAGATCGCGGAGCCGGAGAAGCTGCTTGCAGACGTGGCATCTGAGGAGAAAATGAGGATCGGCTATGGAACAGGAAGTGATATCGGAGCTCGAGGAGGAGCTTCTGATGAGTGTCACGGCGGAGCTCGAGGAACAGATCAGCCTGGAGCTGTCCGGCAGAATACTGTCCGAGCTGTGCTTGCGGAGGAAAAGCGGAAGCTGATTCCTGAGAGGACGACGGTCCGGATCGCGCTTGCGGGAGCCGTCGTGGCAGCGGCGGTATATCTGCTCCTCCATGCCGGGATTCTTGTCTCTGCCAGCCCTGGAGAGGCGGCACTGGCAGCTGCTGCGGCTGCAGCGGCGGTCCTTGCAGCAGGTATTATTCTGGCGCGGAGACACCGCAGAAAAAACAATCACGATCCGGCACAGGAATCGGAGATTTCGAACCTGCCGGCTATGTCCGGCGGACACTGTAAACGGGAACCTGAGGAGCCGTCCGGTGCGGGACAAGAGGAACTGCCCGGTACGGATTTGTCTGGAGGCAGGCTGCATGATGGCTTTGCAGGACCCGGCACAGACTATGGAGGTGTGGAGAGCGAAGATGACTTCCGGCCGGATTCTGTCTTTCAGCGTATGGAGACCGGAGCGGGGCCGGGAGCATATGAAGATGGCTCAGACGAGACAGTGTGCCTCAGCGCCTGCGGAAATCCGGCGACGCCTTTGCTCAGCATGAGCGCTGAGCTTGTTCCGGCGCACAGCGGAACAGATCTTCCGGTTATCCGGCTCGAGGGAAAGGAAATTCTGGTCGGCAAACACGCGCGGGCCGTCGATGCGGTCCTGCCGTCAGGAACAGTCAGTAGAATTCATGCGAGGCTCTTTATGAGCGGCGGCGAATATTACCTGTCTGATCTCGGCTCCAGAAACGGGACGAGCGTCGACGGCCATATGGCCGTGGGAAATGAAGAAATTCTGCTGACCGATGGAGCGGACGTGAAATTTGCCGACCTGGAATATGTGTTCAGAAGAAACGGCGGGATGCAGCTCAGTCAGCAGCCGCGTTGAATTTTGCGACGATGTCCGCCTTGTCTGCGTCTGTCAGCTCACCCTGCTTCCAGTTCGCGACAATCGGCTCGGTGCCGGCATAGCGCGGAATCAGATGGATATGAAAATGAAATACGGTCTGGCCGGCAGCCTCTCCGTTGTTCTGGACGATGTTGAAGCCGTCGCAGTTCATTGCCTTCGTGAGACGTGTGGCCATCTTCTTTGCAAGAACAAATGCTCTCGCGCAGACATCTTCCGGAATCTCATAGATGTTTGCGTAATGCTTCTTTGGAAGGATCAGCGCGTGGCCCTTTGAGGCCGGGCCGGCGTCAAGGATGACCGTGAATTCGTCGTCCTCGTAGAGCTTTGTTGTCGGAATGTCTCCGTTGGCGAGTTTGCAGAAAATGCAGTCTGACATAAGATTACCTCCTTAAAAAATACCTGTCTTATATGGTTCCGTATCTGTACGGGTGATTTTCTCGCGGCTTTCTGTAGAGAAGAACAGCGACGATAAATCCGGAGATCAGGCCGGCGATGTGCGCGGTGGCCGCAATATTGGAGCCGATAAAGCTGAAATATATGGAAAATGCGAGCATGACAAGCATCTGCCGTATACTGAGACCGGCTGCCTGGCCCTTATTGCGGATGACGATGTAGAGAACTGCGCCCATGACGGCGAAAATCGCGCCGGAGGCTCCGACGGATACAACGTTGGCATTTGCTGCCGCATAGTACCGCCAGGCGGCGATGTTGGCGATTAAGCCGCACAGAACATACAGAATCGTGTATTTCACATGGCCGAGCAGATACTCGAGACTGATGCCGAGGACAAACAGCATGACCATGTTGTTCAGGAGATGCTGCATGCCCGAATGCATGAACATCGCCGTAAACAGCCGCCAGTACTGACCGGCTGAAATATACGGGACATAGGCGCCGCCGGCTCTGATCAGGACGCCGGTGTCGAGCGTGCTCCCGAAGAAAATCTCATCGATAAAAAATACGATCACATTGATGCCGATCAGCGCGTATGTGACGAAAGCGTTCCGGTTTCTCAAGCCTTCCTCCCTCTCTGGGTTTTTGTTTATTATAGCACAGATGTGCTATAATGTGGCACAGCGGCCGGCAAACTGCCGGCGGACTTGTCAGGAACGGAGAACGATATGAAAATTTATAAGCATGCCGACAGGCTGGACCATTTTCAGACAGGAATCTTTGCTGCAATGGATGAGAAAAAGGAAGAGCTCATCCGACAGGGACGAAAGGTATATAACCTCTCCATCGGAACTCCCGATTTCAAGCCGATGAAGCATATCATGGACGCGGTTAAGGAATCAGCGGGAAGACCGGAGGATTACAAGTACGCGCTCACAGACTCGGACGAGATGCTGGACGCGCTGATCGGCTACTACAGGAGACGCTTCGGTGTTGAACTCGAGAAGGATGAGATTACAGGCGTACACGGCACGCAGGAGGGCATGGGGCATCTCGGAATGGCGATGTGCAATCCGGGAGACTATGTGCTTCTTCCGGACCCGGGCTATCCGATCTATGAGGCCGGGTCTTATTTCGGAGGAGCAGAGGTATATTATTATGACCTCCTTGAGAAAAATGATTATCTCCCTGTACTTGAGGACATTCCGGAGGACATTCTGTACAAGACACGGTATATGGTTGTGTCCTATCCGTCGAATCCTGTCGGCGCGGCCGCTCCGAAATCCATGTATGAGAAACTGATTGCGTACGCGCACAAATATGATTTCTTTATTATCAACGATATGGCGTATTCGGACATCATTTTTGATGGCAGAGAGTCGTTCTCCATGCTCTCCCTTCCGGGAGGAATGGAAGTCGGTGTCGAGTTCTTCTCTCTCTCGAAGTCGTTCAATCTCACGGGACTTCGCCTGTCCTATCTGATTGGCAATCCGTCGATTGTCGGCGCGCTGAAGCTGCTTCGCAGTCAGTATGATTTCGGCATTTCATATCCGGCGCAGAGGGCCGCGATTGCGGCACTGACCGGTCCGATGGATGAGGTGAGAGCGCAGTGCGCAGAATATCAGCGCCGCCGCGATGCGATCTGCGGAGGCTTAAGAAGAATCGGCTGGGATGCAAAGGACTCCCAGGGCACTATGTTCACATGGATCAAAGTGCCCGAGGGGTATACGTCCGAGTCTTGCATTTCCACACTGCTTGAGACATGCGGCGTTGTGGGAACGCCGGGAACCGCCTTCGGCCCGAAGGGTGAGGGCTATATCCGGTTCGCTCTCGTGAAGCCGGTTGAAGAGCTGAATGAAATCGTCGATATTATCGGGAAGAATTTCCCGATGCAGTAATGCATCACTTCCGGCGGTATGTCTCGATCAGGTTCGTGATGATGCCGATGGCGTCTGTGTTTTTACTGCTCTCCATGGCGGTAATATACTTGTCCTTGTCGGTATAAAGCACATTGACGGCGGCGACAAGCTTCTCTGTCGTGAGGTCTTCCTCCTCGATGACGATGGAGAAGCCCTGCTTCTCAAACGAGTGCGCGTTCAGGATCTGGTCGCCGCGGCTTGCCTTCGCGGAGAGCGGAATGAGCAGGTTCGGCTTCTTCAGAGCGAGAAGTTCGCAGATCGCATTTGCCCCGGCGCGTGAGATCGCGACGTCGGCTGCCGCGAACAGGTCCGGAAGCTCTTCCTTGATGTATTCGTACTGACGGTAGCCTTCTGTTCCCTTCAGGGATTCATCGAGCTTGCCCTTTCCGCAGAGATGAATGATATCGTAGGTCCCCAGCAGCTCCGGGAGAGCGGCGCGAACCGCATTGTTGACGGCAACTGCTCCGAGAGATCCGCCGATGACGATGATCACCGGCTTGTCTCCGGAAAGTCCGGCAAATGCAAGGCCCTTTTCACGGCTGCCGGCAAGAAGCTCGGCGCGGATCGGCGTGCCGGTCAGGATGCCCTTCCCGTCTCTGATTTCACTCACGGTCTCCGGGAAGTTGCAGCAAACCTTTGTCGCTGCCGGAATACAGAGCTTGTTCGCAAGACCCGGCGTCATATCGGACTCATGGCAGATGACCGGGATGTGGAGGCTCTTCGCGGCTCTGACGACCGGGACGGACACAAAGCCGCCCTTTGAGAACACGATGTCGGGGTTTATTTTCTTCAGGGCCTTCTTTGCGTCGCCGATTCCCTTGATGACGCGGAACGGGTCCGTGAAATTCTTGAGATCAAAATAGCGGCGGAATTTTCCGGTCGAAATTCCGTAATACGGGATGTTGAAATCGGCAATCAGCTTCTTCTCGATTCCATCGTAGGAACCGATGTAGCTGATGTCGTACCCGAGCTCCCGAAGCCTCGGAATGAGCGCAATATTCGGGGTTACATGGCCGGCGGTACCTCCGCCTGTCAGAACGATTTTCTTCATGATGATCTGCGGCGAAGCCTCTTTCGCCGCCCTCCTTCCTGCTAAGAGCTGCAAGTACATAGTGTCTGTGTCCGAAGGCATGCGCCGGCGCTTTTTACGGCTCCGGAACCGCAGCATAAAACGCGCGGGACCTTCATTTTCCGGGAGAAAGTGCATGCCGGATATGCTATACTTACAGGTAGTGAAATATGTACGGAATCTGCCTGTGACAGGGCTCCGGAATATAAGTCCGTCTGCCCTGTCAGCTGTCTCAGCTATCATAGTACGAACACGGCTGTTTGGCAAACCGTCTTTCGGAAAATGAAGCCCGGACCCGGATGGAGGTGGCTGAGGGCAGAAGGAAGGAGGCGCTTTATATGAGGCTGATATTTATCGGAGCTGATCACGAGGTGACCGGAAGCTGCCATTATCTGGAGGCGGCGGGAAAGAAGATTCTTGTCGATTACGGAATGGAGCAGGGACGGAATGTGTGGGAGAATGTGCCGCTTCCTGCGAAGGCAGCGGATATCGATTATGTCTTTGTGACGCATGCGCATATTGACCATACGGGCCTTCTGCCGCTTCTCGGCGCGCAGGGCTTTCACGGAAAGATCTACGCGACGCGCGCCACAACGGACCTGTGCGAGATCATGCTGCTCGATTCGGCGGGAATTCAGGAATTCGAGGCAGAGTGGAGAAACCGCAAGGGCAAGAGAAAGGGAGAGGCCCCGTATGTGCCGCTTTATACGTCCGAGGACGCGACACGCATTATGAAGTATTTCGTCCCGTGCCCGTATAACATGGAGATCGATGTCTGCGACGGGATCCGGATCCGTTTTACGGATGTCGGCCATCTGCTCGGCTCGGCGGCAATCGAGGTGTGGCTCACGGAAGAGGGAAAGACGAAGAAAATTGTCTTCTCCGGCGATATCGGAAATACAAACCAGCCGCTCATCCGCGATCCGGAGACGATTACGGACGCGGATTATCTTGTGACGGAATCGACATATGGCGACAGAAGCCATGGACCGAGGACGGATTATGTCAGGGACCTCGCGGAGGTGATTCAGCGGACATTTGACAGGGGCGGAAATGTGGTTATTCCTTCATTTGCAGTCGGGCGGACACAGGAGATGCTCTACTTCATCAGGCAGATCAAGGAGCAGCATCTGATTCAGAACCATGACGGCTTCGATGTCTATGTCGACTCTCCTCTGGCGGTCCGCGCCACAGGCGTCTTCAACGAGAATGCGCGGGAGTGCTTCGACGAGGAGGCGGAGGCGCTCGTCAATCAGGGCATCAATCCGATTTCATTTCCGGGACTGAAGCTCGCGACGACGCCGGACGAGTCGAAGAGCATTAATTTCGTAGAGGAACCGAAGGTCATTATCTCGGCGAGCGGCATGTGCGATGCGGGCCGGATCAAGCACCATCTGAAGCACAACCTCTGGAGAGAGGAATCGACCATTCTGTTTGTCGGATATCAGAGCGAGGGAACGCTGGGAAGAAGACTTCTCGAGGGCGTGAAGGAGGTCACGCTGTTCGGTGAGGAGATCCATGTCGCGGCGGAGATCTGTGCGCTGCCGGGCATATCCGGACATGCGGACCAGCAGGGCCTTCTGAACTGGGCGGCCGGCTTTACGGGCACGCGGCCGCGGCGCGTCTTTGTCGTCCACGGAGAGGACTCGGTCGTTGATATCTATGCGGGACTTCTCCACGAGAGACTCGGCTACAGCGCGGTCGCTCCGTACTCCGGAACGGTCTGGAATCTGCTGACCGACAAATGCGAGTTCGAGGCAAAGCCTGTCCCGTATGTGAAGCGCGATGCAAATGGAAATCCTGTTCACGAGACGGAGAGCAGCGGTATGTCGACACCGTACAGACGGCTCGAGAACACGGCGGAGCGGCTGCTTGCATTTGTGCATGAGGCGAAGGGCTTTGCAAATAAGGACCTTGCAAAGTATACGGATCAGCTGACGGCCCTCCTCAACAAATGGGAGGGTATCGGAAGCAGCGGCAGGGAACGGAATTCAAGAAGGGACCAGGAGACGTGCGGGCGGTAAGCTGTTCCTTGCGGTCGGATGCGGGGATCAGACGTTCCCGGACTCACTTATAAACAAAAGGCGGCCCGCCGGAAATTCCCCGGCGGACCGCCTGCAGCTTACTCGTTCAGAACTTCTTTAAGCGCCTTTGCGAGCTGATCGGGACATGAGGTGCTCTTGAAGCCGCATGTCGTGCCTTCGAGCTTGTCGATGACGTCGTGTGCGTCCATGCCTTCGACAAGCTTGCCGATGCCCTTCAGGTTTCCGTTGCAGCCGCCTGTGAAGCGGACGTTGTGGACGGTGCTGCCATCGAGATCGAATTCAATGAGCTGAGAGCAGGTGCCCTTTGTTTTATATCGCATATCATTCCTCCGTATTTCTATCTTTGTCATAGGATTGCTGTATAGTGACGCATTATAGCACAGCCTGCCCGGAAGGCAATCCCTAATCAGGCCGTGCAGTCACGGTTCACACGCTATCCGGAATCGCAGCCAGTAGCGTGGAGCCGGATCCGTATATGCCCGGTTGGCGTTGGAACGCGCCCTGCTCTGTGCTATAATGCACATCGACGTGAAAATGCATATGCACGGGCTGCCCGTACAGATAAGGAGACTATTATGGAAAAAATCACGAGCTTTACAATCAATCACCTGAAGCTTGAGCCGGGCGTCTATGTGTCCCGCAAGGACAAATACGGCGATGCCGTCATCACAACGTTCGATCTTCGGATGACAACCCCGAACAAGGAGCCGGTCATGAACACGGCGGAGGTCCACACGATCGAGCATCTCGGCGCGACCTATCTTCGCAACGATCCTGAGTTTGCGGACAAGACGGTCTACTTCGGACCGATGGGCTGCCGGACGGGCTTCTACATGCTGCTGGCAGGCGACTACAGCTCAAAGGACGTCGTTCCGCTTGTCACGAAAATGTTTGAGTTCATCCGCGATTTCCGCGGCGAGGTTCCGGGTGCGGCTCCGCGTGACTGCGGCAATTATCTGGACCAGAACCTCGGTATGGCGAACTGGCTTGCAAACCGGTACCTTAACAATGTGCTCTACAACATTGACGAGAAGCATCTCGTGTATCCGGAATAAAAACCAATAAAAAGGCACAGCCGCATCCGGACAGGTCTGCGGCTGCGCATCTGTAAAAGCTGACAGGAGACAGAAAAATGAAAATCGGCATTATCGGCGCGATGTCCGCGGAGGTCGCCGCGCTCAAATCCAAGATGAAGATGACCGGCACGAAGAGAAAGGCCGGCATGGAGTTCTGCGAGGGGACAATCGGAGATACGGACGTCGTCATCGTGCAGAGTGGTGTCGGCAAGGTGAACGCCGGATGCTGCGTGCAGATCCTTGCGGACCTCTTTGATGTGACTCATATCATCAACACAGGCGTCGCGGGATCTCTGAATAATGATATCAATATCGGCGATATTGTCGTCTCGACGGATGCTGTCTACCACGACGTCGATGCGACTGTCTTCGGCTACGCGAAGGGTGAGGTTCCGCAGCTCGGCACAGCTGCCTTCACAGCAGATGAGATGCTGAGGACATCGGCCGTTCACGCGATCCGCGAGGCGGATCCGGATATCCAGGTCTTCGAGGGAAGAGTCGCGAGCGGCGATCAGTTCATCTGCGACAGAGCAGTGAAGAACCAGATCCGCGACACGTTCCACGCGGACTGCTGCGAGATGGAGGGAGCGGCGATTGCCCAGGCATCCTGGATCAACGGAATTCCGTTCGTCATCGTCCGTGCCATTTCCGACAAGGCCGATGAGAGCGTAGCAGTATCCTATGATGAATTCGAGGGCAAGGCGGCAGAGCACTGCGCAAGGCTCGTCGAATATATGGTGAGACATTTCTGAAGCGATGCGGGTCTGGGGAAAAATCTGTAAGGACAATCATCTCCTGCGGGACGTCGTCGTGGAGACGTACGACGACACCCGCACGCACCGCATTTTTCATGCGCTGAATGAAATCTGCATGCAGCTTGATCTCGCGGTGCCCGCGTGGCTCGACTCCAATGTGAAGGAGTTCGGGAGACGCGCAAAGACCCGGTTCAGGCAGGACAGCTTCATAGAAGAGATAGAATTTGACTACCTTGAGATCGAGATTCTCGAGGAATGACAGAAACAGAGGTTGATGGAAACATGTACGACAGACTGACACAGGGCGATATTGACAAGATGAAGGCTGAGATCTACCACCGGAAAAATGTAGAGCGGCCGAAGCTGATTGAGGAAGTCAAGACCGCCGCGGCTCAGGGTGATCGCAGCGAGAATTTCGAGTACTATGCCGCAAAGCGCGCGAAGCGCCAGAACGACAGCCGGATCAATTATCTCGAAAATATGATCCGCACTGCGAAGATTGTCGAGGACACGGGGGCGGCCGATGAGGTCTCGATGGATAAGACGGTCGAGGTGTATTTTCCGGATGACGACGAGACGGAGACATACCGGATCGTGACGACAATCCGCGGAAATTCGCTGGAGGGTCTCATTTCCATTGATTCGCCGATCGGAAAGGCGATCATGCACCACAAGGTCGGCGACACCTGCACAGTCCATGTGAACGATCAGGTGAGCTATGACGTCGTGATCCGGCATATCGGCGAGGCTGTGTCAGAGGACAACGACACGATTAAGAGCTTCTGACAAAACAGGCTGTGATGCGCAGGTCCTGAGTCCGGAGTACATGCGCGACCGACTGCGAAAGGATACAAAATGATGAACAATGACAGCGTGATCAATACACTCCTTAACTCCATGATCCTTTATAATGAGGCCGATCCGCTCCGGATCCAGCACTCCGTCAAGGTGCACAGCTTCGCGAAGCTCATTGCGGAAAATGAGAAGCTCCCGCCGGAGACCGTGCAGCTGATTGAGATCGCGGCGATTCTGCACGATGTCGGCATCCGCGCGGCAGAAAAGAAATACGGCCATCAGAACGGCAAGCTGCAGGAGCAGGAGGGTCCCGCGGTCGCGGAGAACCTGATGAGAAAAGCCGGAGTGGACAATGAGGAGCTGATCGGACGCGTGAAGTACCTGATCGGCCACCATCATACCTACACGAATATCGATGGCGATGATTATCAGATTCTTGTCGAGGCGGACTTCCTCGTCAATCTGTTTGAGGACAATGAGCCGGTCAGCGCCGTGAAGAATGTGAGAGACCGCATTTTCAAGACAGCATCCGGCATAAAGCTCATCGAGACGATGTACGGGATCTGAGAAGCCGGGCCTGCGCTGTGGTGTTCGTCAATTTGCTAACGAAACAGGGAAATCTTTGTGCGGCTCGAACATGGCGCAGGAAGCACTCCTCCGATATACTGTAACCATAAGATAACAGCCGGCGAAAAACGGTGGCCGGCAAGAGATGTATCAGGAGGAGAAGAGAAAATGGCAAGTCTTTCACTGGAGCATATTGATAAGACATATCCGAACGGATTTAAAGCTGTCAAGGATTTCAACCTTGATGTCAAGGATAAGGAATTCATCATTTTCGTCGGCCCGTCCGGCTGCGGAAAGTCCACAACCCTTCGTATGATCGCAGGTCTTGAGGACATCACAGGCGGTACATTAAAGATCGACGGCAAGGTCATGAACGATGTCGAGCCGAAGGACCGTGATATCGCGATGGTCTTCCAGAACTACGCTCTGTATCCGCACATGACAGTTTATGACAACATGGCATTCGGCCTCAAGCTTCGCAAGGTTCCGAAGGACGAGATCGACAAGAAGGTCCGCGAGGCAGCGAAGATCCTTGACCTTGACAAGCTTCTTGATCGTAAGCCGAAGGCTCTTTCCGGCGGCCAGAGACAGCGTGTTGCTATGGGCCGTGCAATTGTCCGTAAGCCGAAGGTATTCCTCATGGACGAGCCGCTGTCCAACCTCGATGCAAAGCTTCGTGTCCAGATGAGAACTGAGATCTCCAAGCTTCATCAGAGACTGGGCGCAACGATCATCTACGTCACACATGACCAGACAGAGGCTATGACGCTTGGTACAAGAATCGTTGTCATGAAGGACGGCGTTGTTCAGCAGATCGATACACCGCAGAACCTGTATGATCACCCGATCAATCAGTTCGTCGCTGGTTTCATCGGCTCTCCGCAGATGAACTTCATGGACGCTGCAGTTTCCGTCAAGGGCCAGACAGTCACTGTCAAGGTCGGCGACCACACACTGACAGTTCCGGCTGACAAGTCCAAGAAACTTGTTCCGTATGATGGCAAGACAGTTGTTCTTGGTATCCGTCCGGAGGATGTCCACGATGACGAGGAGTATGTTGCAGCTCATCAGGAAAGCAAGATCTCCGCTCCGATCCGTGTCTACGAGCTTCTCGGTGCAGAAGTTTTCCTGTACTTCGATTTCGCAGGTGCTCAGATGACAGCCCGCGTTCTGCCGACAACACCGGCACGTGCTGGCGACACAGTCACATTCGCACTCGATATGAACAAGACACATTATTTCGACAAGGACACACAGAAGACGATCACAGACTGATCGCCGGTCTGAGGTATATTTTAAAAGGGGAGAGCTTCCGCGTGGAGGCTCTCTTCTTTTTTACGCTGCCTAATACGGAATTCTGCTATTGGTGAATCTTTCAGAGAATGATATAATCGCAGTAGAACGTGCTTTGCACGCGGATCCAGCAGCTGTATTTCTGGCGGAAGCAATTCCGCGTCAGAACAATTTCCATGGGAGGAAAATGAAAATCATGATCAACTGGAAAAATTTTGATGAGCTTGCGGCATACGACGAGCTGAAGAAGACATCACCTGTCAACCTGAAGGAAGTTATGTCCGGCGAAAGCGGAGCAGAACGTGTCAGGAAGTACAGCGTTCCGATGGCTGAAGGCTTTACGTACAATTATGCGGCGAAGGCTGTCGATGATGATATCCTCGCAGTTCTTGTCAAGCTTGCCGATGAGGCGCAGCTCGCTGAAAAATATGAGGATCTGTATAACGGCGATGTGATCAACACAGGCGAGAAGCGCCTTGTTCTTCATCAGCTCTGCAGAGGTCAGCTCGGCAAGGACGTCATCGCAGACGGCGTGAACAAGAGAGATTTCTATGTGGAGCAGCAGAAGAGAATCGCCGATTTTGCAAATAAGGTCCACGCAGGTGAGATCGCAAATGAAAAGGGCGAGAAGTTCACAACGGCAGTTCAGATCGGTATCGGCGGATCTGATCTCGGCCCGAGAGCTATGTATCTCGCACTTGAGAACTGGGCAAAGAAGAACGGCAAGTTCAAGATGGAGGCGAAGTTCATTTCCAATGTCGATCCGGACGACGCGTCCGCTGTCCTCGCATCTGTCGATGTCGAGCATGCGCTGTTCATTCTTGTCTCCAAATCAGGAACAACACTTGAGACACTGACAAACCAGTCATTTGTCATGGATGCGCTGAAGAAGGCGGGCCTCGATCCGGCAAAGCACATGATCGCCGTCACATCCGAGACATCTCCGCTCGCACACAGCGACGCATATCTCGACGCATTCTTCATGGATGACTATATCGGCGGCCGTTACTCCTCCTCCTCAGCAGTAGGCGGAGCGGTTCTCTCACTGGCATTCGGCCCGGATGTATTCGCGGACTTCCTCGAGGGCGCGGCTGCAGAGGACAGAATGGCGAAGGAGAAGGACCCGCTGAAGAACGCAGATATGCTTGATGCGCTGATCGGCGTCTATGAGCGCAACATTCTCGGCATGCCGGCGACAGCTGTTCTGCCGTATTCACAGGCACTGTCCCGCTTCCCGGCACATCTGCAGCAGCTCGACATGGAGTCGAACGGCAAGTCCGTCAACCGCTTCGGTCAGCCGGTCGATTATGTGACAGGACCGATCATTTTCGGCGAGCCGGGCACAAACGGCCAGCATTCGTTCTATCAGCTGCTTCATCAGGGCAAGACGATTGTCCCGCTTCAGTTCGTCGGCTATAAGAACAGCCAGCTCGCAAACGATGTCGTGATTGAGGGAACAACGAGCCAGCAGAAGCTGAAGGCAAATGTCGCGGCTCAGATCGTCGCATTTGCATGCGGCAAGTCGGACGAGAACCTCAACAAGAACTTCGAGGGCGGTCGTCCATCCAGCATCATCATCGGCGATCAGGTCAATCCGCGCACACTCGGCGCGCTGCTCGCTCATTTTGAGAACAAGGTCATGTTCCAGGGCTTCATTTGGAATGTGAACAGCTTTGACCAGGAAGGCGTTCAGCTCGGCAAGAAGCTCGCGAAGAGAGTCCTTGCCCGCGATACAGAGGGTGCCCTCACGGTTTACAGTGATCTGCTCGGCATCTGATCAGGCAGATAGGAGGGTATACGTACGGGACCGCCGCCTTATGCAGCGGTCCCGTCTGAATTCGAGGTATTTCTATTGGCGGAAAATGCAAGTCTTGCAAATTCTCTCGCTGAGCTGAGACGCCTGACAGGGCTTGATCTCAGGCTGGCGGAGGATTCGGACACAGGTGAGGAGACCGGCGAGAGGCTGAAGATGCTCGTCGGTGCCTATCGTGAAAAATATGACCGCAGCAGCTTCGTCAGGTCTCTGCTGCGCGGTGACATTCCGGAGACAGATATCTATACGAGGGCAGCTCATTTTCATCTGCAGGAGGATGGGCGATGGGTTCTCTATGTCATTGAGTGCGAATCGGGTGTTGAAGACGCGTCCAAGGTCATGAAGCATCTGTTTGTCACGCAGTCGTCTGATCTTCTGGTCACGCTTGACAGTCACCGCATGGCGCTTCTTAAGACAGCAAGAGCGAAAATGAAGCCCGAGCTGGAGGCGCACACGATTGTCGATATGCTGAATACAGAGGCGATGATAGCCGCGCGCGTCGGGTTTGAGCCGGTGCCGCGGGCGCTCGCCGATATGCCGCGGGCCTGCCGGGAGGCCAGGGTGTCTCTTGAGATCGGGAGAATTTTCTATGGAAATGAGACTGTTCTGCAGTATTCGAAGCTGGGGATCGGCCGGCTGATCCATGATCTTCCGGATGAGACCTGCCGTCTGTTTCTTGCAGAGGTGTTCGGGGACGGCAGCCCGGATGACTTTGATGACGAGACGGTCGCGATCATCAATGCATTTTTTGAAAATAATCTCAATATTTCAGAGACGGCGAGGCAGCTGTATGTTCACCGCAATACGCTGGTCTACAGACTCGAGAAGCTGCGGCAGGCGACAGGCCTGGACCTTCGGGTCTTTGACGATGCGGTAGAGCTGAAGCTCGCCATGATGGTAAACTCCTGCATGAAGGAGCGGGAAGCCAAGAGAAAACACTGACGGGAGCTGTTCATTTGACGGGAGGAAAATGAGCGGAGACTTTATGGACAAGGAGGATTATTTATGAAACTTCACGATGGAGGCGTTTATCTTCTGCACGGCACGGAGCTTGCGGAAGAAAATCCGGTCGGCGCGGCTGAGGCGAAGAAGGGCACAATGGCCTACGGAATTCTGAAGGCCCACAACACGTCGGATTCTATGACGGACCTGAAGATTAAATTTGACGCGCTGACGTCCCATGACATCACATATGTCGGTATCATTCAGACTGCGAGAGCATCAGGACTCGAAAAGTTCCCGCTGCCCTATATTCTGACGAACTGTCACAACTCTCTGTGCGCGGTCGGCGGAACAATCAATGAGGATGACCATATGTTCGGCCTGACTGCCGCGAAGAAGTACGGCGGCGTCTATGTTCCGCCGATGCAGGCAGTCATTCATCAGTATGCGCGTGAAATGCTCGCCGGCGGCGGGAAGATGATTCTCGGATCGGATTCTCACACCAGATACGGTGCGCTGGGAACCATGGCCATGGGCGAGGGCGGACCGGAGCTCGTCAAGCAGCTGCTGAACCGCACGTATGACATTAAGATGCCGGGGGTCGTTGCCGTCTATCTGACCGGTGACGTGCAGCCGGGGGTCGGCCCGCAGGATATCGCACTCGCGATCATCGGCGCGGTCTTCAAGAACGGCTATGTGAAGAATAAGGTTATGGAGTTCGTCGGACCCGGCGTGAAGAACCTGTCCATGGACTACCGGATCGGTGTCGACGTCATGACGACAGAGACGACCTGCCTCTCCTCAATCTGGACGACGGACGCAAAGACAGAGGAATATCTCGCAATCCACGGCCGTCCGGAGGACTACAAGGAGCTGAAGCCGGCGGACGTCGCGTACTACGACGGCTGCATCGAGCTCGATCTCGGCACAATCAAGCCGATGATCGCTCTGCCGTATCATCCGAGCATGGCATTTACGATCGATGAGGTAAATGCAGACCCGTATGATTTCCTGAAGGCGACTGAGGAGCGCGCGAAGGTTTCATTTGGCGACAAGGTCAAGGTGGACCTCGTCTCCAAGATCCATAACGGAAAGATTCAGGTTGACCAGGGTATCATCGCCGGCTGCGCGGGCGGCGGCTTCGAGAACATCTGCGACGCTGCGGACATTCTGCGCGGAAAGAGCATCGGCTCCGGCGCGTTTACACTGAACGTATATCCGGCTTCCATGCCGATCTTCAAGGAGCTCGTAAAGAACGGTGTCTTCTCAGATCTGATCGAGACAGGCGCTGTCATCAAGACGGCATTCTGCGGACCGTGCTTCGGCGCGGGCGATACACCGGCAAACAACGCGTTCTCCATCCGTCACTCGACACGTAACTTCCCGAACCGCGAGGGCTCGAAGGTTCAGGAGGGGCAGATTTCCTCTGTTGCGCTGATGGATGCGCGCTCGATTGCGGCGACAGCGGCAAACAAGGGCATTCTGACATCGGCTCAGGAGTACACGGGCGATTACACGAAGCCGAAGTACTTCTTTGATTCACAGATTTACGCGAACCGCGTCTTTGACAGCCATGGTGTTGCGGACCCGGATACAGAGCTTCAGCTCGGCCCGAACATCAAGGACTGGCCGGCGATGGCAGAGCTTCCGGAGAACCTTCTGCTCAAGGTTGTCTCCGAGATCCATGATCCGGTCACCACAACGGATGAGCTGATTCCGTCCGGCGAGACATCCTCCTACCGCTCGAACCCGCTCAGACTGGCATCGTTTGCTCTGTCCAGAAAGGACCCGGCTTACGTCGGCCGCGCAAAGGAGGTCCAGAAGGGCGAGAAGGCTATCGAGGCAGGAAAGAATCCGGCAGATGAGCTTCCGGAGGTCAGCGCTGTCGCCGAGACAGTCCGCGGTGCATTTGCGGATATGGATTTCTCGAATACGGGCATCGGCTCTACGATCTTTGCTGTCAAGCCGGGCGACGGCTCCGCGCGTGAGCAGGCTGCATCCTGCCAGAAGGTACTCGGCGGCTGGGCGAATATTGCAAATGAGTACGCGACGAAGCGCTATCGCTCGAACCTCATTAACTGGGGCATGCTGCCATTCCTGTTTGCGGGCAAGGACACGGAGCTTCCGTTCGCGAACGGCGACTGGCTGTTCATCCCGGGCGTGCGAAAGGCGGTCGAGGAGAAAGCGCCTGAGATTGCCGCCTACACGGTCAGAGACGGAAAGCTCGGAAAGTTCGCTCTGTCACTCGGCGATCTGACGGACGATGAGCGTGAGATCATTACGGACGGATGCCTGATCAATTATTACAGAAAGCATCAGGTATAATGGACAAGTTCATTCTGCTGTTCGGCTTTGATGATGAAAAGGGGCGGGAGCAGGCGTCTGCTCTCGCTTCAAAGACGAAAATTCTTGATATCGGTATCAGAGTGATCGGACCGGACAGGTATGATTCTCCACTGTTCTCCCTCACGGATGAGACTCCGGATGATCCGTCTTCTCCGGGGCAGGAAGAGAACAAGCGCATTGCCGGCAGCCTCCGGAATAAACGCCGCGGCTCTCTTCCATGCCGGATGCTGATTCTGAGCGGAATCGAGGACGCCGATCTCGATTTTCTTCTGCCGATGATCGGAAGCTGCGGGATCACGCAGGACGATCTCAAGGCAATGCTCACGCCGACGAACGCGGTCTGGACGCCGCGCAGACTCTGCACAGAGCTCGCCGGTGAACATGCGGCTATGTGGAAAAACAAGCGGTAGGTACATACGTAATCCAAAACTTAAAGGGTCTCTGTCATGCAGCGGGAGTTGCCTGGCAGAGACTTTTTTGTGTATTTATATCGAAACAAAATTGTCTGAGTCGATCAAACTGTTTGAAAAATATCAGACAATATGTACAAATCGGATTCATAGAAAGGAAAACGAAAAATTCTTGTAAAAATGACTTGACAATTATGTTAAGCCGGGGTATAGTACAAGTAACAAAGGAAATGAAGAACAAATTCCTCATTTCCGAAACATCACCTGAAAGAGAAGCTCCGAGAAAAGATTTCGGAGGTGGTTAATCCGAAAAGCTCTCAAGACTAGTTGCAAAAACGAGAAGGGAGAATCAGACAGAAGCTTCCATCAGGAACCAGCAGAGAAAGGAGGGCGAAGTCCAGTGGATACGTTAGAAGATCCGATCTACAAAGCTCCCCAATATGATAAAGGCAGAATCGGCAGTTCCCGACAGTGAAAGCCTTTTCTCTGAACGGTATAGTGTATACCAGAAATAATCAGTGAGATTATAATTCATAACCGAAAAGGTGAATATCGAGCCGGTTAGTCATATTGTGGTACCTGCTGAAGGAAAATGAATTGTCTCAGCTATCTGACAGAAAGCCAGGAGTCCAGAAGATCCGGGAGATCGAGGTTACAGGCCGACGGTGTTCAGAAGCTGAAAGATATCAATTCATTTTTCGGAATATCGATGATCGAAGATTGAGTAATCAGACCTGACAGTTATCTTGAGAGGAAGATTCGAGGAAGAACATAAGAGGAGATATCAGAAGGAGAGATCCGATGAAGAGAATCCCGAAATGATTCTGAAGAATTGAAATCTGAAGAGGTCCTGGGATGAAATTCCGATGAGTGATCGGAGGAAAAGAAATCCTGAGGATGGAATCCGAAGAGAAAATCCGAGGAAGATTCGAGGATGAGAAAATCAGAGGGTGTTATTTCAGAAGATCGATTTTATCGGTCCCGTGAACAATGGAAAGTCAGTACCGGTAGTATTGATGAGTGTGGTTGCGGAATTGGATGAAAGATTCGAGGAACAATATCCAAAGAATGATCAATCTGAAGAAAGAATCCGAAGAAAAGAATCGAAGTTCATACGTAAGAACCGCAAAGAAGAGGAATCAGATGCAGCGTCTGGCGGATGAGGAATCAGAAGACGGTTGAAGTCAGAACATGATGAATATAATCGACATCGAAGAAGTGATATTAAATTTCTAAGTCGAAAAGATGAGCCGGGAATAAAAACAAACCTTCAATATAGATTCAGAATCGAGAGAAAGGATCCCGTAGTTAGGCCCCTTTATAAGGAGGCACATGGTCAGAGGAATCGGGTAACTTCGAGTACAGTCGCGAAAGCGAATAGTGAAAGAAGGCAGAACGTCCTGAGAAATCTGATATTAAAGAAGCAGTAAAAAACGAGACACCAGCTGTACGACAAGAATCTGATAAGGCAACATTGTTCAATGAGAAAGGAATTCTTAATTGAATAACGACGAGAATTAGGCGGCCGCCGTATTTAGCAGATAAGAATGTTAAGTGCGACGGTCGCCTTCTTTTTTTGCTTTTTTACACTGGCAATGCCATCCGGACGGCTTTTTTCATCGGATCCCTGTGCAAAGCGACAATCTCAGAAATTTGAAGCTTATGATACACAAAGATGTGAAAGTGTATTTGTGGTTTCTGGCCGATCGCGCTAATATGTAGAGGATGCGTGACAGCTTATGCAGAGGATGCGTGACAGACAGCTGAGCAGCTGCCCTGCATGAAGAGGATTGAGAGAGGGAGAGGGCGTATGGCCAGTTTTGACCCGGAAAGAGATATTGTATATGAGGACGAGAGCCTTCTCGTCGTGAATAAGCCTGCGGGGCTTGCAGTCCAGACCCGGCAGGTGACGACTGATGACCTTGAGAGCGCGCTCCGCCGGTATCTCGGCGGAACGTGCTCTTTGTATGTTTTGCACCGCCTGGATCAGCCGGTCGAGGGGCTGCTTGTCTTTGCGAAAACGAAGAAGGCCGCTGCCTCACTCAGCAGGCAGCTGACTGACGGGCGGATGCACAAAATTTATCGCGCAAAGGTTGACGGAGTGATTCCGGCAGAAGAGGGAACGCTGACAGACTGGCTGGTTCATGACGCGGGACGAAATGTTACGCGGGTCGTGGATGAAACCGATGCTTCTGGGTATGACAATGCGGGGACTGCGGATCATGCGCGCCACGGCAGGAAGCCGGCAGGCGGAAAAGATACATCGGTCCGCGGTGCCAAAAAGGCCGTCCTTATATATCATAAGATCAGCGATGATGAGGTGGAGATTGAGCTTCAGACGGGCCGCCCGCATCAGATCCGCGCACAGCTTGCGCATGCGGGCATGCCGATCTGCGGAGATCTGAAATACGGGCGGGGAGCGGATCAGAGCAAAGGTCGGACGAAGCTGTATCTGAGCGCATGCCGCCTCGCATTTGTCCATCCGGAAACCGGGAAGAAAATGACATTCCGGATCGAGCCGTTCAAGCGAAGCTGACGGCTGCGGATCTGACAGGAAACGACAGAGAAGGATCGGAAAAATGTGCATAATCGTTATCTCCGATCGGGCAGGCCGGTGGATGTACTGAAAAAGTGCATAGTATAATGCCTGCGATTGTGGTAATATTAAACATATTGTTACTGATGTGATCAGAGCTAAGGAAGGCGGTAGGACAGATGATAGAGGATACCATCAGGGCTGTCAAGGAGGCCGAGAAGCAGGCCAGTCAGATAGCGGCCGATGCCGAGGTGAAGGCCAACGAAATCCTGAAGAAGGCCGACAGCGACGCGGAGGGAATTCGCGAGGAATCGAAGAAGGCATCACGCGTTGCCTATGAGGAGCGCATGGAACAGGCAAAGGCTGACGGCGCCAAAGTTCTTGAAAGGGCTGACGCGGATGACCGGAAGGCTGCGAATGACCTGAAGAAGCAGGCTGCACAGAAGGAGCAGGCCGCTGTTCAGGCTGTCATAGATGCGGTTCTGACCTGACGCGGGGCTGCAATGATTAGCTAACAGGAGGTGAGATTTTGCATGGCGATAGTTGAAATGCAGAAGCTCAGTATCTGTGCCAACAAGAAGCATCGGAAGAAGATTCTTGAGACGCTGCAGAATCTTGGCGTCATGGAGGTCGATACGGTTCATATCGACGATCCGGACCTCAAAAAGATGGATACGGCGTCAATGAGGAACACGTTCGTAAAGAGCGCGGAATCATTTGACAGAGCACTGAAGCTTCTCGCGGTATATGCGCCGGAAAACCGGAAGGGAATCGCGGCGCTGAACGGAAGAGATCCGATCGCGCGGGCGAAACTGAGCAAGGTCGTTGACGATCGTCAGAAATATCTTGATGATCTGTCAGAGATCCTGCACGCGGAGAAGGAAATAACAGAGTGCCGGGGGAATATCACAAAGAATGAGACAATGATCGCGGCGCTTGCGCCATGGCTTAAGCTTGGGATTCCGCTGGGATTTACGGGAACGAAGACGACGGCTGCGCTGATCGGCACGCTTCCGGACCCGATCACAGACGATGCGCTCTATGCGAAGGCGTCCGAGGGGCTTGAAGAGCCGGTGTGCGTCTCGACGGAGGTCATTTCCTCGACAAATGAAATGACCTGCATTTCCGTTCTGTGCCTGAACAGGGATGAGGCTCATGTGGAGGAGAATCTGCGGGCGATCGGATTTGCAAGACCGGCGCAGCTTGCGGACGGCATTCCACGGGAGCTGACGGAGAAGGCGCAGGCGGACATCGAAAAGCAGAAGGCACGGATTTCGGAACTCGAATCGGAAATCGCTTCCTTCGGAAAAGAGAGAGAGGAGTTCCGGATCGCGGCGGACTATTACAGGACCAGAGCAGAGAAATACAAGCTGCTCGGTACAATTCCGCAGTCGGAGAACTGCTTCTTCCTCGAGGGATGGGTTACAAAGGACAAGGCCGGCCGCGTGGCGAAGCTTCTGACAGACCGCTACGGAGCATTTGTCGAGACGGAGAAGAAGGCGGACGACGAGATGGAGCCGACTGTCCTGCATAATAACCGCTTCTCGGAGCCGGCCGAGGCGATTCTTGAGTCGTACGGCCTGCCGCAGCACGGACGCGTGGATCCGACATTTATCATGTCCATCTTCTACGTGATTTTCTTCGGAATGATGCTCTCCGATGCGGGATACGGAATTCTGATGTTTGTCGTGTGCGCGATTCTGCTGAAGAAGTTTACGAATATGGACTCCGGTCTCAAGAGAATGCTGAAGCTGTTTTTCTGGTGTGGCCTCTCGACGACGTTCTGGGGATTCATGTACGGCGGCTTCTTCGGAGATGCGATTGATACAGTTGCGAAGACATTCTTCGGATACACGGGTGACACGATTCTGAAGCCTCTGTGGTTTGAGCCTCTGAGCAATCCGATGCGTCTCCTGGTCTGGTGCATGCTCTTCGGTGTGATCCACCTCTACACGGGACTTGGCATCAAGGGATATGAGCTGCTGAAGAGCCACGATGTGACCGGCTTTATCTGCGACATTGTCTCTTGGTATCTGTTCCTGACCGGACTGATTTTCCTGCTTCTTCCGTCTGATCTGTTCAAATCGATCTCCGGGATGAGCTTTCAGTTTCCGGCATTCATGGGGCAGCTCTCGAAGTGGATGACGATCGTCGGAATGGTCATCATTCTGATCATGAGCGGAAGAGGAAGAAAGAACTGGGCGATCCGCATCGCGCTCGGCGCGTACGATCTGTACGGCGTGACGAGCTGGCTGTCTGATGTGCTGTCGTATTCGAGACTTCTGGCTCTCGGTCTTGCGACCGGCGTCATCGCCAACGTCATCAACCTGATGGCGAGCATGTTCGGCGGCGGTGTGATCGGAGCGATCCTCTTCGTGGTTATTTTCATTTTCGGGCATCTGCTTAACATTGGTATCAATGCACTCGGTGCATATGTACATACGAACCGTCTTCAGTACGTCGAGTTCTTCGGAAAGTTTTACGACGCGGGCGGAAGACCGTTCAAACCATTTCATACAGAAGACAAATATATTGAGATCAAGGAGGAACAGGCACTATGAGTATGGGTATGGTATGGGCAATCCTTGGAGCAGCGCTTTCAACTGCTCTGGCAGGCATCGGTTCAGCTTGGGGCGTCGGCATTGCGGGCCAGGCGGCGGCCGGTGTCGTCTCTGAGGATCCGGATCAGTTCGCGAAGGTTCTTCTTCTCCAGCTGCTCCCCGGTACACAGGGTATTTACGGACTGCTGGTTACATTCATTACACTGTCAAGAATCGGTATCCTCGGCGGTACGGCGATTACGGACACGCACACAGGTATGATGTATTTCTTCGCGTGCCTGCCGATCGCCATTGTCGGTCTTGTCTCCGCATATCATCAGGGCAAGACATCCGTGGCCAGCATCGGACTCGTCGCAAAGAAGCCGGATCAGTTCGGTAAGGCGATGCTGTTCCCGGCAATGGTCGAGACATACGCAATTCTCTCACTTCTTGTTTCCATCCTTGCGGTCACAAATATCTAAGGAGAATGCAAAGAAATGGCAGGAGCAGAAAACATTGTCAATGAGATCCTGCGGGAGGCCCGGGAGAAGGCGGACGGCACTCTGTCAGAGGCGAAGCGGAAGGCGGACATGACCGTCTCCGCGGCGCGTGCGGACGGAGTGGCCGAGATGTCCGCAACTGCCGAGAAGGCGGAGAAAGCCGCCTCGGACTACGCGAAGCGCGTCGAGTCCCAGGTGGGGCTTCGCAGACGTCAGGCGCTCCTCTCTGCCAGACAGGACATCATTGAGACAGTCATTGAGAAGGCATATCAGACGCTGAGCAGTCAGAATGATGAGGCGTATTTTGCGATGATCGGAAAGCTCGTCGGACAGTACGCACAGCCGGAGAAGGGAGAGATCCTGTTCTCTGCCCGTGACCTCGGACGCCTTCCGGACGGCTGTGCAGCGGTCATAGAGAGGGCCGCAGCCGGACGCGGAGGAAGTCTCACGATCTCGGAGACTCCGGCAGAAATCGAAAACGGCTTCATCCTGCGCTACGGCGGTATTGAAGAAAACTGCACGCTGGAGGCGCTGTTCGACGACAGACTTGACGAGCTGCGCGACAGAGTGCGCGAGGTACTTTGGTAAAGAAGGAGTTCACGGATGGGTGATAACAGCTATATATATGCAGTTGCGAGGATCCGTGTGAAGGAAAAATATCTCCTTTCTGACGCCGATGTCAGCCAGATGGCAGGAATGCCGGATGCGAAGACAGTCATGGCGTATCTTACAGACCGGGGCTGGGGAGACTCGGGAGCGGCGATGACCGCGGACTCGATGCTCGCAGCCGAGGAGGAAAAGACCCGGAAGCTCGTCCAGGAGCTCCGGATCGATCAGAGCGTATTTGACCTTCTGTCCTATCCGCAGCTGTACCACAATCTGAAGACAGGAATCAAGGAGATCTGCACTTCAGAGAAAAATGAAAAAGCCTTTTATCCGGATGAACGCTATGGACGCGAACAGATTCTGAAGATTCTTGAGGATAAAAACTGGAAGGCCCTTCCGGAGCATATGCGTGAGGCGGCCGAGAGAGCATATGAGACGATGCTGAAGACGCGCGACGGTCAGAAATGCGATATCATTGTTGATCGCGCCTGCCTTGAGGCAATGGAGCAGGCAGGCAAGAAGTCAAAGCACCGCGTCCTCAGGGATTATGAGGAGTCAACGGTAGCGGTCACAGATATCAAGATCGCGGCGCGCGCCCAGAAAACAGGGAAGAACCTCGCATTTCTGAAGGAAGCGCTGGCGCCCTGCGACCAGCTGGATGTGCGTCGGCTTGCGATCGCGGCCTCGGAAGGTCAGGAGACGCTTCTCACATATCTGGAGGAACATGGCTTCGGGGAGGCTGCCGATGCGCTGAAGGAGTCGCCGTCCGCGTTTGAGCGCTGGTGCGACAACCGTCTTATTGAGACGATCCGCCCCCAGAAGACGAATCCGGCATCCATGGGACCGGTCATTGCCTATTACCTGGCCCGTCAGAATGAAATCAAGACGGTTCGGATCATCCTCACAGCGAAGGCCAACGGCTTTTCGGAGGAAGCGACCCGGGAAAGGGTAAGGGAAATGTATGTATAAGATTGCGGTCATGGGTGATTACGACAGCATTTACGGCTTTGCGGCACTCGGCCTCACGACATTTCCGATAGATATGGACGGAGACATGGAGGAGGCCGCGAAAAAGCTGCGGACGATTGCGGCAAATGATTACGGTGTGATTTACATCACGGAGGCACTCGCCGCAAAGCTGAAGAAGGAGATCGACCGGTACTCAGATCAGCTGATGCCGGCAATCATTCTGATCCCGGGTGTCAGCGGCAATACAGGAGCCGGAGTAAATCAGGTAAAGAAATCTGTTGAACAGGCGGTCGGTTCAGACATTCTGTTCAGCAATAACTGAGCAAACGAAAGGCATTGATAGACATGAGCACTGGAACAATCATTAAAGTTGCGGGCCCGCTGGTCGTCGCAGGTGGTATGCGCGACGCAAATATGTTTGACGTCGTGCGTGTCTCCCGTGAGCGTCTGATCGGTGAGATCATCGAAATGCACGGTGACAAGGCCTCGATTCAGGTATATGAGGAGACACAGGGACTCGGACCGGGTGAGCCGGTTGAATCTACAAATGAGCCGCTCTCAGTTGAGCTCGGCCCCGGTCTGATCGGTTCGATCTATGATGGAATTCAGCGTCCATTGAACAAGATCATGGAGAAGACGCACAGCAACCTGCTGTCGCGCGGCGTCGAGGTACCTGCTCTCGATCATGAGAAGAAGTGGCAGTTCAATGCGACGGCGAATATCGGTGATGAGGTTGTTGCCGGCGATATCCTCGGAACGGTTGAGGAGACACAGGTCGTCACACAGAAGATCATGGTCCCGGTCGGCACAGAGGGGAAAATCGTCAGCATTCAGTCGGGCAGCTTCACGATCGATGAGACAATCGCGACGGTTCAGACGAAGAATGGTCTGAAGAACCTGACAATGATGCAGAAATGGCCGGTACGTAAGGGACGTCCGTACGCGAAGAAGCTTCCGCCGGACATGCCGCTTGTCACAGGACAGCGAGTTATCGACGCATTCTTCCCGATCGCAAAGGGAGGCACGGCGGCGATCCCGGGTCCGTTCGGCTCAGGCAAGACAGTCACGCAGCATCAGCTCGCAAAATGGGCAGAGGCGGATATCGTCATCTATATCGGCTGCGGCGAGCGCGGCAATGAGATGACCGATGTTCTGAACGAGTTCCCGGAGCTCAAGGACCCGCGCACCGGTGAATCCCTGATGCAGAGAACCGTTCTGATTGCAAATACATCCGATATGCCGGTTGCGGCCCGTGAGGCATCGATCTACACCGGTATCACAATGGCGGAATATTTCCGCGACATGGGCTATTCCGTGGCCCTCATGGCTGACTCTACATCGCGCTGGGCTGAGGCTCTGCGTGAGATGTCCGGCCGTCTCGAGGAGATGCCCGGCGAGGAAGGCTATCCGGCTTATCTCGGTTCCCGTCTCGCGCAGTTCTATGAGCGGGCAGGCCGTGTCATTTCACTCGGCAAGGAAGGGAGAGAGGGATCACTTTCCGCGATCGGAGCCGTGTCTCCTCCGGGCGGTGATATTTCCGAGCCGGTCTCACAGGCAACACTTCGTATTGTCAAGGTCTTCTGGGGTCTCGACGCGAACCTCGCTTATCAGCGCCATTTCCCGGCGATCAACTGGCTGACATCCTACAGTCTGTATCTCGATGATATGGAGCCGTGGTTTAACAAGCATGTCGATCCGGCATGGATGGAGACCCGCCAGCATCTGATGAGCCTTCTGCAGGATGAGGCCAACCTGAACGAAATCGTCAAGATGGTCGGTATGGATGCGCTCTCTCCGCAGGACCGTCTGAAAATGGAGACCGCGCGGTCAATTCGTGAGGACTTCCTGCATCAGAACTCCTTCGACGAGATCGATACGTACACGTCTCTGAAGAAGCAGTTCTACATGATGCGTCTGGTGTATGCATTTTATGAGCAGGGCACGAAGGCACTTGCGCAGGGTGCGAGCATCAACGATGTCGTCAAGCTGCCTGTCCGCGAGGAAATCGGACGTTATAAGTACACGCATGAGGACGAGATCGGCGAGCGCTACGCAAAGATTACGGAGGATCTGGCGACGCAGATGGCGAATACAATCGGAAAGGAGGACCTGTGATCCATGGCTAAGGAATATCGTACAATTCAGGAAGTCGCGGGACCTCTGATGCTGGTGAGAGGTGTTGAGAACGTAAAGTACAACGAGCTCGGCGAAATCGAGCTGGCTTCCGGTGAGACAAGAAAATGCAAGGTCCTCGAGGTGGACGGCGACAAGGCTCTCGTCCAGCTCTTTGAGTCCGCGACAGGTATCAACCTCTCCAACTCAAAGGTCAGATTCCTGGGACGGGCAATGGAGCTTGGCGTGTCGGAGGACATGCTCGGGCGCGTCTTCGACGGCATGGGCCGTACGATTGACGGCGGCCCGGAGATCCTTCCGGACAAGCGCATGGACATCAACGGTCTGCCGATGAACCCGGCGGCGAGAGCATATCCGTCGGAGTTCATTCAGACAGGTGTTTCCGCGATCGACGGACTGAACACGCTGGTCCGCGGCCAGAAGCTGCCGATTTTCTCGGCCTCCGGTCTTCCGCACAACCAGCTGGCTGCACAGATCGCGCGTCAGGCGAAGGTCCGCGGAACCGATGAGCCGTTCGCCGTCGTCTTCGCGGCGATGGGCATCACCTTCGAGGAGGCGAATTTCTTCCAGGAATCCTTCCGGGAGACAGGCGCGATCGACAGAACGGTGCTGTTCATCAACCTCGCCAACGACCCGGCTGTCGAGCGTATTTCGACGCCGCGTATGGCACTGACAGCGGCAGAGTACCTTGCATTTGAAAAGGATATGCACGTGCTCGTCATTATGACGGATATCACAAACTACGCGGATGCGCTCCGCGAGGTCTCCGCGGCCCGCAAGGAGGTCCCGGGACGCCGCGGATATCCGGGCTATATGTACACGGACCTCGCTCAGCTGTACGAACGCGCCGGCCGCCAGAGAGGAAAGAAGGGCTCGATCACACTGATCCCGATCCTGACCATGCCAGAGGACGATAAGACGCACCCGATCCCCGACCTTACCGGATATATCACAGAGGGCCAGGTCATTCTGTCAAGAGAGCTCTATCGGAAGGGCATCAAGCCGCCGATCGATGTTCTGCCGTCCCTGTCCCGTCTGAAGGATAAGGGTATCGGCGAGGGAAAGACAAGAGCAGATCATGCGGCGACTATGAACCAGCTCTTTGCGGCGTATGCGCGCGGCAAGGACGCGAAGGAGCTCATGACAATTCTCGGCGAGGCCGCTCTGACGGATATCGATCTTCTGTACGCGAAATTCGCGGATGAATTCGAGAAGCGGTATGTGAATCAGGGGTATAAGACAGACCGCAGCATCGAGGAGACGCTCGATCTTGGCTGGGACCTTCTGAGAATCCTTCCGAGATCCGAGCTGAAGAGAATTCCGGACGCGATGCTTGACGAATATTACGAGCGTTAACTACGAGTCGGGCGTGTTCACAGGCGCAGATAAAAGATATGCTTGCATATCTTTTTGAGAGCGCCTGTGAACGCATCCGACGACAGTCGGAGCATCTTGCGCAGAATGCGCAAGATGAAAAGTCCGACGAGACTGTCAGAACCCTAAAGGAGAGTAATCTTGGCAAGTATAACTGTCAGCCCTACCCGGATGGAGCTCACTCGTCTTAAGAAGAAGCTTGTGACGGCCGTGAAGGGGCACCGTCTTCTGAAGGACAAGCGGGACGAGCTCATGCGTGAGTTCCTCGATCTTGTCCGGGAGGATATGGAGCTCCGCGTGAAGGTCGAGAAGGGCATAAAGGACGCAAACAGAAATTTCGTTCTCGCGAAAGCAGGCATGTCAGAGGAGACACTTCGCGCGGCTCTGATGGCACCAAAGCAGGAAGTTTATCTGAAACAGGATAAAAAGAATGTAATGAGTGTTGACATCCCGGTTTTTGACTACGATACTAGAACAGCGGACAAAAATGATATATATTCCTATGGTTTTGCTTTTACGTCCGGTGATCTGGACGGCGCTGTTCAGTCTCTGTCAGATATTCTGCCGGATATGCTGAAGCTCGCAGAGGTTGAAAAATCCTGTCAGCTGATGGCGTCCGAGATCGAGAAGACCAGGCGCCGCGTCAACGCGCTGGAGCATGTGATCATTCCGGAGACCCAGGAGGGAATCCGGTACATCACGATGAAGCTGGATGAAAATGAGCGAAGCACACAGGTCCGCCTGATGAAGATCAAAGACATGATGCTGGAGGACGCTCATAAATACAGTGAAAAAGAGAATTATTAAGTATATCGCCTTGTTTGCTATATTCTGCGGCGGAGTGGCGCTGTTTTCGAATTTATTTTTTATCAGCCGCCAACAGACCCTGTCAGCGTCGGATCTTACAGATCCGACGCTTCCTGTCGTGTGTATCGATATTGACGGGAACAAAATCGATCAGCTAAGCGGGTTCACCTCGGAGATGAACGCCAAGGACATGCGCGATGCGTTGATCCCGATTTCTTCCAAGAGGTCAGTGACCATATCCTACAAGGCGTACAAGAACACGATCCGTTCTGTGTCCTATGAGGTGACAACGCCGGATACCGGTGAGGTTGTTGAAAATGCAAAGATCGGCAACTTTACGTCGGACGGGGATTACATGACGGCGTCGTTCACGCTGAGCAAGCCGATTCTGATGAACCGCGAGTATCCGATCTGCTTTACGATTCAGACTGACGAGACAACCGTCTATTACTATGCGAATCTGATTCAGCGCTCTGACCCTGTCACGAGCAACTATGTGCAGTTCGTCTATGACTTCTATCAGAACAGTCTGAATGCGGAGACATCCGCCGATCTGAATTCGTATCTTGAGACGGACAACACGATCACAAACAATACGTATACGAATGTCAACCTGCAATCGACGCTGAAGCAGGTCAGCTGGGGCTCACTCGCTCCGACTCTGTTCCGCAAGGCGGTCCCGAAGATCACAGAGATCAACGACAATACCTGCTCTATGACAAATGAATACATTCTGAGCGCCACGAACGATGCAGGAGAGACCGAGTACTATCGCGTCACGGAATTCTACCGGATGCGCTACTACAACAGCAAAATGTATCTGCTCAATTTCACAAGAGATGCGGAGCAGATCTTTGACGGCAGCAGCGGGGCGGCGGTCACGGCCTCCGGCGTCAATCTCGGAATTGCCAGCAAGTCCGTCCAGTATATGTCGGATGATGCCGGCGATCTGGTTGCATTTGTCCAGAATGGTGCTCTGTGGGAATTCAACTCATCGACGGAGAAGCTGTCGGAGGTGTTTTCATTTACGGACGGGACATCGGCGGACGAGCGGTACGACAATACGGACTGCGATATCAAGCTCATCAGAACGTACGAGGGCGGCGGACTGGACTTCATGGTCTACGGCTATATGAGCCGCGGAGAGCATGAGGGGCAGATGGGCATCATGGTGTGCCACTACAACGCAGAATCGTCGGTTGTAACGGAGAAGGTCTTTATTCCGTACAACAAGTCCTGGCAGCTGCTGAAGCATGATATTGCCCGCCTTTCCTATATGAATACGGACGGTGACGTCTACCTCTATCTGGACCGCAGTCTGTACCGGATCAAGAACGGGACAAACCAGGCGGAGACGCTGCTTACGGATATCACGCCGGAGTGCTTTGTTGCGAATACGGACAATAACATGATCGCGTACCAGAACGAGATGAAGGAAAATGCATCCCAGACGGTCACGGTCATGGACCTTGACAACGGAAAGACGAAGACCATCAGCGCGGGCAGCGGACAGTACATCAAGGCGCTCGGCTTCTTCGGGGATGACTTCATGTATGGCGTCGCGAACCAGTCGGACCTTGTCACAGACACGTCGGGAGCAGTGACATTTCCGATGTGTGAGCTGAAGGTCGAGTCATTTGACGGAACGGTGAAGAAGGACTACAAGGCGGATGGCATCTATGTCACGGGTGTGACGATGGAGCCGGGCCTCGCGGAGCTTACGCGCGCGACGAAGAACAGTGACGGAAGCTATGCGGCGACGAGCGATGACACGATTCTGAACAGCTCTGCCGGAGCGGCTTCGTCGGTCACGGTCTCGACAAGCAATACGACGCGGCAGGGAACGACGGTCACGCTTGCGATGGCATCGACAGTCACAAACCTGAAGCCGACGGTCGGGAGCTTCCAGGTCCAGTATGCCGGCAGTGAGTCGGCGGACCTCAACCTCGGCAGCGACAGCGGAGATTACTATTACGTCTACGCGTACGGCGGTCTGCAGGGCATCTACTCGTCGGCGGCAGAGGCAGTTACAACGGCGGACGCTGATGTCGGCACGGTCGTGGATTCGGAGGGCCAGTATGTCTATGAGCGCGGCGCGAGAGCGACGAAGGCCGAGCTGAATAACGATGATATTCCGTCGGCATTCCTGTCCGGAGAGACAAATGCGGACAAGCTGCAGAGCATGCTCGATGAGGCGGCTGCCTCGTCATCCGGCAGTACGGCGTCTCAGGCCGAGTCAGCGGCAGAGAGCACGGACAGCGCGGCGGCAGAGTCTTCCGCGTCTTCGGGCTCATCCTCAGGCTCCGATACGCGTGTGATCAATCTGACGGGTTGCACGCTCGACGAAGTACTCTACGAGGTATCGCAGGGACGCGCTGTTGCGACAAGACTTGCGGACGGGTCGGCGGCCGTGATCGTCGGCTATGACCAGTACAACACGCGGCTCTATAACTTCAGCACCGGTGAGCACTATTACATGGGCATGAACGACTCGACGGCGAGCATGCAGGCGGCCGGGAATATCTTTATCTCTTATGTTGCGCCGCAGGCGACGCTGAAGGATGGCTGAGCGACTTGAACCTGTTTAAAAATGAATTGTCAGCGGGCGGACCGCTGCCGGATGTTTTCCGGCGGCGGTCCGCCTTTTCTGTATGCAGGCGGCTGTGCATTTTTTGTGAATAAAATGTGTACAAAAAAGTATTTTTATCGGGTATATGCCTTGACTCATGTCGGGTTTATGTCTATCATAATCTCTATGCATCAGAAATATCAGAAATTCTGCTTGAAACATAAGAACAACTGATGAAAATCAGCGATTCGCAGCTTCTGATAAGAATTTGTAATGGATGGCAGAACCATTCGTTCTGATATGAGGTGCGGTTATTATTTCCAAAGGAGGAGAGTATATTATGGAAATGAGGAAATTCACAAGCCTTGTGCTGGCGGCAGCCATGGGTGCGGGTCTTCTCGCAGGCTGCGGCAGCTCTTCATCAACATCTTCATCTGCAGCTTCATCAACAAGCACGGCAGCATCCGTTGTGACAGACACAACATCAGCTGCTGCATCAACAGCAGGCACAACAACGACAGCCTCCAGCGGCGACACATTCAAGATCGGTGTGATCGGACCGCTCACAGGCGGCGCTTCCGCATACGGCACAGCCGTTCTCTACGGCGCGCAGGTCGCGGCAAATGAGATCAACGCAGCAGGCGGTATCAACGGCTATCAGGTCGAGATCGTCTCCGCAGATGATGAGAACGACGCGCAGAAGTCTGTTAACTGCTACAATACACTGAAGGACAAGGGCATGCAGATCCTTGCAGGAACAGTCACATCCAACCCGTGCATCGCAGTTGCCGATTACACGAAGGAAGACAACATGTTCCAGATCACACCGTCCGGCTCCGCCGAGAAGTGCATTGCGAACGACAACGTCTTCCGTACATGCTTCGCTGATCCGGAGCAGGGTACACTTTCCGCTGACTACATGAGCGAGAACAAGCTTGGCAAGAAGGTCGGTATCATCTACGATCAGTCCGATTCCTATTCTTCAGGCATCCATGATGCATTTGTCAAGGAAGCAAAGAAGGACGGCCTCGATGTCGTATCTGATGAGGCGTTCAACGCAGACAACAAGACAGACTTCTCTGTCCAGATCCAGGCTGCTCAGGATGCAGGCGCTGACATCCTCTTCCTTCCGTTCTACTACACAGAGGCTTCCCTCGTTCTGCAGCAGGCGAAGAAGATGAATTACTCACCGCTGTTCTTCGGCTGCGACGGTATGGATGGTATCCTTACGGTCGATGGCTTTGACAAGAGCCTTGCAGAGGGCCTGATGCTGATGGCTCCGTTCTCCGCTTCCGCGACAGACGAGAAGACACAGGCATTCGATACGGCTTATGAGAAGCTGTCCGGCGGCGAGGCTCCGAACCAGTTCGGCGCTGATGAGTACGATACACTGTACGCGATCAAGGCTGCTGCCGAGAAGGAAAATGTCACTCCGTCCATGAGCGTCTCCGATATCTGCGAGGCCATGAAGAAGGGCATGACAGAGATCCAGATCTCCGGCCTGACATCTGATTCCATCACATGGGACAAGTCCGGCGCTCCGACAAAGAGCCCGCGTGTCTACGTCATCAAGAACGGCGAGTACGTCGAGGAGTCAACCTCCTCTGATTCTGCAGCGACATCTACTACAGCATCCGCTGCTTCATGACGGGAAGCACGAGCTTAATATAATTACAGAAGCTGCCGCGCCGGCCTGGTCCGACGCGGCAGCTTCAGCCAATTTTAACCCATTGAAAGCGGCTTCGAAGAGTTTCGAGGCCAGGCTTCGAATCATTTCGAACTGCTTTCAATACACTGAAGACAAAGGTCCGGTAAAACTATGAACTTTCTGAATTATCTGATCAGCGGCATCAGCCTCGGCGCCGTTTACGCGATCATCGCTCTGGGCTACACGATGGTCTACGGTATTGCCAATATGCTGAACTTCGCGCACGGCGATTTCATCATGGTCGGAAGCTATATCATTTATGTGCTCGTCTCGAGTCAGGGCATGAACCCGATCGTCGCGCTTCTCATTTCCATTGTGTGCTGTGCGGCTATTGGCGTTATCACAGAGAAGGTCGCGTATAAACCGCTCCGGAACGCCAAATCCCGTCTTGCCGTCTTAATCACGGCAATCGGTGTCAGCTACTTCCTTGAGAACGGGGCGCTCCTCATTTTCGGGTCTAACACCAAGGCCTTTCCGTCCATCGTGACATGGTCGGGAATTACACTGTTCGGCGGACGTGTCAAGATCCAGGGCACGACGATTGTGACAATTCTCGCGTCCGTCATCATTCTCGTCGTCCTTCAGTGGTTTGTGCACAAGACAAAGGAAGGCCAGGCGATGCTCGCTGTCGCTGAGAACTACGGAACAGCCACGCTGATGGGCGTCAACGTCAACCACACGATTTCCATCACGTTCCTGATCGGCTCGGGCCTTGCGGCGATCGCGGGCGCGCTCATGTGCAGCGCGTATCCGTCTCTGACGCCGTACACGGGTGCTATGCCGGGCATCAAGGCATTTGTCGCGGCCGTTCTCGGAGGAATCGGCTCGATCCCCGGCGCCATGATCGGAGGCATTCTGCTCGGTGTCATCGAGAACCTGAGCAAGGCATACATTTCGTCACAGCTCTCCGACGCAATCGTATTCAGTATCCTGATCATCGTTCTGCTTGTGAAGCCTACGGGCATCCTCGGCAAGAAGGTTCAGGTAAAGGTCTGACGGAGGGAGCACTTTATGAGCAAAACGAAGACATTGTCAAAAACCGGCAGGGATCATCTGATCACCTACGGAATGGTTATCATTATTTACATTGTTGTTGAGATCCTGCTGCATGCGGGCCTGCTCAACAACCAGATGCAGGGACTTCTTGTTCCGGTCTGCTATTACTCGATCTGCGCAGTAGCCCTGAACCTCTGCGTCGGTATTCTCGGTGAGCTGTCGCTCGGCCACGCGGGCTTCATGTGCGTCGGCGCGTTCGCGAGCGCGATCTGGTCTTATCAGATGCAGAGCACATCGATGCCGGCCGGACTCCGGTTCTTCATCGCGTTCCTGATCGGTATCGCGGCGGCCATGATTATCGGCGTGATCATCGGTATTCCGGTTCTTCGTCTGGACGGCGATTACCTCGCCATCGTGACGCTCGCATTCGGCGAGATCATCAAGAACCTGAACAGTGCGCTGTTCCTCGGCATCGACAGCAAGGGCATCCATATGTCTCTCAAATCAGCGATTTATCTGAACCTTGAGGACGGCGTGGACCCGATTGTCAATGGTGCGCAGGGTATTGCGGGAACTCCGCGCGACGCGAATTTCACGATCGCGGTCATTGTGCTTCTCATTTCCCTGTTTGTTGTCCAGAACCTGATCGATTCCCGTGACGGACGCGCTATCATGGCCATCCGTGACAACCGGATCGCAGCGGAGGCGACAGGCATCAATATCACGAAATACAAGATGCTTGCATTTGTCATTTCAGCGGGCATCGCGGGAGCGGCAGGCGTTCTCTACTCGCACAATATTTCAACACTTGTGTCCCAGTCCCAGTACTTCGGCTACAACGTGTCGATCCTGATTCTCGTCTATGTCGTTCTCGGCGGCATCGGAAATATGCGCGGATCTGTCATCGCGACGGCTATCCTCTACATTCTTCCGGAGCTGCTCCGCGGACTTAACAAGTACCGTATGTTCGTGTACTCGATTGTCCTCATCGTCATGATGCTGCTCAACTGGGCTCCGGCCGCGGTCATGTTCCGCAAGAAGCTGTTCGCACGTTTCAGGAAAAATGAAAACACCACTGAAGGAGGTCACGGAAATGGCGCTGCTTGATGTTACAAATCTGAGTATCCGCTTCGGCGGCCTTCTGGCTGTCGATGATTTTGAGCTTCATATCAACAAGGGCGAGCTCTACGGCCTGATCGGGCCGAACGGCGCCGGCAAGACGACCGTCTTCAATATGCTGACAGGCGTCTATAAGCCGACAACGGGCATCATTAAGCTCGACGGCCTGGACATCACCGGTCACAAGACGACGGAGATCAACAAGGACGGCATCGCCCGTACATTCCAGAACATCCGTCTCTTTGATCAGATGTCCGTTATCGACAACGTCAAGGTCGGACTGCACAACCACTACAAGTACAGCAGCATCTCGGGAATCCTCAAGCTTCCGGGAAGCCGCAGGGTTGAGAAGGAGATCGACGAGAAGGCCATGGAGCTTCTCGGCGTCTTCGGCATGCAGAACGTCCGCGATGAGCTCTCGACGAATCTTCCGTACGGCCAGCAGAGAAAGCTGGAGATCGCCCGTGCGCTCGCGACGGAACCAAAGCTTCTGCTTCTCGATGAGCCGGCCGCCGGTATGAACCCGAATGAGACGAAGGAGCTGATGGAAACGATCGCGTTCATCCGCGAGAAGTTCGGAATCACGATTCTTCTCATTGAGCACGACATGAAGCTTGTCTCCGGTATCTGTGAGAAGCTGACAGTCCTGAACTTCGGCCGCATCCTGGCACAGGGCGCGACGAAGGAGGTTCTGGGCAATCCGGAGGTCATCAAGGCATATCTGGGAAATGAATAACGGACGGAGATTAGATATGGAAACTATTCTTAAGGTGGAGAACCTTCAGGTCAGCTACGGCATGATCAAGGCGCTGAAGGGCATCTCATTTGAAGTAAATAAGGGAGAGATCGTCGCCCTGATCGGCTCGAACGGAGCCGGAAAGACGACGACGCTGCACTCGATCTCGGGACTGATCCCGACGGCGGGCGGCCGCATCCTCTACAAGGGACAGGACCTGACGAAGGTTCCGGGACACAAGATCGTCGGCATGGGCATCGCACAGGTTCCGGAGGGACGTCGTGTCTTCGCGGGTATGTCCGTTCTGAACAACCTGAAGCTCGGCGCGTACACACGGAAGGACAAGAACGAGATCGCGGAGACGCTCGAGTATGTCTACAAGCGCTTCCCGCGTCTCAAGGAGAGACAGAACCAGCTGGCCGGCACGCTGTCCGGCGGCGAGCAGCAGATGCTCGCGATGGGACGCGCGCTGATGTCCCATCCGGACATCGTCCTCATGGACGAGCCGTCCATGGGTCTCTCTCCGCTTCTTGTCAATGAAATCTTCGATATCATCGAGCAGATCCACAGTGAGGGGACGACGGTCCTTCTTGTCGAGCAGAACGCGAAGAAGGCGCTCTCGATCGCGGACCGTGCCTACGTGCTTGAGACTGGAAAGATCACGCTGTCCGGCGACGCGAAGGATCTGCTGAATAACGATCAGGTCAGAAAAGCGTATCTCGGCGAATAATGGAGGGACGATGATGAACCAGAAGATAGTGATCGCGATTAACCGCGAGTATGGCAGCGGCGGACGGACCATCGGAGAAATGCTGGCCCGCGAGCTGAATATCGGCTACTATGACAAGGACATTTACAAGATGGCGTCTGAGGTCTCGGGAATCAACGAGGCGCTTTTTGTCGAGGCGTCTGAGGATTTCCGCGGCACGCCGCTCTTCAGGAGCTCTGACCCGTATACAGGGAGTCTGATCGGCCCTGAGAGCAGCGAATTTACATCGAGAAAAAATCTGTTCGCTTATCAGGCGAAGACAATCAAGGCGCTTTCGGAGAAGGAAGCCTGCGTCATCGTGGGAAAGGCTGCAGGCTTTGTCCTGAAAAATGAACCGAACCTCGTCCGTGTCTTTGTGCACGCCCCGTACTGGTTCCTCCGTCAGGAGGCGGCAAAGCGCAATTCCCTGACAGACAAGGAGCTCAACCGGTACATCGAGAAGGAAAATAAAAGGCGCGCAGACTACAATTATTACTACACAGGCGAGAAGTGGGACGACGCCCACAACTACGATCTGTGCGTGGACGCATCAAAGCTCGGCTTTGAGAAATGCGTAAAAATCATTGAGGGATACATGAAGGTCCGCTTCGATGGTCTTCAGTTCTGACGGACGGCTTTTCTTTCCGCGGAATCTATGGTATGATTCGATGGTTAAAATGAAGTAATAGCAGCGAGGAGAGCATCGAAATGGAGAAGCTTGTTACAGTAAGAGATATCTATAAGGACAGGGAGAAATACCTGGACAAGAAGATCTCGATCGGCGGCTGGGTCCGCTCGATCCGCGATTCGAAGACATTCGGGTTCATGGTTGTTCATGACGGCACGTATTTCAATACGCTGCAGGTTGTGTTCCACGACGGAATGAGCAATTTCAGCGAGATCGCGCATCTGAATGTCGGCACGGCGGTCATCGTACGCGGCACACTTGTTGCGACGCCGCAGGCGAAGCAGCCGTTTGAGATCCAGGCTGATGAGGTGGACATTGAGGGACCGTCAAGTCCGGATTATCCGCTGCAGAAGAAGCGCCACACGCTCGAGTATCTGCGCACCATGCCGCATCTCCGCGCGCGCACAAATACATTCCAGGCGACATTCCGTGTCCGCTCACTGATCGCCTACGCGATTCACAAGTTCTTCCAGGAGCGCGGCTTCGTCTACGTTCACACACCGCTGATCACGGCGTCCGATGCAGAGGGTGCCGGAGAGATGTTCCAGGTCACGACGCTTGATCTTGAGCACCTTCCGAAGAATGAGGACGGCACGGTCGATTACAGCAAGGATTTCTTCGGAACAGAGACAAATCTCACGGTTTCCGGCCAGCTGCAGGGCGAGACCTTCGCGCAGGCCTTCCGCAACATCTACACCTTCGGACCGACGTTCCGCGCCGAGAACTCCAACACGACGCGCCACGCGGCAGAGTTCTGGATGATCGAGCCGGAGATTGCGTTCGCTGATCTTGAGGATGACATGGACCTCGCTGAGGATATGCTGAAGTATATCATCAACTACGTTCTCGAGAACGCACCGGAGGAAATGCAGTTCTTTAATTCATTTGTCGACAAGGGACTGCTCGAGAGACTTAAGCATGTCGCGTCCTCTGACTTCGAGCGTGTCGATTACACGGATGCGATCGATATTCTCCAGAAGTCCGGCGAGAAATTCGAGTACAAGCCGGAGTGGGGCAAGGAGCTCCAGACGGAGCACGAGAGATATCTCACGGAGAAGGTCTTCAAGAAGCCGATCTTCGTCATCAACTTCCCGAAGGACTGCAAGGCGTTCTATATGAAGCAGAACCCGGATGGAAAGACGGTCGCGGCGATGGACTGCCTCGTCCCGGGAATCGGCGAGATCATGGGCGGCTCCGAGCGTGAGGCTGATCTTGAGAAGCTCACAAAGCGTATGAAGGAGCTGAACATGAGCATGGACCAGTACGATTTCTATCTCGATCTCCGCAGATACGGCAGCTGCCGTCATGCGGGCTATGGCCTCGGCTTTGAGCGCTGCGTCATGTATCTGACAGGCATGCAGAACATCAGAGACGTCCTTCCGTATCCGAGAACGGTCGGAAGCCTCGTATAATGTAATTATTCAGCACCTCTTGGGAAACTGATGAAATCCGGACGGAGAGCTTGCTCGCCGGACGGTTCCATCAGTTTCCCAAGGGGCGGACAAGCGGTGAAGCCGCTCTGTTCGCCCACAACGAAGAGCGCGAAGCGTTCTGAGTATAGGGCTGAATAAAATCGAAAAAAAGGAGCGTTCCGCTGAGTGTGCGGAGCGCTCCTTTTTTGAAGCGGCACAGATTGAGAATGCCTGGCATTATTGCGTGGAAGCGGCTGTGGCAACGGTATTCCGTGCACTTTTATGGTTCGGAACCTTAAAAATGATAGCACAAGAAATGGAAACGGTAACATAGATTTTACATATGCAATATGCACAATACACGGAGCGGCAAATTGTCAAAAGCTGAAGAAATTGAAATAAAGAACCGTAATATATTGCAAAAAAGTCTCGGAAGGCATATAGTGAAGTCACTGGAGATGGAAACAATTCCACAAAGCAGTTCCAACGAGGTGATTCCTATGACCGATCGTGAAAATGATGAATACAGAATTGATGAATGGACAACATATGTCTGTGACAGTCTGAAGGCACACTGTGACTTCTATGACCGCTCGGAGACATACAGAATGGTCGATACGATCGATTATGATGATCACACGGAGGCGGAGAGGCTCTGCGTGCTGTACGCAAAGGAGCTCACGAAGCCGCAAAGGGTATACACCGGTGTCGAGCCGCGCAGGTATGCCGTCTGAATCTGACAGTTTTCTTTTTCATAATTTCCTTTTTTTCTCCTTCCGGGAGGCCTCTGCGGCAAGGCAGGGACCTCCCACTTTTTTCAGCACCGGACTTGGAACGCCTTGCGTTCCGAGATTATTACTATTTTTGCAGGATATCATACCGCTATGGTAAAATGAATTTGTTCGGCGAGGGACGCAACGCATTCCGGGTCCTGGCGCTGAACGGCTGCAAATGAAATATGGATAGGAGGAGCAGGGATGAAGTTCATTTCCTGGAATGTGAACGGCCTCAGGGCTGTGCTGAAGAAGAATTTCATGGAGACATTCACGGCACTTGATGCCGATATTTTCTGCCTGCAGGAGACGAAGATGCAGGAGGGGCAGGCGGCGCTTGACCTGCCGGGGTACGATCAGTATTTCAACTATGCGGAGAGAAAGGGATATTCGGGGACGGCTGTCTTTACAAGAAAGACGCCGCTGAATGTCACATACGGGCTCGGCATTCCGGAGCATGACACGGAGGGACGGGTCATCACGCTGGAGTATCCGGATTTTTATTTTATTACGGTCTATACGCCGAACGCGCAGGACGGCCTGAAGCGGATCGACTACCGGATGAAGTGGGAGGATGATTTTCTCGCCTATGTGAAGGGGCTCGATCAGAAGAAGCCGGTGATCTGGTGCGGCGATCTCAATGTCGCGCACGAGGAGATCGACCTGAAGAACCCGAAGGCGAACAGGGGGCATGCGGGGTTCTCTGATCAGGAGCGCGCGGCGATGACGAGAACGCTTGGCAGCGGCTTTATCGATACCTGGCGGTATTTTCATCCGGACACGACAGGGGTCTATTCCTGGTGGTCCTATCGCTTCCATGCGCGGGAGCACAACGCCGGATGGCGCATCGACTATTTCATCTGCTCGGAGCGCCTCAAGGACAGACTTGTGAGTGCGGACATTCACACGGACATCATGGGGTCCGATCACTGCCCGGTCGAGCTGGTGGTCCGGTAATATGGCTATAACCCCACAGGCTTGCCCGTGGGTGCAGAAGAATACAGGGATATGTCTGGTACGCAAGGAATCTTATGGTACCGGACCTGTATGGCGAATTTGCACGAAGGCGCGTCTGCGTCTGGAAAGGAAAATGAAATGTACGATTATCTGATTGTCGGCGCCGGCCTCTTTGGCTCGGTTTTTGCCGCGGAAGCTGTCAAAAGAGGAAAAAAGGTTCTTGTCGTGGACAGAAGACCGAATATCGCGGGAAATGTCTACACGGAAAACATCGAGGGAATTCAGGTTCACAAATACGGGGCGCACATCTTTCACACGAATGACAGGCGCGTCTGGTCCTATGTGAATTCATTTGCGGAATTCAATCGCTTCACGAATTCGCCGGTCGCAAATTACAAGGGCGAGCTCTATTCGCTTCCGTTCAACATGTACACGTTTAATAAAATGTGGGGCGTTGTGACGCCTGAGGAAGCGGCTGCGAAGATCGAGGAGCAGAGACGCGAGGCCGGTATCACGGAGCCGAAGAATCTTGAGGAGCAGGCAATCAGTCTTGTCGGAACCGATATCTACGAGAAGCTGATCAAGGGATACACGGAGAAGCAGTGGGGACGGCCGTGCACGGAGCTGCCGGCATTTATCATCCGCAGGCTTCCGGTCCGGTATACATTTGACAATAATTATTTCAATGCGCTCTATCAGGGAATTCCGATCGGTGGTTACACGAAGATGGTCAGTCACATGCTGGAGGGCGCGGAGGTACGTCTCTCCTGCGATTATCTGAAAATGAGGGACGAGCTTGACGGGCTTGCGGACAGGGTGATCTACACCGGTCCGATCGACGAGTATTTCGGCTACAGCCTCGGGTGCCTTGAGTACCGCTCGGTCCGCTTTGAGACGGAGGTGCTGGACAAGCCGAATTTCCAGGGCAACGCCGCTGTGAATTACACGGACCGCGAGACGCCGTGGACGCGGATCATCGAGCACAAGTGGTTTGAGTTCGGAAAGGACGAGGCGGGACATGACCTGCCGAAGACGGTCATATCCCGCGAATATTCGTCCGAGTGGAAGGTGGGCGACGAGCCGTACTATCCGGTCAATGACACAAAGAACGGCGCGCTCTACCAGGAGTACAGGAAGCTCGCGGACCGCGAGAAGAACGTGCTTTTCGGCGGACGGCTCGGCGAGTACAAGTACTACGATATGGATAAGGTCATTGCGTCGGCGCTCGACGCAAGTGCCCGCGAGCTGGGCTGAGCTGTCTGCTCAGCCATGGGCCGGCGCGACGCTCGACGGGAGGTACTCGTGCACGGTCTTGTCGTCGAGATGCTCGCCGATGACGATCAGAACCTCCTGACCGGCCTCGGAGGGCTTCAGCTCGAGGCCGTCCCGCGTCGCGTTGACCTCGTACCATGCAGGCCTGGACTCTGATTTTTCCGCGGCGGCAGTTTCCGAGGTTTCGACGGAGAAGCCGTCCTTCAGGCCTGCCTGGCTGGCCGGGATAAAGCCCTTGATCCGCATGATGTGGCCGCATTTTCTGTCGTTAAACATCTTTTTTACGGTCTCGCGCAGCTGAGCTGCCGTCATATGGACGTTGTAGCTGAACAGGGAGTCGAAGCCGTTTCCGTCCTCAAGAGGCATTTTCACGTGAGAGGAGAGGAGAATTCCCGCATCGGCGAGCGATCGGAGGTCATCGTCCGTGAAATCCTTCCAGTCCTTCAGGACGACGGCATTGTGTGGGTCGGGACGCTGCTGCCCCAGCGGCTTGCTGGCCGGCGCCTCATTGCCGACGACGCTGTGCAGGTCGGGATGCTGCATCTTCGCGGAGCGCGCAGAAGCATCCGAAGCACCTGAATGCGGATGCTCTTCTGCGGCTCCATTGCCCGCGGGGACTTCATTTTCCGGGAGAGAAAAACGGCGGCGGCACTTGAAGCGCTCCATCGCCCTGTTTAAATGAGCGACGGCACCGCGGATTTCCTCCGGCGACGCGTCTTCTGTGCGGCTTAAGATAACCCGGCCGGCATCCGCCGTCTGCGAGACGAGCATGTATTCGGACTCGTCAGAGAGCTTCTCCGGGAGGCGTGCGTCGACGATTGCAAGGACGCTGCCGGGCTCATAGAGGCGGTCAATCGGATCATCGTGCAGGACGTCGAAGAATTCGTCGACATCGTAAATGCCTGAGGGCTCGACGATTACGCGCGTGTAGCCGAGCATGCCGAGCGTGATGAGCTTTGTCTTGTATCTGCGCCGGTGGCAGTCGTAATCGCCGACGGGTGCCGTGACCATCTCGAGGTCGCAGTTGTCTCCGAGAAGGTCATTTAAGAGAAGCGCATCGACATTGATGGAGCCGTAGTCGTTCTCCAGGATGCAGACGCGCTCTCCCCTTGACAAAAGATACTTCGCATAGTGTCTGATAAATGTTGTTTTGCCGGATCCGAGAAATCCGGTGATGAGATCTATTTTCGGCATAAAACTCCTTTCAGAAAAATACAGTAATGTTCAGCACTCCGGACGCGGAACACTTCGCGTTCCCTGCTGTGGGCTGAATAATTTACAGTTCGTCGAGCAGCAGATCGGCCTTTCCCTTGTGGTAATTGCCCGCGTACAGGAACTGCGTTCTGCCGGACGACTCTCTCACATCATACAACAGAACTCCCTCCGAGGAACCCATAGCTGCTTAAAATCATTCCCGAAAATTTATAGACATACGCGAACTTATGTTCTATAATAATCATACGATGCTCGCAGCGCCGCTCTGATATTCATGACCGCATGCGATTTTGAATGGCGTGTGAGCTGTAACGAAAAACGGAAGAGAGGACAAAATGGGTACAGCTGAAATGATCTTCTTGTATGTATTGCTGCTGGTGGTCATTCTTCTTATGGTCACGATCCTGATCCGCCAGGGACGGCAGGGAGGCACGCTGCCGCCGGGAAGAGACAGCCATGACGAGCTGGTCCGCATCGCGCAGCGGGTCGAGAGCGGAAACCGCGCAAATCAGGAGGCGAGCGCGCAGCTCCGGGCAGAGGTGTCGGACGCGCTCCGGAAGGGACTGAAGACGCAGTCCGAGCAGCTCCTGAATGTGTCGAAGCTGCAGACAGACTCGCTCGTAAATCTGCAGGACCGCGTGATCCGCACGCTGCAGACGGAGACGGACCGCCTTCAGCAGTCCAACGAGGAAAAGCTTGAGGAGATCCGCGGCGTCGTCAGCGACAAGCTTGACCGGACGCTGAATGAACGGCTCGACTCGAATTTCAAGACGATCGGCGACCAGCTCGGGCGGCTGTACCGTTCCCTCGGCGAGCTGCAGTCTCTCTCGGAGGGAGTGACGGACCTGAACCGCACACTGTCCAACGTGAAGACGAGAGGAACCTGGGGTGAGGTCCAGCTGGGCCGGATTCTTGAGCAGACGCTGACACACGCGCAGTACGATGAGAATGTCGCGACGAAGAGAAATTCGTCCGACCGGGTTGAATTTGCCATAAAATTCCCCGCACAGGACGGGACGGGCGATACGGTCTATCTGCCGATCGACTCGAAGTTCCCGGCGGACCTCTACAATCATATTCTGGATGCGTCTGATCAGGGCGATCAGGAGGCGCTGACGGCGGCTGTCACGGCGCTTAAGAACCGCATGCTGGATGAAGCCAGGACCATACGGGACAAGTACCTCGACCCGCCGCGCACGACGAATTACGCGATCATGTTCCTGCCGACGGAGGGGCTGTACGCGGAGGTCCTGCGGATCGAGGGTCTCTCTGAAAAATGCCAGAACCTTGGCATTCTCGTTGCGGGACCGACGACGATCACGGCGATTCTCAATTCTCTGCAGGCCGGCTTCCGCAGCATTGCGCTCTCACAGAAGAGCGTCGAGGTCATGAAAATGCTGGAGGCCGTGAAGGCCCAGTTCGGCCGGATGGATGAGGAAATCACAAGGACACAGAAGAAGCTGTCCGAGGCTGTGTCCTCGACGGACAAGCTTCATCACAGGACACAGATCATCACGCGCAGAATGCGGAATATCGGGGATATGGATATTGATGAGGCAAAATCGATACTGAACCTCGATGACGGACAGGATACAGACGGCTGAGAAGGGAGAGGGTATGGCGCTTACACTTTATACAGGCGGTTCCAGGGCCGGCAAGACGCACGCGGTCTTCGAACGCATCATCAGAGAGTCCATGCAGGAGCCGGGCAGGCGCTTTATCGTCATTGTCCCGGAGCAGTTTACGATGCAGACACAGAAAATGCTGGTCCGCCAGCATCCGCGCCACGGCATTCTCAATATCGATGTGCTCTCATTTAACAGACTGGCCTACCGCGTCTTTGCGGAGACCGGTGAGGAGAGCGAGGAGCTGCTCGAGGAGATCGGAAAGACATTCATTCTTGAGAAGATCGCGCTCGACATGAAGAAAAAGCTTCCCTATTACGGGGCGACGCTGGCCAGGCCGCAGAATCTCGCCGAGATGAAGGCGCTGATCTCTGAGCTGATGCTGTACGATGTCACGCCGGAGCAGCTGGCCGGTGCGGTGACGGAGGAGGAGAGAGCAAAGAACAGTCCGTTCGCCATGAAAATTTCGGACACGGCAAATGTCTACTCCGAGTTCAGAAAGCGTCTTGCGGGAACGTACATGACGGCCGAGGAGGTGCCGGACCGCCTGGTCGACATCGTCGACCGGTCGGCGCTTGTCCGTGACTCCGTGGTCGCGCTCGACGGGTTTACGGGCTTTACACCGGTCCAGCTGAAGCTGATCGGAAAGCTGATGGACCTCGTGAAGGACATGTATGTGACGGTCACGCTGGACAGATATGAGCAGCCGTTCGGACCTTATCGGAAGACAGGGCTCTTTGCGCTCAGTCACACGACGACGCAGGCGCTTAAGAAGCTCGCGGAGGAGCACCACGTGCAGGTGATGAGGCCTGTGTTCATTTCTGAAAATGAGCACAGCCGCCACGCGGATTCACCCGAGCTGCAGTTTCTCGAGGAGTCCTTATTCCGTGACAGGCACCGCGGACACTGGCAGGGAGATCCGCATGATATCCGTGTATTTGCGGCGCAGAACCCGCGAAAGGAGATCGAGGAGGCTGCATTTGAGATCAGCCGCATGGTGCGCGAGGAGGGATACAGGTACCGCGATATTGCGGTCGTGACCGGGGATCTCGCCTCGTACGGCGATTATGTGCGGCAGGTCTTTTCGGAGTGGAAGATCCCGTATTTCCTTGATCAGAAGCGGGCGCTTGTCAGCAATCCGTTCATCGAGTATCTGCGTGCCGCGATGCAGGCCTGTGCGGAGGATTACTCCTATGAGGGCATATTCCGCATGCTGAAGAGCGGAATGACGGATTTTACGTCTGATGAGATCGAGCATCTGGAGAACTATGTCATCGGCTGCGGAATCCGCGGCAAGAAGAAATGGCGGACGAAATTCATCCGGAGCTATCAGGGCGAGGACCCCGGAGAGGTTCCGATGCTCGATGCGGTGCGTGTGCGGCTTCTGGAGCTCATGGACCCGCTCGCGGACGCGTTCGGGCGCCGCGGCGGGACCGTGCGCGAGAAGTCGGAGGCTGTCTATGATTTCTGCGTCCGGACCCATGCGGAGGAAAAGCTGCGCGCGAGGACGAAATGGTTTGAGGCAAATGGCCGGCCGGATCTTGCCAGAGAGTATGATCAGGTCTATCCGTATGTCTGCAATTTTCTTGATAAGCTGACGGCTGTTCTCGGCGATGAGAAGATCTCGATGAAGAATTACCGGGCGCTCCTTGAGGCAGGCTTTGCGGAGGCGCGTGTCGCGATCATTCCGCCCGGAGCTGATCAGGTCATGGTCGGCGATGTTGAGAGAAGCCGGATCGGGGACGTGAAGGTCCTGTTCTTTGCAGGCGTCAATGAGGGCGTGATTCCGAAGCCGGTGAAGGGCGGAGGCGCGCTGAATGACGCGGACCGCGGTACACTCGGGGAGAGAAGCATCACACTGAAGCCGACTGCGCGTGAAAATCTCTATATCGAGCGGTTCTATCTCTACATGACGCTCGCGAAGCCTTCCCGGAGGCTCATTCTGATGTACAGCGCGGCTAATATGGCAGGTGAGATCATGAAGCCGGCCTATCTGATCAGTGCTGTCAGACGCCTGTTTCCGAAGCTTCCGGAGGGACATGTCCTGACCGATATCAGACAGCGCTTCGAGCGGCCGGAGACGGGCGTGCGCCTCGTCACGGAGGGACTTGAGACAATTGACTCGAAGCCACTGACACCGGAATTCCTCGAGCTCTTCTCGTGGTATAAGCGCCAGCCGGCGTACGCTCGGAAGATGGATATCCTTCTTGAGGCGGCGGGCAGGAGGAAGCCGAAGGACTGCATCGGGCAGGCGGCTGCGGAGGCACTGTACGGCAGAAATCTGCACAATTCTGCGTCGCGTCTTGAGAAATTCTGCGCATGCAGGTTTGCTCATTTTCTGCAGTACGGGCTCAGGCTGAAGGAGCGGCCCGAATTTCTGTTCAATCCGATGGATCTCGGAACGGTCATGCACCGGTCGCTGGAGCTCTTTGCGGATTCAGCCGGATCGGACGGGGAGACCTGGCAGCGCCTCGCCGGGGATAATGCCATGAGAAACGGCCGCGCGTCTGACAGCATGCGCCAGGCCGTCGCCGAGAGTGGGAGCGACGTGCTTCACGACACGGCCAGAAATGAGTATCAGATCAGACGCATGGAGCGGCTGATGTCTGCGACGGCGTGGGCACAGACGGAGCAGATCGTGGCGGGGGATTTCCTTCCGGCCGGGATGGAGACCGTATTTTCCGGAAATGAAGACCTTGAATCTGCGCGCATCAGGCTTCCGGGAGGGGCTGAGCTCACACTGACGGGCCGGATCGACCGGATCGATATCTGCGACGAGGACGGCGTGACGCTTGTCCGCGTCATTGACTATAAGACCGGAAGAAAGGAGTTCAGCCTGCGGGACGTCTACTACGGACTGCAGCTGCAGCTCGTCATTTACATGGAGGCGGCTCTCGAGCTGTTGAGAAAGCGGGGAAAGCACCCGGTACCGGCGGGCATCTTCTACTACCGGGTCATGGACCCCGTCGTCGCGTACCAGCCGGGAGAGACGACGGATGAGCTGGCGAAGCGGATTCTGAAGGAGCTCATTCCGTCAGGCATTGTGATCGGCGACGAAAAGACGGCAGAGCATTTTGACCGCGCGCTGAAGGAGAGCGGGGCCGGATCGGATGTCGTGGCGGTAAGGAGAACAAAAAACGGAATCGCAAAGAACTCGCACCTGATATCTGCCGGTGACTACGGGACGGTCAGCTCCTATGTCCGGCGGAAGGTGATGGATGCGGGCTGCGCGATTCTTTCGGGAAGTGCGGAGATCAATCCGTACGCGACGGCCGATCTCAAGGACACGGCGTGCAGGTTCTGTGAGTACAGGGGAATCTGCGGCTTTGACCGGCGGATACCGGGATATCAGTACCGTCTGATCGATAAACTGAGCCAGGACGATGCGGTTCTCAGGATGGAGGAGGATGACGATGGCGATCAGCTGGACAAATGAGCAGAAGTCGGTAATTCATACCCGCGGAAAAAATATCCTTGTCTCAGCGGCAGCGGGATCAGGCAAGACCGCGGTGCTCGTGGAGCGGATCATGTCCAGAATCACGAGTGATACGGACCCCGTCTCGATCGATGAGCTGCTGATTGTGACATTCACGAAGGCGGCAGCCGGAGAAATGAGGACCCGTATTCTAAGCCGGCTTGAGGATGCGGCGGAGCAGGACCCGGACAATGCGTACCTCGCGGACCAGGTCCGCCGTGTCGGCGGCGCTCAGATCACGACAATCGACGGCTTCTGCTCCTATGTTATTCGGAATTACGGCCAGTCCATCGGACTTGCGCCCGGCTTTCGCGTCGCGGAGGAGGGCGAGACAAAGCTGATGAAGAAGGATGCCGTGTCGGCTGTCCTCGAGGAGGCGTATGCGTCGGCTGATCCCGATGAACAGGAGAGATTCGGTGCATTTGTCGAGACATTCGCGACAGGCAAGACAGATGCGTCTCTTGAAGACCTGATACTCCGCGTCTTCGAGGCCGCAGAGAGCAGTCCGGACCCGCAGGGCTGGCTTGAGCACTGCCACCATGAAAATGAAGCCTCCTCACCGGAGACGCTCCTTCAGACAGACTGGATGGGCATGTTCCGGGAGGCGGCGGAGGAGAACGCGGAGATGGCGCATTCCCTCGCGGAAAAGAACGCGGAGCTTGCGCACAGCCCGGAGGGACCGTCAGCCTACATTCCGACGGGAGATGCGTATGCAAGGCTCACGGAGCATGTCCTCGCGGCCATTCGCGGCGACGACTTCTACCGGAAGACCCGCCTTGCGCTCTATGATACGGAGATTCCGCCTCTTGGCCGGAAGAAGCCGGCGGAGGGCGAGAATCCGGACCTCCGGGACACGTTCAAGGAGACGAGGGACGCTGTCAAGAAGATCATCGATGAGCTTAAGGAGCAGTACTTCTTCCTGCCTCCGGATGACGCGGCCGCAAGCCTCCGCGACGGAGCCGGTCCGCTCGATATGCTGCTCGATCTTGCGGAGCGCATGAGGGACCGCTACGCCGAGATGAAGGAGGAGAAGAATATTCTCGATTTCAGCGACCTTGAGCACAATGCGCTGCAGATTCTCAGGAAGGACGGCGAGCGGACATATGCGGCGCGCGAGCTCGCAGGGCAGTACCGGGAGGTCATGATCGACGAGTACCAGGACAGCAACTATCTGCAGGAGGCAATCCTCACGGCAGTGAGCCGGATTGAGGACGGCGAGCCCGACTATTTCTGCGTCGGCGATGTGAAGCAGAGCATCTACAGCTTCCGCCAGGCGCGGCCTAAGCTGTTTATGGAGAAATACCACAGCTACAAGGGAGGGACAGAGAACGGGGTCAGGATCGATCTCCACCGGAACTTCAGGAGCCGGCGCGAGGTTGTCGATACGGTCAACGGCATCTTCCGGCAGATTATGCGGATCGAGGTCGGCGGTGTCGATTATGACGATGACGCGGCCCTTGTGAAGGGGGCAGTCTTCGCCGATACGGACGAACATCAGGCAGAGGATGCTGCGGCCGATTACAGAACGGAGATCATGCCTGTCTTCACAAATGAGGACGCAGATCTCATGGACGATGCGGGATCGGCGTCTGCGAGGGAGCTTGAGGCGAGAGCTGTCGGAACAAGAATCCGCCGGATGGTAGGCCATGAGAAGCTTCTCGACCAGAAGACAGGGGAACTCCGGCCCGTTCGATATGAGGATATTGTAATTCTTCTCCGGACGACGGCGGAGTGGAGCGATGTGTTTATGCGCGTCCTCGACGGCATGCATATTCCCTGCTATACGTCGTCAAAGGAGGGCTATTTCGGCGCGATCGAGGTTGTGACTGTTCTCAATTATCTGCGGATTATCGACAATCCGCAGCAGGACATTCCGTTCACGGCTGTCCTCACATCGGCATTTGCGGGGCTTGAGGCGGAGGACCTCGCGCGCGTCCGCGCAAGAGACGGGGCTGCGTCCTATTCCGGCAGCACGGAGCGGGCGAATGTCTCGATGTACGACGCTGCGCGCTTTTACGCCCTGCACGGAGAGGAGCCTGCACTCCGTGCAAGGCTTGAGGATTTCTTTGCATTTTTTGACAGCGTCCGCGCATCTGTGCATGACACGCCGCTTCATGAGCTGATCGACAGAGTCATCACGGAGTCCGGCTTTGGCGAATATGCGGCGGCCCTTCCGGGCGGTCTGCAGAGGACAGTGAACCTCCGCATGCTGGTTGACAAGGCGATCGCGTTTGAGCACACGAGCTATATCGGCCTGTTTAACTTCGTCCGCTACATCGAGAACCTGCAGAAGGAAAATGTCGATTTCGGCGAGCTGAGCACGATTACGGAGCATGAGGATGTCGTGAGAATCTACAGCATCCACAAGAGCAAGGGACTTGAATATCCCGTTGTCTTCGTGTGCGGCATGGGCAAGAAATTCAACACGCGCGAGCTGAAGGCCACTGTCCTGATTCATCCGGAGATGGGAGTCGCGTCTGATTACGTCGATTTCAGGCACCGCGTGAGAGTGCCGACGCTTAAGAAATGTGCCGTGAAGCAGCGGCTGCTCCGCGACAGGATCGGAGAGGAGCTGCGGGTCCTCTATGTTGCGCTCACGCGTGCGAAGCAGAAGCTGATCCTCACAGGCTCTCTGAAAAATGAGGAGAGCTTTGAGCACCTCTCATCGGATCTTCCGCTGTCAGAGCCGAAGCTCTCAGCCGGCTTTATTGTGCGGGCCGGTACGTTCTGGGACTGGGTCATTCCGGCGGCGAAACGGATGCTGGATGCGGAGACCAGGGCAGGTCTTGCGCAGATGACGCCTGAGGAGAGAGAAAAAATGCTGATGCATGACGGAGGAAGAAGGCTCTCCGGGTCCTGCCTTGTCTTTACACCTGTCCGGCCGTCGGACCTCGCGGCGGACGAGGTTGATACGCAGGTGCGCCGGGCGGACGCGCTCACGGCTCTCGGAAGCGTGCGGTCGGCCCGGATCTATGACGCGGACATGCGCACTCTGATTAGCGAGAGGGCCTCCTGGACCTATCCGTTTGCTGGCAGCGAGACGATTCCGGTCGAGGTCTCCGTCTCGGAGCTGAAGACCGGCCGCTACTCGGACAAGGACGAGGAATTTGCGGAAAATGACGATATGGCCCGGCTCTATCCGGAGCCGGAGGACGAGGAGCCGACAGTGCCGGAGTTTATCCGGCAGCGGGATATGAGGCTGGCCGCCGCGGAAGCAGAAATGCCTGGAGAGACAGCCGGCTCTGGAAAGAAGAAAACGTCAGGTGCAGCTGCACCGGTATCTGCAGAATCGGTTGCCGGTTCGCGGCGGAGCGTTTCGGGAGCAGCGGCGTCCGGCTCCACGCGCGGAACCGCATACCACAGAGTCATGCAGCTGATCTCATTTGCGGAGGCAGCTGCGGGCGGCGGAGAGACCGCGGCGTCCGCAGACCCAGGGACAACGGGCAGTGGAGAGCAGATCTCTTCTGCGGGTTCGAGGCCGGGAAGAGCTGAAGGGACAACTGACCGGGACAGAGTGTACCGGAATATTCTTGAACAGCTTGGAAAGCTGGAGAAGTCCGGAAAGATCAGTGCGGAGGAGGCCGGCCTCGTTGATCTGCGGCGCGTCGCGTCGATGGCGGCAAGTCCGATGGGAAGACGGATGGCAGAGGCCGAGAGGAGAGGTGATTTGTACAGAGAGCAGCCCTTCGTTCTCGGAGTCGCCGCGTCTGAAATCCGGAGTGAGTGGCCGGACGATGAGATGATCTTTGTACAGGGAATCATCGATGCATTCTTCTACGAGGAGGACGGAATCGTTCTGCTTGATTACAAGACGGACCGCGTGCGGAATCCGGAGGAGCTGGCAGACCGGTACCGCGTGCAGCTCACGCAGTACCGTGAGGCCCTTGAGCGCGTGACCGGCAAAGACGTGAAGGAGACATATATCTGGTCCTTCCGCCTCGGGCGGGCCATACTAATGTAAGTCACAGATTGCAGTTCACACGCTGTCAGACCTCGGAAAGCGGTCAGCGATATCAGGAGCGGTGAGGGCGTTATACGGAGGAGTCCGAAGATCACCCTGAGCCGCTGTGTCAGCGGCGAAGGGAAGCTGAGGAGGACGGAGTCTGCCCGATACCGCCCTGATATTCGCGACCGCATGCGACTTTGGATGGCGTGTGAACAGTAACGTACATACGGTGTGAACTGTAGCAGCCCCAGACCTTGCAAGATCTGCGCATTTTCGGTATATTAAAAGGTACAGTCGCGACTTTTCGCGGCGAGTAAAATATCACAGATGCCTGCACAGACAGGCGCGAAAGAGGGTGAGACTATTGGTAGAGTTAGATCCGATCAAGCTTGAACTGAATTCCTACGACCAGCCATTAGTTGAAATGAGGGACTCACTTTGACCTCGCTGTCAAAGAGAAGCGAATCCAGGAATTAAACAGAGAAATGGAAGATCCTCATTTCTGGGACAATCCGGATGAGGCGACAAAGAAGCAGAGACTTCTCGGAAATCTGAAGAACGATGTGGAGACGTACAACAAGCTTGTCTCCGATCACGACGATATCCGGGACATGATCGAGATGGCCGACGAAGAGCCGGATCCGTCTATCGTTCCGGAGGTCGAGGAGATGTTCGAGGATTTCAAGAACAAATTCGAGACGCTCCGCATGAAGACACTGCTCTCCGGCGAGTATGACGAATGCAACGCAATCGTCACGCTTCACGCGGGCACGGGCGGAACAGAGGCCATGGACTGGACGAGCATGCTTTACCGCATGTACTCGAGGTGGGCGGAGTCCCACGGCTTCCAGGTTGAGGTCCTTGACAGCCTTGACGGCGACGAGGCGGGCCTGAAGTCTATCACGTTCCAGGTAAACGGCGAGAATGCGTACGGTCTTCTGAAGTCCGAGCACGGTGTACACCGGCTCGTCCGCATCAGCCCGTTCAACGCGAACGGCAAGAGACAGACTTCATTTTCCGCATGCGAGGTCATGCCGGACATCGAGGAGGACATCGATATCGAAATTGATCCGAAGGATATCCGGATTGATACATACCGCTCATCCGGTGCCGGCGGCCAGCATATCAACAAGACATCGTCGGCAATCCGCATCACGCATTTCCCGACGGGAATTGTCGTCACATGCCAGAATGAGCGCTCGCAGTTCCAGAACAAGGACAAGGCGTTCCAGGAGCTGAAGATCAAGCTGTTCATGCTGAAGCAGCAGGAAAATGCGGAGAAGCTCGATGATATCCGCGGCAAGGTCACGGACATCGCCTGGGGCAACCAGATCCGCTCGTATTTCCTTCAGCCGTATCAGCTGATCAAGGATCTGCGGACGGGCGAAGAGCAGACCAATGCACAGAAGGTGCTCGATGGCGGCATCGATCCGTTCATCAATGCGTACCTCAAGTGGATTGCTCTTGGCAATAAGGATCAGAAGGACAAGACGGAAGCGAGATAACACATACGTCCGGAGGCGGCTGCAGGTCATCAGTACCAGCGGACGCTGCCGGATCATCAGGAAGCCGGGCGGGATTCGGAAGAAAGGCTGAAAATATGATCAATATAGCAATTATGGGTTACGGCACCGTAGGTGCAGGCGTATTCAAGGTTCTCAAAATGAACAGCGAGGCGATCACACGCCGCGTTGGTCACAGACTGAATATCAAGTATGTTCTGGATCTCAGGGACTTCCCGGGCGATCCGGCTGAGGACGTACTGACACACGACTTCAATGATATCCTGAATGATGACTCCGTCAGCATTGTTGTGGAGACAATGGGAGGACTGAAGCCGGCGTATAATTTCACGAAGGAGCTGCTGCTTGCAGGCAAGAACGTCTGCACGTCCAACAAGGAGCTGGTCGCCGAGCACGGTGTTGAGCTTCGCTCCATCGCACACGATATGAGCTGCAATTATCTGTTCGAGGCGAGCTGCGGCGGCGGTATTCCGATCATCCGCGTCCTCAATTCATCGCTCACAGCCGAGGAGATCGAGGAAGTGACGGGTATCCTGAACGGCACGACGAATTATATTCTGACGAGCATGACGCAGGAGGGCGCGGACTTCAACGACGCGCTCAAGGAGGCTCAGCAGAAGGGCTTTGCGGAGCTTCATCCGGAGGCTGATATCGAGGGAATGGATGCGTGCCGCAAGATCGCGATCCTCTCCTCTCTCGCATATGGCAAGCATGTTAATTACAATTACGTGCCGACAGAGGGAATCACGAATGTTGATGCGACAGATATCCGGTATGCAAAGCAGCTCGGCGTCGTCATCAAGCTTCTCGCGACGAGCCGCCGTGAGAAGGAGGGCACATGGGCGATGGTCGCGCCGATGATGATCGGCAGTGAAAACCCGCTCTCTGCTGTCGATGGCGTCATGAATGCGGTCATGGTCAAGGGCAATGCGGTCGGAACGACTATGTTTTACGGCAGCGGTGCAGGCTCTCTTCCGACGGCAAGCGCTGTGTGCGGCGATGTAATCGATGCCGCAAAGCATCTTCATACGACGATCAAGACGGATTCCGGAACCGGCGTTACGATGAGACTCATGAAGATTGACAATGTGGCGCGCCCGTTCTTTGTCCGCTTCAGCGGAACAGAGGATGAGGCAAGAGCAGCGTTCGGGGATATTCATGATATCATCCGCCTTGATGGCGTGGACGGCGAGTTCGGCTTCCTTACACCGACCATGAAGGAGGGCGATTTCAAGGCTGCGGCAGAGAAGTCCGGCAAAGTGATCAAGTGGTACAGAAGAGGAAAGAAAGAAGAACAGTAAATGCTGACAGTCAAAAAGTTCGCCGGCTCTTCAGCCGGCTCACCGGAGCAGCTCCGGAACGTAGCCAGGCGGTGTATCGAGGACTATGAAAAGGGCGATGATATCGTTGCCGTTATTTCATCGGGTGATACGCTGGCCGGATCACTGAGGAAGCAGGCGGGCGTTATCAGCGATTCTCCTTCCAAGCGAGAGCTTGATATGCTTATGACGACGGGGGCACAGGGAACTGCGGCTCTCCTCGCCATGACACTCGAGTCACTCGGTGTGCGGGCCATCTCCCTCAACGCCTTTCAGGCGGGCATTCATGTGACGGGAAGGTATGGCGAGGCGCGTCTCAAGAAAATCGACGGAACCCGGATTCTGGATGAGCTCGGGGACCGGACTGTAGTCGTTGTTGCCGGCGATCAGGGCGTGAATGCCTATCATGACCTCGCAACACTGGGGCCGGGAGGCAGTAATATAACGGCTGTTGAGCTCGCAGGGGCCCTGAAGGCTGACAGCTGCGAATATTATACGGATGTCGACGGCATCTATACAGCTGATCCGTCCATCTGTCCGAAGGCCCGTGTTCTCCGCGATGTGACATACGGGGAAATGATGGACCTGGCGACGCTCGGAACCGGAAGCATACAGCCGGAGTGTGTTGAGCGCGCGAAGAAATACGGAATTCCGCTTGTGATCCGCTCACTGGAGCACAGGACAGAAGGGACGATTGTCAGAGAGGAGACTGTTTTGGAGAAAAATCTGATCAGCGGAGTTGCGCTGGACAAGAAGACAGACCGCGTGTCTGTTCTCGGGCTCAGGGATGAGCCGGGCGTTGCGTACCGTCTGTTTGATATTCTTGCAAAGGCGCAGGTCAATGTGGACCAGATTCTTCAGTCTCTCGGTCATGACGGGTCTGAGGACATTTCATTTACATGCCCGGAGGACCAGGTGGAGAAGGCCGTGGAGACGCTGGAAAACAGCCGTGAGAAGCTGCCGTTTACAAAAATAGATGTCGACAGGGACACGGCCAAGGTCATGGTGACAGGATCCGGCATGATCGGCCGTCCGGGAGTCGCCGCGAAGCTGTTTGAGGCGCTCTACAATGAGAATATTAATATTTCGATGATATCGACCTCGGAGTTCCGGATTACCTGCATTATCAGCAGAAAGGATGGCGAAAAGGCTGTGAATGCGATTCATGATGCCTTCAGCCTGGATAAGTCATTCGCAGAGTGAGCTGAGAATGCGCGGGTGGAAAAGAGCTCTCTGAGAGATCAAGATTGACAAACATATATTCGATATAACGGCGATATTTTGTCATACGAGCCGGGAAGGCGGTCAGAAACCGCTTTCCCGGCTCTTTTTATCCCTTCATGTAACACGAATGTAAAGTATATGTAAAATCTATGGTAATTAAAATTTCCGTTATGTAAAATAGAGGTATGCTATATAATATCTGAGTAAAGCGGGCCTGTCACAGATCCCGTTTTTCAAAGGAAGGCTGAAGGAATATGGAAATTATCCGGGGCAATGAGGTCCCGGAGTCTGGGGAAAGGAGAACAGACCTTGTCTATTCTGAATTTTGTCGAGCTTTTCGGCGGCCTTGCATTTTTCCTGTATGGTATGACACTGATGTCCGGTTCATTGGAGAAGATGACGGGCGGCCAGCTCGAAAAAATGCTCAAGAAGGCAACTGACAACCCATGGAAGGGACTTCTTGTCGGAACGATCATCACGATTGCGATCCAGTCGTCATCCGCGACGACTGTCATGCTGGTCGGCTTCGTCAACTCCGGCATTATGGAGCTGCATCAGACGATCAGTGTCATCATGGGATCGGATATCGGCACAACACTGACAGCATGGATTCTCTCACTGACAGGCATCGATGACTCGGCGAGCCCGGTGCTCTCGATGCTGAAGCCGGAAAATTTTTCGCTTGTGTTCGCGGTCGTCGGCATTTTACTGCTGATGGTCTCAAAGAAGCAGAAGCGGAAGGACCTCGGTACGATTCTGATCGGCTTCGCAATTCTTATGACGGGTATGTCGATGATGAGCTCGTCTATGAGTCCTCTCGCGAATGATCCGAAATTCCAGAATGCGCTTGTTGCGTTCAGCAACCCGGTGCTGGGTGTCCTGATCGGCGCGGTGATCACCGGTATCATTCAGAGCTCGGCGGCGTCCATCGGTATTCTGCAGTCCCTGTCCATGACGGGTCTCATTTCCTACAAGGTGGCCATTCCGATTATCATGGGATGTAATATCGGAACGTGCATGACGGCGATTCTCTCATCGATCGGTGTCAACCGCAAGGCAAAGCGCGTCGCGGCAGTCCATATTTCGATCAAGATCATCGGTACGATTTTCTGGCTGATTGTCTTTGAGGTATTAAATGCGATCTTCCATTTTGCAGTCCTGGACAGCATGGCGAACCCGGTCGGCATCGCGATCAGCCACACGATTTTCAACCTGCTGACCATTCTTCTGCTGTTCCCGTTCCAGAAGCAGCTTGACAGACTTGCGCATATCATGATCAAGGATACGGAGGAGGAGCAGGAGCTCTTCCTTGATGAGCGCCTGATGGTGACGCCGTCGATCGCGGTTGCGGAATGTCAGAATGCGATGGACAAGATGGTCAGAAAGGCAAGCAAGGGTCTCGACGCGGCCATCGATCTGCTGTACAACGGCTATTCGCAGGAGAAGTTCGATTTCGTCGGGAAAAATGAAAAGAAAATCGACTCCTACGAGGACCATATCGGCGCGTATCTCATGAAGCTGACGACGACCCAGCATCTGTCAGAGGCAGACAAGCGCGCGGCATCGACGATGCTTCATGGCATCGGAGAATTCGAGCGGCTCGCGGACCATGCGCACTACATGGCAAAATCAGCGGAGGAGCTGAATGACAAGAAGATTCAGTTCTCGCCGCAGGCACAGGTGGAGCTGAAGAAGCTTCTTGAAGCGGTTCAGGAAATTTACATGCTTGCGGCCCAGTGCTATGAAAAGCAGGACCTCAGCGTGGCGAGAAGGATCGAGCCTCTGCAGGATGTCATCTCTGTGATCTGTGAGTCACTGAAGGAGCGCCATATCGAGCGGCTGGAGACAGGCGTATGTACGGCTGAGCAGGGCTTCATTTTTAATGATATTCTGTACAGCTGCGGGAGAATTGCCGATCACAGCATGAACATTGCAGCCATCGTGCTCCGCATTGCGACGGCTTCGTCGGGCGAGGGCTACATGCACGACATCAAGAAGCACCATTCCCCGGAAAATGAGAAAATGTACGACGAGTACTACGAGAAATTCATGCCGGTATAAAACATCAAAAAAGAGCTTCCGCATATGCGGAGGCTCTTTTTTGATCGGGTAAGAACATTCGGCTATTGCGCCTGAAGCGGTGCCGCCCGGTCTTTATTCTGCTGCCGGAGCACCATTCTCCGGATGTGTCTCCTTGTAATCAAGGTAATCGTTGACGGCCTTCTCGACAATGTCGGAGTCCATGCCATGGACCATAGCGGCCTCATCCAGGGACTCACCCTGAGATGCCGGGCATCCGAGGCAGTGCATGCCCATGCTCATGAGAAGCGGTGCAATGTTGATGTCGACACGAAGAATGTCGCCGATTGTCATATCTTTTGTGATGTGCTGTGCCATATGTATCCCTCCGGAACTGATGTTTTATACGCTGTTATCCGCACGATATGCGGGACAGCTATGTGTCGTCGATAGATAGTGTCAGTATAAGCCTAAACCAGACCATTTTGCAAGGATTTATTTTGATTGCATTTGTCATGAAGAGGGATTAGAATAGCGGTATAGCATTTATGCACAACTCAAGGAGGTAATAAATCATGGCATATGTTATTTCTGATGAATGCGTCAGCTGCGGCACATGCGCAGGTGAGTGCCCGGTAGGAGCTATTTCTGAGGGCGATTCTCATTATGAGATCAATCCGGATGAGTGCGTTGAGTGCGGCACATGCGCAGCAGCATGTCCGACAGGCGCTATCTCCCAGGGCTGAGATAAGCGTGAGACAGAAAAAGAGGACCGGTGCAAAGGCACCGGCCCTCTTTTTTTACAGCTCTCCGAGCTTTTCAACTGCGTTCCCTGAGACAACGATCTCCTCATGTTCACGGAGATGAGCTTCGCCGGCAGCGGAGAGCATCTCACTCTTGCCGTACTCGGACAGGGTGTTGCAGATTCTGTTGAAATCCTCCGGCGTGTGACTGCCCTGATGAACCGCGAGCAGATACTCCCCGGATTTCCGGATCCGGTACAGCGAGCTGTCCGACTTGAAGAAGCCGCGTAGCGCGCGGGAGCCCGCGATTACGGAATCGAGGTCCATGAACCGGAAGAGACGCAGAAGCTGTACGGGCTCTGTCCTGGTCTTGCCTGCAGACCGCGGTGTGCTGTCGGCGGGCATTCCTTTCTTAGCCTTAGTGCCTGCCTTTTTTGCGTCAAGCAGTCTGTGAAAAACATCGATCATATCGTCGGCGCCCTCGACATTCCAGTCGATTCCCTCATCGGCCTTTATGCTGGTCGGAGAGAACTTCGAGAAGCGGTTGTCGAGCTCGGCCGGATCATCGACACGCGTGATGATGAGCGTGAGTGCGTGCTCCGCCTCAGGAATTGCCTCGATCATGATCGGAATATTGTCGCCGGCACGGAATCCGAAACGGCGGTTTGCCTCGAGCATCATGTCGCGGAAAAGCTGCTTCGCCTTGTCAGAGCCATAGACGAGCTCCCCGATGTCGATGCTCCGGTCTGCCAGATCCTGGCTGGTCAGTGTGCACTTGATCTGATTATCATTGATTTTCTCTATCTTCATGCCCGTAATTATACGCCGGGAACATCTCCTTGTAAATGAGATGGGATCTTGTCAATATTCACAGAACTTTTTGCAGGATCTATTGGAGTTTCGAAAAATCCATTGCCAAATACCCCTGATCCGCTATAATCCAAGGCACAGAAGCGCATCTGTTGTGACATGCGGCGCGGCACGGCCGGCTTCGCCGCAGAGGCAAGGGCGGAGATTTCTATCCGCGGGCCCGATACGTGGCAGTGCAGCGGAGAGGGCAGTTGTAAACTCACACGAGGAATCACAATGGAAAAACAAAATCGTCAGGAAAAAGGACCGTACAGACAGTACCGCAGAGAGCTTCAGTCACTGCGGGACGGCGGATGCAGGCTTTATTATCCCGGCGACCGGGAGATTACGCCGAAGCAGATGGCGGAAACGATGGCGTCGGACCTGGGAGCGACCTACATGCGTGATACCGTCTACGATCAGAAAGGGAGGCCGGTCGGAATACATTTTCAGAGAATTAACCTGGAATAACAGAGCGGAGACTGCTGATTCCAGCTTTATAACACGAAAACAGACATAGTAAGAATTACTGCGGGCAATAATAATTTCATAAGTAAAGACTGCCGCAAAATGGGCAGACTGACAGATGGAACCGTGTGGAAGGAAATTCCGGAAAATCTTTCCGGGGCGTGCATATGCCTTCACACGGTTCTTTTTGTAATTATTCAGCACCCCTCGGAAAAATGATGAAAGCCGGACGAAGAGCAGGCTCTCCCTTCATCTTTCTCAATGCTCCGAGGGGTGCTGAATAATTACATTTACGAAAGGTTCCATCCTTGGTATAATGATGCCAAATGCGAGGTTATAGATAAAGTACATGCAGAAAGCAGCCAGAAAGAAAAAGAAACCGATTCTGCCGGTTCTCCTGCTGGCAGTGATCGTAGCTGTCGCCGGGGGTGTCTATTATTATATCGACAGCAGGACTCCGTCGAAGAAGCATCTGAGCGCTCAGGAATATTTCGGAGGCTCGGACCAGTCCATGGCGGTTACCGCGGGAGGCGAGGTCACGAAGAACGCCGCAATCGTCTATGACGGCAAGACCTACATTTCCGAGGATGTCATCGCAGACAGAGTTGATCCTTCATTTTATTATGAAGAAAATGAAAAGCTTCTCGTCGTCACGACGCCGACACAGAAGACGACGCTGAACCTGACGGATGGCTCGTCTCCTGACAAGGAGGCGGAAATTCTGGACGGAACCGTATATATTTCCGAGGATTTTCTGAAGCAATGGGCGGATGTGGAGGTCACGCAGTATGACAGCCCCACGCGGCTTGTCATCAAGTCGTCGTGGAATTATCCGGCCGGAGACGTCTCAGAGGACGCAGCAATCCGAGAGTCGGCGGACATAAAGGCGCCGATTGTCAGGGACGTGTCCTCTGGCGATACGGTCCGGCTTCTTGACGTCAGCTCTGACGGAAGCGCGGAGGACGGCAAGCAGGACGGCTTCACGAAGGTTGAGTCAGACAACGGGTACGTCGGATACATCAGCGACTCAAGCATCACGAATATACGGGAATTGACGGAGGATCACACGAGCAGTATCGGGGATTACACGACAGTCGGATTTGACGGAAAGATCAACATGGTTTTTCACCAGACGACAAGTCAGGCATCAAACAACGCACTGTCCAGCTCGATCGCAAAGGTGACGGGCGTCAATGTCATCGCGCCAACGTGGTTTTTCCTTGACGACAAGGAGGGAGGCATTCAGGACCTCTCCAGCTCCGAGTATGTCGCGACAGCGCACAGCGCAGGCATGAAGGTGTGGGCGGTGCTCAATGACTTCGATGGAAATGTCGCTTCGTCCGATGATACGGCGGCATCTCTCTCGACGGACACATATCGGTCAAAAATTGTTGATACGGTAATGCAGTCCATCAAGGCGTCCGGCGCCGATGGTCTTAACATCGACATGGAGCATGTGACGAAAAACAGTGTGAATGATTTTCTTGAGCTCGTGCGTGAATTTTCCGTCGAGTGCAGGAACGCCGGCATCGCACTGTCCGTCGACGATTATGTTCCTACATTTACGGGATATATGAACCGGGTGGAGCAGGCGAGAGTCTGCGACTATATTGTCACAATGTGCTATGATGAACACAGCACGGATTCTGAGGAAGCCGGGTCGGTCTCATCTCTGCCCTTCGTAAAGAAGGGAATCGAGGATACGCTGAAGATTGTTCCCGCCGAAAAAATGATCGTTGCACTCCCGTTCTTCACGAGACTGTGGACGACAGCAGGCGGGAAGGTGACCAGCACGGCCTATGGAATGACAGATGCGGAGAATGCCGTATCGTCCATGGGCATGTCCGAGAAATGGGACGATCAGACCGGGCAGACATATTGCGAGCTGACATCCGGGGATACAAAATATCAGATGTGGCTTGAAAATGAGAAGTCCATCGGCCTTAAAATGGAGGCTGTGCAGGAGGCCGGCTGCGCCGGTGTTGCGGAGTGGAAGCTCGGCCTCGAGAAACAGGAAATCTGGGAGATTATAAATAATTATCTGGCCTGAACGGCCCGGGCGGAAAGGAGTTGCCAAGTGGCAGATTATTCAATGTTCAAGCAGCAGTTCAAGGGGTTTGACAGGGACGAGGTCCTCAGCTATATCCATCAGAAGGAAGAGGAGATGGCTGCGAAGGAGGAATCTCTGAAGCAGGAGATCAGCAAGCGCGACAAGATCATTTCAGAGCTGAAGACGCGCATCATCCTGAAGGACGATCAGGTTGAGCAGCTGAGAGCTGAGATCGACACGAAGTACAAGAAATATATCGACACATACAGCCAGATCAGCGATCTCGCTTACGAAGCAAAGATGAGGGGAGAACAGCTTGTAAACGACGCGACGGTCAAGGCAAACAAGATGCGCACGGATGCGGAAAATGAGGCCAGAGCAAAGGTCGACACCGCGAGCGCGCAGGCTGAGAAGACCATGAGCGACGCGGACGCAAAGGCGCAGACGACTGTGAAGGATGCGGACGCGAAGGCAAAGCAGACGGTCGAAGAGGCGGATTCACGCGCAAAGCTTACGCTTGATGACGCAAACCGCAAGGCACAGAAGAAGCTCGACGATGCGGATGCAGAGGCAAAGCGCCGTGTTGCCTCTGTCGAGAGCGTCATTGACGCAAAGCTGACGGACGGCAGAAAGCGCTACAGCGCAGTCCATGATGAGATGAACGATATTGTCCGGATGTTCAACCAGATCCAGAGAAAGTTCATGCAGTCCTATAAGGAGGTCCATGAGATTATCAACAGCATGCCGGAGGCATTTGACGATGCGGAGCTGAGTGATGAGGATGAGCTGGACGACGAGAACGATGACGAGCTTCAGGCGATCAGCTCAGGCTTCAGCCTGGATGACCTCGACGAGGAGGCGGATGAGCTCGATCTGGATGATGACAGCGACGATGAGAACAATACTGACACAAAGCGCGGGGACGCGGATGATGATGACAAGCCGTCACCTGACAATGACAGCAAGACGATTGATATCACGTCCATCGGCGCTGCGAACTGAGGCGCTGCCATGAAGACAGAAATCGTAAAAATTGATCCGAAGGCTATTGACGAGGCGGTGATTGCCCACGCGGGAGATATACTGAAGCGCGGCGGGCTGGTTGCATTTCCTACAGAGACGGTCTATGGGCTCGGCGGAGATGCGCTGAACCCGGATGCGTCCCGGAAGATCTATGCGGCCAAGGGAAGACCATCTGACAATCCGCTGATTGTTCACATTGCGGACATGGAGCACCTGGAGGCAATCGCGGAGACTGTTCCTGACAATGCGCGGCGTCTGGCTGCGGCCTACTGGCCGGGACCGCTCACGATGATCTTCAACAAGAAGGCGATTGTGCCCTATGAGACGACGGGTGGCCTCGATACGGTGGCTGTCCGCATGCCGTCCGATCCGATCGCGGCTGCGCTCATCCGCGCGGAGGGCGGCTATATTGCTGCTCCGAGTGCGAACACATCGGGACGTCCGTCGCCGACGACCGCGAGGCACGTCATTGATGATCTCGATGGCAGAATTGATATGATTATTGACGGCGGCGGTGTCGTGAAGATCGGTGTCGAGTCGACGATTGTCGACTTTACGGACACTGTTCCGACGATTCTGCGGCCGGGATACATCAATCTTGATATGCTGGAGCAGGTACTCGGAGAGGTGAAGATCGATCCGGGTATTCTTGATGCCAATGCGAACAAGGGCATACGGCCGAAGGCGCCGGGCATGCGCTACAGACATTACGCGCCGAAGGCGGATATGACGATTGTCGAGGGCGAGGAGAACGCAGTTGTAGCGAAGATCACAGCGCTCGCGCGCGAGGCAGCGGAGGCAGGAAAGAAGGTCGGCATTATTGCGACCGTCACGACGGGCGGCCGCTATGCGGATGCGCTCCGGCCGTATCTCCTGGCAGGAAAATGGGAGAATGCATACGCGGACTTCGCGGAACCGTCTGCGGAGGGCGGCGCGGAGGCGGGACAGACCGCCTCAGGTCCTTCGGACGGAAAGAAGAAGGGCAGTGTTGATATCCGTGATATAGGAACGCGCGATGATGACCGGACGATTGCCCGGCATCTCTTCGCGGAGCTTCGTCAGTTTGATGACGACGGGGTGGATGTCATTTTCTCGGAGGCATTCGAGACACCGCGGATGGGAATGGCAATTATGAACCGGCTGAAGAAGGCAGCCGGACAGAAGCTTATCAGAGTATAAGATAGGAGAGCGTATGGGAAAGGTTACATTCATGGATCACCCGCTGATCAGACATAAGATCGGCATCATCAGAAACAAGAATACGGGCACGAAGGAGTTCCGTGAGATCATCTCGGAGATCGCGATGCTCGAGTGCTATGAGGCGACGAGAAATCTGCCGCTCAAGGACGTGGAGATCGAGACACCGATCGCAAAGACGACGGTCAAGGAGCTGGCAGGCAAGAAGCTTGCGATCGTTCCGATCCTGAGAGCCGGCATCGGTATGGTCTCCGGCATGCAGGCCCTTCTTCCGGCCGCGAAGGTCGGTCACATTGGCATGTACCGTGATCCGGAGACGCTGAAGCCTGTCGAGTATTACTGCAAGCTTCCGGCGGATATCGAGGAGAGAGACGTATTTGTCGTCGACCCGATGCTTGCGACCGGCGGAAGCGCCTGCGACGCAATTACGCAGCTGAAGAAGCACGGCTGCCGGAAGATCTCATTTCTGTGCATTATCGCGGCACCGGAGGGTCTCGAGAGGCTCAAGAAGGAGCATCCGGATGTCGATATCATCATCGGTGAGATGGATGATCATCTGAATGATGACGGATATATCGTCCCGGGCCTCGGAGATGCCGGAGACCGCATATTCGGAACAAAATAATTTCTGCCCGGAGGCTGTCCGGTGCATGCCGGACGAGGCCGGACAAGACGCGCATACGCCCGCCGCGCGGGAGGCGCGAGGAAGGAATGTGTCTATGAGCGACAAGAGGACGGATTATCTGAGCTGGGACGAATATTTCATGGGCGTTGCATTTCTGTCCGGCATGCGGTCGAAGGACCCGCACACGCAGGTCGGCTGCTGCATCGTGAGCCCGGACAACAAGATTCTGTCCATGGGCTACAACGGCTTTCCGAAGGGCTGCTCCGATGATGAGTTTCCGTGGAGCAGGGAGGGTGCACCGCTCGATAACAAATATTTTTACACGACGCACAGCGAGCTGAACGCGATTCTGAATTACAGGGGCGGCAGTCTTGAGGGCGCGAAGCTCTATGTATCGCTGTTTCCGTGCAATGAGTGCGCGAAGGCGATTATTCAGGCGGGAATCCGTACCGTCGTCTATGACAGCGACAAATACAAAAATGAGGACAGCACGATCGCGTCGAAGCGCATGTTTGATGCGGCCGGGGTCCGGTACTATCAGTACACAAGGACCGGAAGAGAGATCAGACTGACGGTCTGAGGAGACTTCATTTTTCATAAGGGTATGTCTGCCGTAAGTACGCGGCTTTCCATACAAGGGCCTCCTGATTCAGGTGTGGAGGTCACTAAATCATAAGGAGTTTTTCAAAATGGCAAAAGACAAGAAAATGGTCGAGTCGATTACCGCTCGCGATGTGGATTTCGCGCAGTGGTACACAGACGTGGTCAAAAAGGCGGAGCTGACAGGTTACACTTCCGTCAAGGGCTGCATGGTGTTCAAGCCCGCCGGCTATGCGCTCTGGGAGAACATCCGGAACGAGCTGGACAGGCGGTTCAAGGAGACCGGCGTTCAGAACGTGTATCTTCCGATGCTGATCCCGGAGTCACTTCTTGACAAGGAGAAGGACCACGTCGAGGGCTTCGCTCCCGAGGTCGCGTGGGTCACAGAAGGCGGTCTTGAGAAGCTGCCTGAGAGAATGTGCGTCCGTCCGACATCTGAGACGCTGTTCTGCGACCTGTACTCAAAGGACATTCAGTCCTACAGAGATCTCCCGAAGGTCTACAATCAGTGGTGCTCGGTTCTCCGCTGGGAGAAGACGACTCGTCCGTTCCTCCGCTCGAGAGAGTTCCTGTGGCAGGAGGGCCACACGGCGCACGCGACAGCTGAGGAGGCTGAGGCGCGCACTGTGCAGATGCTGAACCTCTATGCGGATTTTGCGGAGGATTTCCTCGCGATCCCGGTGCTTCGCGGTCAGAAGACAGACAAGGAGAAGTTTGCCGGCGCTGTCTCAACCTATACGATCGAGGCGCTGATGCATGACGGCAAGGCACTTCAGTCGGGCACGAGCCACAACTTCGGTGACGGCTTCGCGAAGGCGTTCGGCATTCAGTACACAGACAAGGACAACAAGCTGAAGTATGTCTACCAGACGTCCTGGGGCATGACGACAAGAATGATCGGCGCGATCATCATGGTCCACGGCGATGATGACGGCCTTGTTCTTCCGCCGAAGGTTGCTCCGACGCAGGTCGTGGTGATCCCGATCCGTCAGAACGCAGAGGGCATTCTTGACAAGGCAAATGAAATTGCCGATACACTGAAGAAGGCGGGTCTCCGCGTGAAGCTCGATGACTCCGACCGCTCACCGGGCTGGAAGTTCGCTGATCAGGAAATGAGAGGCTTCCCGCTCCGCATCGAGATCGGCCCGAAGGATATGGAGCAGGGCCAGTGTGTTCTTGTCCGCCGCGATACACGCGAGAAGACTGTCGTGAAAATTGAGGATGCCGCGGCAGCATCCGCAAAGATGCTCGACACGATTCAGCATGATATGTTCGAGCGCGCAAAGAAATTCCGCGACGAGCACATCTATGAGGCGGATACCTATGAGGAGTTCGTCGATACGGCGAACAACAAGCCGGGCTTCATTTTCGCACCGTGGTGCGGCGATGTCGAGTGTGAGAACAAGATCAAGGAGGACCTTGCCGTCACATCGAGATGCATCCCGTTCGGCGACAGCAGAATTCCGAAGGATGGCGCAAGATGCGTCTGCTGCGGAAAGCCGGCGAAAAAGATGGTTTACTGGGGCAAGGCGTATTGATACTGTGTGCCTCAGTCTGAAGCAGTGATGAGTCCCGCCCGCCTTGTGCGGCGGGACTTTTTAAGATAGTGCGGAAGGAAACTGGTGTCATCGGAGGGAAAGAGAAGTGAAGCTGAAATTACCGGCTAAGGTGAAATACATACTGGATATTCTGCGCGAGAACGGGTATGAGGCGTATGTTGTCGGCGGCTGTGTCCGCGATTCCGTCCTCGCGAAGAAGCCGAATGACTGGGATATCACGACGTCTGCACTCCCGGAGCAGGTCAAGGCGTGCTTCCGGCGGACGGTCGACACAGGCATTCAGCACGGGACGGTCACTGTCCTTGTCGGCGACTCGTCATTTGAGGTCACGACATACAGAATAGACGGGGAGTATTCCGACGGACGTCATCCGGACAGCGTGACATTTACGGGCAGGCTTGCGGATGACCTGCGAAGGCGCGACTTCACGATCAATGCCATGGCCTACAACGAGGAGGACGGGCTGGTTGATCTCTACGGAGGCATGAACGATCTGCAGGAGCGCGTGATCCGCTGCGTCGGAAATCCCGACGAGCGGTTCGACGAGGACGCACTCCGCATCATGCGGGCTGTCCGGTTTGCAGCCCAGCTTGATTTCCGCATAGACAAGGCAACCTATGACGCGATTGCCTCGCACGCGGATGATCTGCACAAGGTGAGCGCGGAGCGGATCCGCGTGGAGCTCGTGAAGCTTCTCATTTCCGATCACCCGGAGCGGTTCATGGACCTCTACGAGCTCGGCATGACGCATGTGATCCTCCCCGAATTTGATATCTGCATGCACACGCCGCAGAACTCAATCTATCATATCTGGCATGTCGGGGAGCATATCGTGCACGCTATGTGCGAGGTGCCGGCTGACACCGTGCTCCGCGTCACAATGCTGCTCCACGATATCGGAAAACCGAATGTCAGATGGACGGACAGCCTCGGGAGAGACCATTTCAAGGGACACGCGCGTGTGAGCGCGGAGATGGCTGACGGGATCCTGCGGAGACTGAAGTTCGACAATGATACGCGAAGAAAATGCGTGAACCTCATCCGCTGGCACGATCTGCGGCCGAAGGCGGAGCCTGCTGACGTGAGGCGAACGATGTATACCGTAGGACCGGAGAATTTTGAGGATTTTCTTGCCGTGCAGTGGGCCGACAATATGGCGAAGAGCAGCTATATCAGGGATAAGGCGCTCAAACAGCTCAGCCGCATTTATGATGTGTACAGACAGATTGTAGAGAACGGGGACTGCCTCAGCATTCGTGACCTCGCGATTAACGGACGTGATCTGACGGAGATCGGAATCCGCGGCAAAGAGGTGGGCAATATTCTTGAGGCGTGCCTCATGTGCGTGCTGCGGAATCCGGCCATGAATGATCATGAGCTTCTGATGATGTATGCCCGACAGCGGGTCGAGCAGATTCTGAGGGCATGAAGATACACTGAGCACGGCGAGCCCGCGCCCCGCGGAGCGCCTCTGCTGCGGCGCGGGAAATGCAGACACCAGAGACCATGAGAGAGCATGCAACAGATAGGATGGAGGCCTGAGAATGGGAGTCAGAAAAACAAAGCAGGAGACAGACGGAGAACTGGAAAAGAAGAAGGAGCTCTGTCTCGAGGTGATCCGGAGGCTGAAGAAGGAATATCCGCTGGCTCCGTGCACACTGAGCTATGACAAGGCGTGGCAGCTCCTTGTGAGCGTGCGGCTCGCGGCCCAGTGCACCGACAAGCGCGTCGATATGGTCACGCCGAAGCTGTATGAAAAATATCCGACGGTCGCAGCTCTTGCGGCCGCGGACCCGGCGGACATCGAGGAGATCGTGCGGCCGTGCGGCCTGGGTCACTCCAAGGCGAGGGACATCTCCGCATGCATGCGGGTGCTTCACGAGAAATACCATGACCATTGCCCGGATACATTCAAGGAGCTGCTTGCGCTTCCGGGAGTCGGAAGAAAAAGCGCAAATCTTGTCATGGGCGATGTCTTCGGGAAGCCTGCGATCGTGACAGATACGCACTGCATCCGCCTCAGCAACCTGATCGGACTTGTCGATGGCATTAAGGAACCGGCGAAGGTGGAGAAAGAGCTCTGGAAGATTGTTCCGCCTGAGGAGGGCAGTGATCTCTGCCACCGGTTTGTATACCACGGAAGAGCAGTCTGCATCGCAAGGCGCCCGCAGTGCGGCAGGTGCTGTCTTCGTGACATCTGCCGCTATGCGCTTGAAAATGGAGCTGCGGAAAAAGCCGGGAACGAGGCAGAATAAGACTCGCCCGGGAGACAGAGAATGAGCCGATACAGGCACAGAGAGGTATATATGCTGAATGTAGTATTGCATGAGCCGGAGCAGCCGGGAAATACAGGAACCATCGGGCGGAGCTGCGTGTGCAGCGGCACAGCGCTCCATCTGATCGAGCCGCTGGGATTTCATTTGACGGACCGGTATATAAAGCGGGCGGGGCTCGATTACTGGAACCGGCTCAGCGTGACGCGCTATATGAACTACGAGACATTTATGGAGAAACATCCCGGGGCCAGAGTCTGGTATGTGACGACAAAGGCCAGACAGTCCTACACAGATGTGTCATATCACGACGGTGATTTTCTTATGTTCGGCAAGGAGAGCGCGGGAATTCCGGAGGAGATTCTCGTGGAGCATCCGGATTCCTGCATCCGGATCCCGATGATGCCGGGAGAACGGTCACTGAATCTGTCGAACTCCGTCTCGATCGTCCTGTTTGAGGCGCTTCGCCAGCTCGGCTTCCCCGGCATGCAGACAGAGGGAAATCTGCACCACCTGAGCTGGGATTGACCCTTCACTGGAACCTTGACATCGCGTGGCGCGGAACGTATAGTTTAAGCAGGTGATTGTGCATACGAAAGGCTCACGTGAACAGGGGTCTGTCGTTGAAAATTCACAAAACAACTATACAAAGAAGGGATGGTAATCAATATGTATCAGGATGAGTACAGGCGCTGGCTTGCAGCGGACCTCGAGGACTTTGACCTGAAGAGAGAGCTTGAAACGATCAAGGACGATGACGATGCGATCAAGGACCGCTTCGCAGTCGCGCTTCAGTTTGGTACGGCGGGTCTCCGCGGAACGCTTGGCGCCGGCACAAACCGCATGAACATCTGGGTAGTCCGTCAGGCTACACAGGGCGTTGCAGACTGGGTCAAGACACAGGGCGGTACACAGACGGTTGCCATCAGCTACGACAGCCGCCTGAAGGGCTCTACATTTGCGAAGGATGCCGCAGGCGTTCTGGCTGCAAACGGCATCAAGGTCCGCATTTATGACGCACTTATGCCGGTTCCGGCCCTCTCCTTCGCAACCCGCTATTACAAATGCAATGCCGGCATCATGGTGACGGCGTCCCATAACCCGGCGAAATACAACGGCTACAAGGCGTATGGACCGGATGGCTGCCAGATGACAGACGACGCGGTGGCGGTAGTCTATGATCAGATCCAGAAGACGGATGTTCTCACAGGTGCAAAATACATCAGCTTCGCAGAGGGCGTCGAGCGCGGCCTGATCCGCTTTGTCGGCGATGACTGCAAGGCAGCGTTCTATGAGGCAATTGAGAAATGCCAGGTCCGTCCGGGACTTGCGAAGACGGCCGGACTGAAGCTCGTCTACTCACCGCTGAACGGCACAGGCCTTATTCCTGTCACGCATGTCCTCAAGGATATCGGCGTCACGGATGTGACGATCGTTCCGGAGCAGGAATATCCGAACGGCTATTTCACGACATGCCCGTATCCGAACCCGGAGATCTTTGAGGCTCTTGAGAAGGGCCTTGAGCTGGCGAAGAAGGAAGGCGCGGATCTGATGCTTGCAACAGATCCGGACGCAGACCGCGTCGGCATCGCGATGAAGTGCCCGGACGGCTCCTATGAGCTGGTCTCCGGCAATGAGATGGGTGTTCTTCTTCTTGATTACATCTGCGCAGGCAGAATCGAGAAGGGAACGATGCCGAAGAATCCGGTCGCTGTCAAGTCGATCGTCTCCACACCGCTCGCCGACAAGGTTGCGGAGCACTACGGCGTTGAGCTTCGCCATACACTCACGGGCTTCAAGTGGATCGGTGATCAGATCGCAAATCTCGAGGCAGCCGGTGAGGTTGACCGGTTCATCTTCGGCTTCGAGGAGAGCTACGGATATCTGGCCGGACCGTATGTCCGCGACAAGGATGCAGTCGTTGCATCCATGCTGATCTGCGAGATGGCTGCATACTACAGAAGCATCGGCTCCTCCATCAAGCAGAGACTCGAGGAGATCTATGCGCAGTACGGCCGCTATCTGAACAAGGTCGACAGCTATGAATTCCCGGGACTTTCCGGCATGGATAAGATGAAGAGCATCATGGATGATCTCCGCAAGAATCCGCCGAAGGATTTCTCAGGAGACAAGGTTGTGTCCGTCACGGATTATTCAAAGCCGGAGACGACAGGCCTTCCGAAGGCCAATGTCCTGACCTATGGTCTTGAGGACGGCGCAACGGTCGTCATCCGTCCGTCAGGAACAGAGCCCAAGATCAAGACATATTTCACGACGCTCGGGAAGAACCTCGAGGAAGCTCAGGCAGAGAAGGATAAGCTGACGGAGGCGATCGGACCGCTTCTCAGCTGAGAGGATGATACTCCGGATCTGGAACGCTTAGCGTTTCTCGTTAGGGGCTGCCGCTGTGCGGCAGCCCCTTTGTGCACTGTGCACGAAATGCTTGACAGCATGGGGGCCGTGCGCTATAAATATAGAGTCTGTTATTATCTGTCAGGAATGATGGAATTATTCAGGAGGATATAATACATTATGAATAAAGTTGAATTAAGCGCAGCAATTGCCAATGAGACCGGCCTTTCCAGAAAGGACGCAGAGGCTGCTGTTAAGGCATTTGTTGATGTTGTTACAGAAGAGCTGAAGAAGGGCGGCAAGGTACAGCTTGTCGGCTTCGGAACATTTGAGATCTCTGAGAGAGCAGCCCGTGAGGGACGTAATCCGCAGACGGGTGCATCTATGGAGATCAAGGCTTCCAAGGCACCCAAGTTCAAGGCTGGCAAGGCACTGAAGGACGCTGTCAACGAGTAATTCATAGTCCGGGATAAGAAAAGAGCTGCTGTGTATGACAGCAGCTCTTTTTTGAACGATGAACCCGGCCGGTGAGGAGAATCAGGCATGAGATTAGATAAATATCTGAAGGTATCGAGACTGATCAAGAGGCGTACTGTGGCGAACGAGGCATGTGATGCCGGCCGTGTGACAGTCAATGACAGGCCGGTCAAGGCGTCGTATGACGTGAAGGTCGGGGATGTGATCGAGATCCGCTTTGGTGAGAAGACGGTTCGTGTCGCGGTCACGGATATCCAGGACACAACCAAGAAGGAAAACGCCGCCGATATGTACAGGTACGTCTGAAATGAGCAGGACAAGGAGTTCGGAACACCGGCGCACGTCTTCCGGTAAGGGGAAAAAGAGCGGAAAGAGACGCTCCTCCCGTATGCGGGTCACGAGAGAGAACCGGATTACCATGCTGGTTGTCACGCTCGTGGTCTGTCTGCTCTGTATCGTTCTGTTTGTCCAGGCATGCCACATGAAGAAGCAGCTTAGAGCCGGTGAATCGGAGGCGGCTGCGCTCAGCTCCGAGATTTCGGCGGAGCGGGAGCGGACAAAAAGTATTGAGTCCCTGCGCGAGCAGATGTCAAGTGATGAGTATATCGAGCAGGAGGCAAGAGAGCGGCTGGGTCTTGCCGAGAGCGATGAGATTTTGTTCAGGGCGGATGATTCATGAGAGAAACATTGGAGAAGGTAAAACAGCTGATCAGGGAAACCGGTATGCTCCGGAATTGTACGCACGTTGTTGCCGGCGTGTCGGGCGGAGCAGACTCGGTTTTCCTTTTTTATGCGCTGAGACAGCTGGAGAGTGAGTACGGTTTCCGTCTTCATATTGTTCATGTCAACCACGAGATTCGCGGCGCAGAGGCGGATGAGGACGAGCAGTTTGTGCGGGACCTGTGCGGGAAGTACGGAGTTCCGCTTGCTGTCCGCCGCAGGAATATTCCGGAGCTCGCTCGGCAGCAGGGAATGACCCTTGAGGAGGCCGGCCGATACGCCCGGTATGAGATATTCCATGAGGAAGCGCGGAAGCTTGACGGAGACGTGCGCATTGCACTGGCGCACCATCAGAATGATGTCGCGGAGACTCTGCTGTTTCAGATGGCGAGAGGCTGCAGCCTTGACGGGATGGCCTCGATCCGCCCGGTGAGGGACAATGTAATTCGCCCTCTTCTTGCTGTGACGAAGGAGGAAATCCTTGCGTATCTGACTGAGAGAAGCATTCCGTGGCGCGAGGATTCGACAAATGCAGACAACGACGCCGTAAGAAACAGGCTCCGGCACGATGTGATCCCGTATCTGATCAGGGAGATCAATGCGGGGACGGTCTCTCATTTTGCGGCGGAGGCTGCGGACTGTGCGGAGGCTGCGGATTTTATCAGAGAGGAGGCTGCGCGGCGGGCCGGGCGGTATGTCTCCTGCGGCAGCGCGGAGAACTGCGATTATGTGATTTCAGATGGCATTCAGGAAGAGCTCGATATTCTGAGAAGAGAAATCATAAGGCAGACCCTGGCTCGCCTTACGGGATCGCTGAAGGACATTTCGCGGGTCCATATCGTGGGTGTCGACGGGCTGTTTCGTCACTCCGCCGGTGCGGAGCTTGATCTGCCATACGGACTTGTGGCAGAGAGGGACAGGACAGGCGTACATCTCCGGCGAAGAGAGCGGGGCAACGAGTATGTCCCCTGCAGCGGCGAAGGCACGCAGAAGCGCGTGGCCCCGCTCCTTCCCGAGACAGCGGAGACGTTTGGCGGATACGCATTTTCAGCGGAGCTGATTTCGAGGGAGGACGGTGCGATCCCGGAAAAAAGATATACGAAATGGTTTGACTATGATACAATAAACACGTTCTCCATGACGATCCGATATCGGGAACCCGGCGATTTTCTGACGGTAAATGCAGAGGGCGGCCGGAAGAAGCTGTCCGATTATTTTACGGATGAAAAGGTCCCCGTACAGCTGAGAGACAGGATTCCTGTTCTTGCGTCCGGAAAGGAGATTATCTGGATCGTCGGTATGCGGATCGGATATCGGTTCCGGGTTTCTCCGGAGACGAAGCGCGTTCTTTCGGTGACGGCGGTGCAGCGGCCGGAGCAGGAGGACCCTGACTGAAATCGGTTTTACAAAATCCGGCGGCTTTTATTTTCTGTTTCACAGAAGAGGGATTGCGCACGGGTAGAAACAATATATAAATCATACAAGAAAAGAGGAAACCTTCGATATGAGCGATAATATCAAAGTCCTGATCAGCGCGGAAAAGGTGGATGCCCGCATCAGAGAAATTGCGGCCCAGATCAATGAGGACTACAAGGGCAGATCCATTCACATGATTTCTATTTTGAAGGGCGGCGCGTATTTCATGACGGAGCTGTCGAAGTATATCTCAGAGGATATTCCCGTGACCTTTGACTTCATGCAGGTTTCAAGCTATGGGAACGGAACGGAGTCGAGCGGCCACATCAAATTCACGAAGGACCTTGACGAGAGTATTCAGGGCAGAGACGTGATTATTGTGGAGGATATTATCGATACAGGGCATACGCTTTTTTACCTGATGGACCTTCTTGCGGAAAGAAAGCCTGCGTCCGTGAAGCTCTGCACGCTTCTGGACAAGCCGGGAAGAAGAGTCAGGGATGTCAAGGTGGATTATGAGGGATTCCGGATCGATGACCTCTTCGTCGTCGGCTGCGGCATGGACTATGCGCAGAAGTACAGGAACCTTCCTTATATCGGAGTTATTGAAACGGAGTAAATGCATTGAATCAGAACCAGAACCAGCCAAAACCTTCCAGAAGCATCGCACTGTATCTTGTGCTGATCCTTATTTTTCTGGCAGGATTTTTCTATCTCTCGGGACGCACGAGATCAACATCGGATTACACCTATGCGCAGTTCAAGAAGGCGCTTGCAGCCGGGGATGTTGATTCCGTCACGATTCGTCCGAATTCTGAGGTGCCGACCGGTCAGGTGACCGCTGTGCTCTCAGACGGGCGGAGCCGCAGCTTCTATGACACGGATGTCAATGCGGTCAAGGACATGCTCGAGAATGATTACAGCGATGTGTCTGTATACGTCGATGATGTCCAGTCCGATTTTCCGGTCCTCATGACTGTCATATCGGTCGCGGCTGTTATCATTTTCATGATTGTGTTCTTTGTCATGATGACAAGGGCACAGGCCGGGGGCGGCGCGAATGCCCAGATGATGAATTTCGGGCGGAGCCGCGCGCAGCGCATGGACGGAAAGCAGAATCCGATTACATTCAAGGATGTAGCGGGTCTTGAGGAGGAGAAGCAGGATCTCGAGGAGATTGTCGATTTCCTGAAGAATCCGACGAAATACACCAATGTGGGCGCGAGAATTCCCAAGGGCGTTCTTCTTGTCGGCCCTCCGGGAACAGGCAAGACGCTGATTGCGAAGGCGGTCGCCGGCGAGGCCGGTGTCCCATTCTATTCGATTTCCGGCTCTGATTTCGTCGAGATGTTCGTCGGCGTCGGTGCGAGCCGTGTCCGCGACCTGTTCGAGGAAGCAAAGAAGAACCATCCGTGCATTATCTTTATCGATGAGATCGATGCGGTGGCCAGACGGCGCGGCGCAGGTCTCGGCGGCGGTCACGATGAGAGAGAGCAGACGCTCAACCAGATGCTCGTTGAGATGGACGGTTTTTCGGCAAATGAAGGAATCATCGTCATGGCTGCAACGAACCGGGTCGATATTCTGGACCCTGCGATTTTAAGACCCGGCCGCTTTGACCGCAAGGTGTCAGTCGGCATGCCCGATGTCAAGGGCAGGGAGGAGATTCTGACTGTTCACGCGCAGGGCAAGCCGCTCGCCGATGACGTCGATCTGAAGCAGATTGCACAGACGACGGCCGGATTTTCGGGGGCGGACCTCGAGAACCTTCTGAACGAGGCTGCAATCGGAGCGGCGAGAGAAAACAGACCGTTCATCCGTCAGGATGATATAAAGGCTGCATTTGTCAAGGTCGGAATCGGCGCGGAGAAAAAGAGCAAGGTTATTTCCGAGAAGGACAAGCGGATCACTGCATACCATGAATCCGGTCACGCGATTCTGTTCCATGTGCTTCCGGATGTCGGGCCGGTCTATTCTGTCTCCATCATTCCGACAGGAATGGGAGCAGCCGGATACACGATGCCGCTTCCGGAGCGCGATGAGCTCTTTAATACGCGCGGAAGAATGATGCAGGACATCATGGTCGCCATGGGAGGCCGTGTCGCTGAGGAGCTGATCTTTGACGACATCACGACCGGTGCGTCGCAGGACCTCAAGCAGGCGACGCAGGAGGCGCGGGAGATGGTCACAAAGTACGGCTTTTCGTCTGTGATCGGCCCGGTCTCTTACGATGATTCCGGTGAGGTCTTTATCGGCAGAGACTTTGAGAAGACGCAGAGCTACAGCCAGCACACGGCGGAGGAAATCGATGACGAGGTCAGAAAGATCCTCGAGAAGTGCTACTCTGAGGCGAAGCGGATCATCAGTGAGCACAGGGACGTTCTTGACGCGAGCGCCGCACTGCTGCTTAAGAAAGAGAAGATCGGCAGAGAGGAATTTGAGGCTCTGTTTCAGAATTGATTGAATTAATTAGGGGAGTGCCATGGGCATAGATATGGCAGAAGACGGCGCGTCGAGAGTCCAGCAGTATGTGTCTCTCATGCGTCCATTGTTCAAGAAACGGGCGGTTTTCAGCGATGAGAGCCGCTTTTACAGAGAACCGTTTGAACCGAAGCCGGGCGACAACGTGACGGTCAGAATCCGGACTCTGCGGAATAATGTAGATGAGGTGTGGTTTATCAGCGGAGCGATGCGTGAGCTGATGCACGTCGGTGAGACGAGCGAGGGCTTTGACTACTACGAGTATACGCTTCCGGTCGGAGAGGATCCGATCTCTTATTATTTTGAGCTGCGGGTCGGCAATATGTCCTGCTATTACAACAAGCTCGGAATCACGAGGGACCTCTCCGTACGAAATTCATTCAGAATCTGCCCGGGCTTTACGACACCGGAATGGGCGCGCGGGGCAGTCATGTATCAGATTTATACGGACCGGTTCTGCAACGGTGATCCGGCAAATGATGTTGTCGATAACGAGTATTTCTATCTCGGCGGCTATGCGCGCCATGTCGACGACTGGAACCAGGTCCCTTCCAATATGGATGTGCGGAATTTCTACGGCGGAGATCTCCTCGGGGTTGAAAAGAAGCTCGATTACCTGCAGGACCTCGGCGTGCAGGTCATTTACCTGAACCCGATCTTTGTCTCTCCGTCGAACCACAAATATGACATTCAGGACTACGACCATGTGGATCCTCATTTTGCGTGCATTGTCAAGGACGGAGGCGAGCCTCTGAAGGACGGAGACACGTCAAACGGGGACGCGACGATGTATATCCAGCGCGTGACGGATCCGATCAACCTCGATGCGTCGAATTCGTACTTTGCGCATTTATGTCAGGAAATCCATCGCCGCGGCATGAAGGTCATTCTGGACGGCGTGTTCAACCACTGCGGCTCGTTCAACAAATGGATGGACAGAGAGCGCATTTACGAGCAGCACGGCGGCTACGCGAAGGGCGCCTATATCGATGCGGACAGTCCGTACAGGACATTCTTCCGGTTCAATAATGAGCATGCGTGGCCTTACAACGAGTTCTACGACGGCTGGTGGGGAAATGAAACGCTCCCGAAGCTGAACTATGAGGACAGCCCGAAGCTCGTCGAGTATATCCTGAACATAGGCAGAAAGTGGGTTTCTCCGCCATACTGCGCGGACGGCTGGAGACTTGATGTCGCGGCTGACCTCGGTATGAGTGCTGAGTACAACCATCATTTCTGGAAAATGTTCCGAAAGGCGGTCAAGGAGGCCAATCCGAACGCGATTATTCTTGCCGAGCACTACGGCGAGACCTATGACTGGCTGAAGGGCGACGAGTGGGACACGGTCATGAACTACGATGCGTTCATGGAGCCGGTCTCCTGGTTTCTGACAGGCATGGAGAAGCACAGCGACCAGTTCCGCGAGGACCTTCTCGGAAACGGCGAGGCGTTCCGTGACGCGATGACGTATCATATGGCGAGCTTCATGGCACCGTCGATTCAGTGCGCGATGAATGAGCTTGACAATCATGATCACTCCAGGTTCCTCACGAGGACGAACCATTACGTCGGCCGTGTCAACCATCTCGGTGCAGAGGCGGCATCCGTCAACATCAATCCTGCGGTCATGCGGGAGGCTGTCCTGATGCAGATGACATTTGTCGGGGCACCGACTGTCTACTACGGAGATGAGGCGGGCGTCGTAGGATTTACGGACCCGGACAACAGACGCACCTATCCGTGGGGGCGTGAGGACAAGGAGATGCTGGATTTCTACAAGCGTGCAATCCGCCTGCACAAGAAATACAAAACATTCTCAGAAGGGTCCACGAAGGACCTGTGCAGCGGCTATCACAGTGTTGTCTATGGACGATTTTCCGATGAGGAGCAGTTCGTCATCGCCGTGAATTCCGGCGAGCAGCCGATTGCGCTGGAGATTCCGGTCTGGGAGACCGGTGTCACGCGCACGTCCAATACGAAGATGACACAGCTTCTGACAACGTGGAAGGACGGCGTGTCTGAGGAGTCTGTCGAGCACGATGTCATTGCCGGCATTCTGACGCTGGATATGAGAGCTTATGAGGCGGTCGTTCTCTACAGACACGACTGACACTTGAATAATAAAGACCCGGACCTGTTTCCCGGGACCTGCAGGCGCTGCAGGTTCAGCGGGACATGTCCGGGCCTTTTTCTGTGCTCTCGTAAAATGCGCACATTGTTGTTATAACGTAGGGGATAATCCAGAGAAGCCCGAGGCCGAGTGTGATGACAGCAAGAAGCACCCAGCCTATGAAGCTGATGCAGGTGAGGAAGAACTTCCATTTCTGCCCGCGCATCAGGCGGCGCGATTGCTTCATGGCCACTGTCGTCGGAAGAGAGCCGCCGCAGTCGAGAAGAACAAACACAGTCATGGCATATGTCAGGAGAAAGAGGATGGCTGCGATGAACAAAGCCGCGCCGATTACGGCTGATATGACTGCTGCCAGCGGATGGTCTTTTATCTGCCCGAGAGCAATCAGAAACGGAACCATGGGGATGATCCGCACGGCTCCCGAGATGATGCCGAAGAGAACAAAGCGGTCCGGCTGCATCCGGAAGACGGTCAGAAGCGAGCTGAAGGAGGTCTCCCTTCCGCGCAGCATCTGAAGAAAATGATAACCGGCTCCCCAGACAAACAGCGAGATCAGGACCTGCATGATAAATGCGATTCCTGCTCCCGATATGACCTCTGCGACACTGGCGGATTTCATGACGGCCGCAAGAATGGCTGCCGCGATCATATGCAGTGCGATCAGCACGGCGGGATAAGCCACACTCTCGCCCCAGCGGCCCTCGAGCGCGCCGCGACTCTGTTCCTTTAAAAGACTGATTGAACCTGTTTTCATCGGATCGTTACCGTCTGTACCTTTCATTTTTTGTGATCAAGTGAGCTGCGCCCGCGTCAGACGGGCTTTGCAGCGGACGCGGCGGCCTGTCTGCTCTGTGTCAGACAAGCCCTCCGTCGCCGCTGAGTCCTCCGAGACCGGAGGGAAGCGTGCCGTCTGAAGAGGCACCGGAGGATGAGCTTCCTTCGGATGAAGAGTCTGCACCCTCGGACGGGTTGACGCTCTCTGATGAGGAATCTGCACCGCCGGCAGCGCTTCCTTCATTTTCCGAGGAAGAGGCGGCGCTTTCTGAGGAGCTGTCGGCGGATCCTGCTGACTGCCCTGTCAGTGCGCTGTACAGCCGTTTTTCGACATTTGTCTCGAACTCCGATACGGAATCAGCATCTGAAAAATCGGTTACCTGCGCCTCCTTCACAGCGTAATCCCAGACGCCTGTTGATACGAGTGTGACCGCGCTGACGGCAATGACGGCGGCGGACAGGATGATGCCTGCAGCATTCAGGGCAATGGCGACGGATGCCATCGGGCTGAGCCTTCTGCGGCGGGAGAGAAGGGCAAATATGAGCCCGAGTCCCCCGAGAAAGATGGAGGTGCCGAAGATGATGCCGAGCAGGGAGCAGATTCCGCAGAGGAGCGCGGCCTTTGCCATGCCGTTCGGCTCGTGGTTCCGGCGGATCTCCGGGTCAAAGCGGTCAGGGTCCTGCTCATAGTGGCCGGTCCCGTTGAAATCGTCGAAAGGCGACTCGGAGTAAGGGCTCAGAAATGAGCCGCGCCAGGGATCGGCGAATGGGTCTGTCTGCTCGCTCTCGCGGTTTCTGAGCTCGGGATTGTGCTCGGCGTTGGCGCTGTCGCTCTGGTCGTACTGGTCTGATTCGTGAAAAAGTCCCATGAAAAATCTCCTGCCTGGGGTTGCCTGCAATAGTGTATACATTTAGCAGTATAACACTTGCGTCGGATTGTGGTACAATTATTATAAAGAAGATTCAATGGAGCTCGGGAGAAACATGAAGGACAAGTCACTGGCAAATAACAGTTATCTGACAATACAGACGCTGCAGCGCATGCCTTATTATCTGCAGTATCTGAAGAAGGCGAAGGCTGAGGGGCGGACCGATGTATCGGCATCGGCGATTGCCGCGGAGCTCCAGCTCAATGATGTGCTTGTGCGCAAGGATATTGCGGCAGTAAGCTCGACAGGCGGAAGACCGAAGGCCGGCTTCAACGTCTGCACACTGATCCGGGACATCGAGCAGTACATGGGTTACCATACGACGAAGGAAACCGTTCTCGTCGGGGCCGGGTCTCTTGGCAAGGCCCTGCTCCGAAACCGGGAGTTTGATATGTACGGGCTGAAGATTGTAGCAGCCTTCGATGTCCGTAGGAGTCTGATCCACAAGAAAATCAACGGAGTAGAGGTCTATTCGCTTGCAAAGCTCAAGAATTTCTGCCTTCGCCAGAATATACAGATCGGAATCATCACGGTGCCGGCAGAGGCCGCGCAGGACGTGGCAAACCGGCTCGTAGACGGCGGCATACAGGCAATCTGGAACTTTGCGTTCGTGAAGCTGCAGGTGCCGGACCACGTTCTTGTACAGAATGAAGATCTCGCGTCCTCACTTGCGATGCTGTCGCAGCATCTGCGTCTTGCGAACGAGATGGGAGAGAGCTGGATCGAGTGAGAAAAATTTAATTTTTGCTGTTTTAGAGCATGATCTCGGCAGTGGATGCGGAGCGCACCAAATGGTGCACTCCGCATTTTTGAATTTTAGCGAGGAAAAGTGCCGAAAAATACAGTAAATATGGGAAAAAATGAAGGCTGCCCCGCAAAAATCGTACTGAAATAGTCGGATTTAATCGATATTACGATATCGATATTTTCACAGGTTTGCCTTGTTTAACTAAAAGCGGTTGTGCTATTCTGGGAACAGACATGACATTGAGAGAGCTCGTTTTCATTTTCAAAGCAGCTCCCGCAGCGGTATATGAACTGTCAATCCAGTCAAAGAGGAGAAAAACAATGGACTATCGCTTAGAGCATGATTCACTCGGAGAGGTAAAGGTGCCGGCAGATAAGTACTGGGGTGCCCAGACCGAGCGCAGCCACGAAAATTTCAGAATCGGCGTCGGCATTGAGACAATGCCCCGTGAGATCACACACGCCTTCGGCATCCTGAAGAAGGCGGCGGCACAGGCCAATCACAGCCTGAAGCCGGAGAAGATGACGGACGAGAAGCTCGCCGCGATCTCGAAGGCATGCGATGAGGTTATTTCCGGAGAGCTGAACGACAACTTCCCGCTCGTCGTATGGCAGACAGGCTCGGGCACACAGTCCAATATGAACACGAACGAGGTCATTGCGAACCGCGCAAATGAGATTGCGGGCAAGAAGCTCTGCCATCCGAATGATGATGTCAATATGAGCCAGTCCTCGAACGATACATTCCCGACGGCCATGCACATCGCAGCTGTCATCGCTCTCGAGGACAAGCTGCTCCCGTCCGCGGAGGCACTTATTGATGCGTTCAAGAAGCTTGAGGCTGAAAATGAGGGCATCGTCAAGTCAGGCCGTACACATCTTCAGGACGCTGTTCCGATCAGGTTCTCACAGGAGATCAGCGGCTGGAGATCTTCTCTTGAGAAGGACGTTGAGCTTGTGAAGCTCGCGCTGAAGCCGCTCAAGGCTCTGGCACTCGGCGGCACGGCTGTCGGCACAGGCCTCAATGCGCCGGAGGGCTTTGCAAAGCTCGTTGCTGAAAGAGTTTCCGCTCTGACAGGCAAGGATTTCTACACGGCGGAGAACAAGTTCCACGCGCTGACATCCAAGGATGAAATCGTATTTGCGCACGGCGCTGTCAAGGCAATGGCCTGCGATATGATGAAGATCGCTAATGACGTCCGCTGGCTTGCATCCGGCCCGCGTCTCGGTCTCGGTGAGATCACAATCCCTGCCAATGAGCCGGGCTCCTCGATCATGCCGGGCAAGGTCAATCCGACACAGTGCGAGCAGGTCACGATGGTTGCTGTTCAGGTTATCGGCAACGATGTCGCCGTCGGTATGGCGGCATCCCAGGGCAACTTCGAGCTGAATGTGTTCATGCCGGTCATGGCATATAACTTCCTGCAGTCCTGCCGTCTCCTCGCCGAGTCCATGACATCGTTCAAGGACAAGTGCGTTGTCGGCATCAAGGCAAACAAGCAGAAGATGCATGACAATCTCCACAACTCACTGATGCTTGTCACAGCCCTCAACCCGTACATCGGATATGAGAAGGCTGCAAAGACATCTCAGCTGGCATTCAAGGAGAACATCTCCCTCAAGGAGGCGTGCGTGAAGCTCGGCTTCCTGACACCGGAAAAATTTGATGAGGTTTTCCATCCGGAAAACATGGCGTAAGACCTGGCCGGACGCCGCGGGACTGATCCGGCGGCGCCGGCTTTATTACATAGAGAACCCCGTATCATGCGCTGCATGACATGCGTTCTATATACATACAAGACAACCAAATTGTAGAAAGGAAATCAAACTATGGTCTACAGTTATTTTCCAGGCTGCACTTTGAAGAACAAAGCCAAGGACCTGGACGCATACGGACGTGCGGCCGCGAAGGCACTCGGTGCTGAGCTGGAAGAAATTCCGGAATGGCAGTGCTGCGGCGGCGTATATCCGCTGAGCCACGACGAGATTGCAATCAAGCTTTCGTCTGTCCGTGCCCTCGCGTCCGCAAGAGACGCCGGACATGACCTTGTTACCATCTGCTCCGCGTGCCACAACGTGATCAAGCGGGTAAATGACGACATGGCGAATGACGAGTATGTCTCGACACGCGCTAACAACTATCTCAAGGCAGACGGCATTGAGTATCACGGTGAGACGCGCGTTATTCATTTCCTGGAGCTGCTTCGCGATGATATCGGCTACGACAAGGTCAAGGCGGCTGTCAAGAATCCGCTGAAGGGCCAGAAGATCGGTGCGTACTACGGATGTCTTCTGCTTCGTCCGTCACAGGTTATGGCGATGGACAATGCCGAGAATCCGACCATCATTGAGGACCTGATCAAGGCAGTGGGCGCAACACCGGTTGTTTACGCACAGCGCAATGAGTGCTGCGGAGCGTACCTCACGATGGAGGACAGCTCTGTTCCGGAAAAGCGCGTGAAGTCGATTCTTGAAAATGCGAAGGCTAACGGTGCCGACACGGTTGTCACAGCGTGCCCGCTCTGCTACTACAATCTGAAGAAGCATTCCGAAGGCACGGGCGTCACCGTGAGATATTTCACGGAAGTTCTTGCCGAGGCTCTCGGCGTAAAGGAGGAAATGTAATGGCCTCTAATTACGAAGTTACGAAAGACGAAATTCTGGCGATCAGCGGTGTCAACCCGCTCAAGTGCATGCAGTGCGGCAAGTGCTCCGGCACATGCCCGGCTTATGACGAGATGGAATACCATCCGAACCAGTTCGTCCTCATGGTCGAGCGCGGTGAGATCGACAAGCTCATGGCATCGAAGTCCATTTACAAATGCATGTCCTGCATGGCCTGCATCGAGAGATGCCCGCGCCAGGTTGAGCCCGCGAAGCTCGTTGAGGCGATCCGCCTCGCAGTGATCCGCAAGCAGGGGCAGAACCATCTCATTCCGGACGATGTTCCGGCAAAGCTTGATCCGGATCTGCCGCAGCAGGCACTGGTCAGCGCATTCCGCAAGTATACAAAGTAAAGGAGAAATACAATGCAAAGAATTGGCGTATTTGTCTGCCATTGCGGTACGAACATTGCGGCGACAGTTGATGTCAAGGCAGTGGCCAAGGCAATGGAAAAAGAGCCGGGTGTGGTTTTCTCCACGGATTACACATATATGTGCTCCGAGGCCGGACAGACACTGGTTCAGGATTCCATCAAGAAGTATGGCCTGACAGGTGTTGTCATCTGCTCCTGCTCTCCGCATATGCATGAGCTGACATTCCAGAAGGCTATCGCAAAGGCCGGTCTGAACCCGTACATGCTCGAAATCGCGAACATCCGTGAGCAGTGCTCCTGGGTCACGAAGGATATCAAGGTTGCGACGGAGAAGGCTATTGTCCTTGCCCGCGCAGCAGTCGCTAAGGTTGTTCTGAACAGCCCGCTGACATCCGGTACGACACAGGTCACGAAGAGAGCTCTTGTCATCGGCGGCGGTATCGCCGGCATGCAGACGGCACTCGATATTGCAGAGGCCGGCTTCAAGGTTGACCTCGTCGAGAAGAACCCGTCAATCGGCGGCAAGATGGCTCAGCTCGACAAGACATTCCCGACGCTTGACTGCGCATCCTGCATCGTCACACCGAAGATGGTTGATGTCGGCCAGAACGAGAATATTCGTATTCTTTCCTATTCGGAAGTCTCAGAGGTCAGTGGCTTCGTCGGAAACTTCGACGTGAAGATCAAGCGCAAGGCGCGCTACGTCGATGAGGACAAGTGCACGGGCTGCGGTGCCTGCACAGAGAAATGTCCGATGAAGAAGATCCCGAACGAGTTCAACCACGACCTGAACAACAGGTCCTGCATTTACATCCCGTTCGCACAGGCTGTCCCGAAGGTCGCGACAATCGATCCGAGATACTGCCTCATGCTGAACAAGGGCAAGTGCGGTATCTGCTCCAAGGTCTGCCAGGCCGGCGCCATCAACTACAAGGCGAAGGACGAGTACCTCGAGGAGAAGTACGGCGCAATCGTCGTTGCGACAGGCTATGAGCAGATCAAGGTTGACAAGTATGATGAGTACGCATACTCCCAGAGTCCGGATGTCGTCACATCCCTCGAGTATGAGCGTCTCATGAACGCGGCAGGACCGACGAACGGTCATCTGCTCCGCCCGTCTGACGGCAAGGAGCCGAAGAAGATCGTCTGGATTCAGTGCGTGGGCTCCCGTGAGACCTGCGATCCGACCAAGGGTCCGGCAAGAGGTAAGCCGTACTGCTCCAAGGTCTGCTGCATGTACACGGCAAAGCAGGCGATCCTCACCAAGGACCACTATCCGGATACAGACCTCTACGTCTTCTACATCGATGTCCGTACACCGGGCAAGAACTTCGATGAGTTCTACCGCCGCGCGGTTGAGCAGTACAACGTCCACTACATCAAGGGCCAGGTCGGCAAGGTCACTCCTGAGAACGGCAAGCTGATGGTTCAGGGCTCTGATCTTCTTCTCGGTGAACAGGTCCATATCGAGGCGGATATGGTTGTCCTCTCCGCTGCCATTGAGCCGAGCCCGACGGCAAGACCGCTCGCGACAATGCTCACGACGCAGATGGATACGAACGACTTCTTTACAGAGGCCCATCCGAAGCTTCGTCCGGTCGAGTCAGCGACAGCAGGTATCTTTCTTTCAGGTATGTGCCAGGGACCGAAGGATATCCCGGAGACAGTTGCACAGGCTTCCGCGGCAGCGGCAAAGGTCATCGGTCTCCTCTGCAAGAAGGAACTGAAGAACAACGCGTGCGTCGCTCATCCGAATGAGATGATGTGCAACGGCTGCTCACAGTGCCAGGGTGTCTGCCCGTACGGCGCGATCACATACGTTGAGAAGGAATTCAGAATGCCGGATCGCACGACGAAGGTTCGCCGCGTCGCTCAGGTCAATGAGGCCGTCTGCCAGGGCTGCGGTGCCTGCACGGTTACCTGCCCGTCCGGAGCTATGGACCTCAGAGGCTTCTCGAACCAGGAAATCATGGCGGAGGTAGATGCAATATGTCAGTAAATGAAAACAAAGAGTGGAAGCCGCTGATCGTGGCGTTCTGCTGCAACTGGTGCTCTTATTCCGGTGCTGACACGGCCGGCAACAACCGCGCGTCCTACCCGGATAACGTCAAGATCATCCGCGTTCCGTGCTCCTGCCGTATCAACCCGCTGTTTATCCTGAGAGCGTTCCAGAGAGGCGCTGACGGCGTCCTTGTCATGGGCTGCCATCCGGGTGACTGCCATTACACAACGGGAAATTATCATACAAGACGGCGTATGACCCTTCTGTTCTCTATGCTGAATTACCTCGGCGTCGAGAGCGCGCGCACCCGCGTTGAGTGGGTATCCGCTGCAGAGGGTGCAAGATTTGCCGAGGTCGTCACGGATTTCACGAAGACGATCGAGGAGCTTGGTGAAAATCGCAGACTGGAGGATTTGAGATGCAAGACGAACTGATAAGGCGTGCCTGTGAGCTTCTTGAGGATGGTACGGTAAATCGGGTACTCGGCTGGCAGAAGGGCCAGTTCGTGTACGACATCACACCGGCTGTCTTCACGAGCGTAGAGGAAGTCAAGAATAATTTCGTTTACAATGATTTCTGCGGCGCAAACCTGTCCAAGTATCTGCGCTCGGAATCTGAGAAGGAGGGCAAGGTCCTCGTTTTCCTGAAGCCGTGCGATACATACAGCTTCAACCAGCTGCTCACGGAGTACAAGATCCACCGCGACAATGTGTATGCGGTCGGTATCGAGTGCTACGGCAAGGCCGATGTCGAGAAGCTCCGCGCAAAGGGCATTGACTGCATCACAGATGTGAAGAATGAGAACGGCACACTGAAGATCAGCACGATCTACGGCGAGGAATCTGTTCCGGCTATGGATGTCATGGCTGAGAGATGCCTGAACTGCAAGTCGAAGAAGCATGTCGCTTACGATGAGCTGATCGGCGAGGATGGCGAGGTTCTTGATTCTCACCGCTTTGATGAGGTCGAGGAGATCGAGAAGATGTCCGCAGAGGAGCGCTTCAAGTTCTGGCAGTCCCAGCTCTCCAAGTGCATCCGCTGCAACGCGTGCAGAAATGTCTGCCCGGCATGTACCTGTGAGAAGTGCGTCTTTGATAACTATGATTCGGGCGCGTTCAACAAGGCACCGGCGAACAGCTTCGAGGAGAGCATGTTCCACATCATCCGTGCCTTCCATGTCGCCGGACGCTGCACAGACTGCGGTGAGTGCTCCCGTGTATGCCCGGAGCACATTCCGCTTCATCTGCTGAACAGAAAATTCATCAAGGATTATAACGAGCTGTACGGTCCGTTCATGGCCGGCGCGGAGGTCGGTCAGGTGAGCCCTGTCGTCGACTACACGAAGGATAAGGACGCTGAGGCGTCTGTTGTTCAGAAAGGAGGAGCTGAATAATGATCGTCAAGGTAGCTTATTCTGATCTGAACAAGGTTCTGGGCGCGATTTCGGCAAATGAAAAGCTCTATCTGCCGGTCGACAATGCGGCAGGTCAGGCTGAATTCAAGCCGTACACGGAGGGCGTTCAGATGTCAAAGCAGCTGAACACGCTCCGCTCCGCCAAGGATTTCTTCTTCCCGCAGGTTCAGCCGATGGTGAAGTTCCGTCGCGAGGGCAAGCACATCGAGATCTTCGATGAGCGGAAAGAATCCGAAGATTATGTCATTTTCGGTGCGAGAGCATGCGATGTCCGTTCATTTGATGTACTGGACAACGTATTCCTGGCTGATCCGGTCGACACGTACTATGAAAACAGACGCAAGCATGCGACGATCGTCTCTCTGGCGTGCAACCGCCCGGCAGAGACCTGCTTCTGCGGAAGCTTCGGCATCGACGCGGCAAAGCCGGCCGGCGATGTTCAGGCGTGGATCGTCGGTGACGATTTCTGCATGGAGCCTGTGACGGAGAAGGGCCAGAAGCTGATCGACAGCATCAGGGATGTCCTCACAGAGGGCGACCAGGCAGCAGTCGACGCACAGATTGAGAAGATCCATGCGATTCTCGATCGTCTTCCGCTGAAGGATGTAAAGCCGGTCGACAACCGCGACAAGGAGCTTGAGGTCTTCAACAGCCCGAAGTGGGCGGAGCTTGCAAGCCACTGCCTCGGCTGCGGCGCATGCACATTTGTCTGCCCGACATGCCAGTGCTTCGATATTGAGGACTTCACAGGCAATAACCATCAGATCGAGCGCTACAGATGCTGGGACAGCTGCATGTACAATGACTTTACTATGATGGCTGCCGGCACGCCTCGTAAGACGCAGAAGGAGCGCTTCCGTCAGAGATTCATGCACAAGCTGGTGTACTATCCGATTAAGAATGACGGTATGTACAGCTGCGTTGGCTGCGGACGCTGCCTGAAGAAGTGCCCGATTCAGATGAATATTGTGAAAGTCATGAAAGCGCTGGAGGAGGATGCGGAATGAATAAAGAAGAGTTAATTCCTCAGATCGGCGTGGTCAAGGAAATCGTCCAGGAGACGGGCGACGTCAAGTCCTTCCACGTAGTTGGTCTCGACGGCAAGCCGATCTTCAAGAACATCCCGGGACAGTGCGCGATGGTTTCCGTCCCGGGTGTCGGCGAGGGTATGTTCTCAATCACATCCGCGCCGCAGAACCCGGATTACAATGAGTTCTCCATCAAGAAATGCGGACATCTCACGAGCTGGCTGCACGATATGGAAGAGGGACAGGAGATCCTCGTCCGCGGACCGTACGGCAATGGCTTCCCGGTTGACACGGACTTCAGAGGAAAGGACCTCGTCTTCATCGCCGGTGGTATCGGTCTTGCTCCGCTCCGCTCCATCATCAATTACTGCAGAGCCAACCCGGAGAACTACGGTCACCTCGATATCATCTACGGCTCCCGTACGAAGGAGGACCTCGTCAAGCGCAAGGAGATCGAGGAGGAGTGGGCGAAGGACCCGCACTGCTCCGTCTACCTCACGATCGACCGTGAGGAGGAAGGCTGGGACGGCCATGTCGGATTTGTCCCGACATATGCTTCAGAGCTTGGCCTCTCCCTTGACAAGATCATCATCATCTGCGGACCGCCGATCATGATCCATTTCACACTGGAAGGCCTGAAGAAGCAGGGCTTTAAGACATCACAGGTCTATACGACAATGGAAATGCGCATGAAGTGCGGAATCGGCAAGTGCGGACGCTGCAACATCGGCGACAAGTACGTCTGCAAGGACGGCCCGGTGTTCCGGTACGATAAGCTTGATCTGCTTCCGCCGGAATTTTAAGCACCCTCGAATCCGCAGGATTCGAGCAGACGTGCGAAGCACGGCTGGGCTGGCTGCGAAGACAGGCGCCCGCTTTAGCAGGGCGCTGTCGAGCAGGCAGCAGGTGCTTTAGCGAGGCCGCTAGCGGCCGAGCCTGGCTGGAGGAATTCGAAGTCCGAGCAGCCAGGGTGTGCTTTAGCGAGGCCGCTTGCGGCCGGATCTGAGCCCTATATATCGAGTGCAACAGAGTATCTCATTTTAAATGGAGGATATAAATCCCATGGCAGATATGGTAAATGTCTATTTCTTCGGAAAGAAATATGAAGTGCCGTCAAACCTGACCATCATGACAGCGATGGAATATGCAGGTTATCAGCTGGTTCGCGGCGTCGGCTGCCGCAATGGTTTCTGCGGCGCGTGCGCTACGATCTACAGAATCAAGGGACAGCAGGAGCTCAAGATGGCTCTTGCATGCCAGACACAGGTCGAGAACAACATGTATGTTGCGACACTGCCGTTCTTCCCGCTTGTCAAGCAGGTCTACGACATCAACAAGGTCAAGCCGGAGCAGCAGCTCATGATGCAGCTCTACCCGGAAATCTACGCATGCGTCGGATGTAACGCCTGCACAAAGGCCTGCACACAGGGCCTCAATGTCATGCAGTACATCGCTTATGCGCAGAGAGGTGACTTCAAGGCCTGCGCAGATCTTTCATTTGACTGCGTCATGTGCGGTGTCTGCTCATCCAGATGCCCGGCAGGCATTTCTCATCCGCAGGTCGCAATGCTTGCGAGACGTCTGAACGGCAAGTACCTCACACCGCAGGCGCAGCATCTTCTCGACAGAGTCAAGGAGATCTCCGAGGGCAAATATGACGATGCAATGAAGGCTGTTATGTCACTCAGTGACGCAGATATCCGCGAGAAATACAACACTCGTGAGATTGAGAAATAAGGAGGATTACAGAATATGTATCCAGAAAGTTTTCAGGAATCTCTTGCAAAGGTCGCGGAGAAGAGACAGGCAAATGCAGCAGCTGAGCCGAGACGCATGACTGCTGACGAGAAGGATGAGCTGCTCAGAAAGTATCATCCGGATTACAACCAGGACGCGTTCGAAGAGCTGAAGATCGGCCCGAACAAGGGCGAGAAGGCTCCTCACGAGCTCGCTGACATGCTGCAGGCACATCCGCGTGTACATGAGGGTGATGTCGATCTTGAGCATCCGGCATACGATGTCGATGTCCTGATCATCGGCGGCGGCGGAGCAGGCTGCTCTGCGGCAATCGAGGCAGATGAGGCAGGTGCGAAGGTTCTCATTTCCACAAAGCTTCGTACAGGCGATGCAAATACAATGATGGCTGAGGGCGGTATCCAGGCTGCTGATAAGGAGAACGATTCTCCGGCTCAGCATTTCCTCGATGCGTACGGCGGCGGCCATTTCAAGGCAAAGAAGGAGCTTGTCGCAAAGCTCGTCACAGAGGCTCCGGAGGACATCAAGTGGCTCAACGATCTCGGCTGCGAGTTCGATAAGGACGAGACAGGCCGTATGATCACGACACACGGCGGCGGAACTTCCCGCAAGAGAATGCATGCATGCCGCGACTACTCCGGCATGGAGATCATGCGTACGCTCCGCGATGAGGTTCTGAACCGTCAGATCCCGATCATCGAGTTCTCCTCCGCGATTGAAATCATCAAGGATGAGAATGGCAATGCGGCAGGCGCTGTTCTCCTCAACATGGAGACAATGGAGCTGATCGTCGTCCGCGCGAAGACAGTCATCCTCGCTACAGGCGGTGCGGGCCGTATGCATTATCAGGGCTTCCCGACATCGAACCATTACGGCGCAACAGCTGATGGTCTTGTTCTCAGCTACAGAGCCGGCGCAAAGCTTCTCTATCAGTACACACTGCAGTATCATCCGACAGGCGCTGCATTCCCGGATCAGATCTACGGCGCGCTTGTCACAGAGAAGGTCCGTTCTCTCGGCGCAAAGGTCGTCAATAAGAACGGCGATATCTTCGTTCATCCGCTTGAGACTCGTGACGTTGAGGCTGCTGCCATTATTCGTGAGTGCGCGAAGGGCAACGGCGTGAAGACAGAGCACGGCTACGGCGTATGGCTTGACGCTCCGATCATCGAGGTCAAGAACGGCGAGGGCACGATCCAGAAGAGAATCCCGGCTATGTACCGTATGTTTGAGAAGCGCGGCATCGATATCACAAAGGAGCCGATCCTTGTTTATCCGACACTGCACTATCAGAACGGCGGCGTTGAGATCGACACGAACTGCGAGACAGGCGTTAAGAACCTCTTCGCAGCAGGTGAGGTCACAGGCGGTGTCCACGGCACGAACAGACTGATGGGCAACTCTCTGCTCGACGTCATCGTATTCGGTCGTGACGCAGGCAAGGCTGCAGGCAAGAGATGCAAGGACGTCAAGGTCGGCAAGCTGACACTGGCTCATACGACAGAGTTCGAGAAGGAGATCAAGGACGCAGGCATCGAGACAGAGCTTGTATCCCCGAAGCTTCTTCCGAAGTATGTCCGTAAGAGAACAGTTCTCGAGGGCCCGGGCATCATCCAGTAAGATCTGTCCGCAGACTTTGCGGGATAAATTGCGAATGATAAGAGCTTTCCGCTTCGGAGACAATGTGCCTCCGGAGCGGGGAGCTCTTTTTTATTTCGGGAGCTCTGTCATAACAAATGTTACTGTTCACACGCCATCCACAGTCGCATGCGGTCGCGAATATCAGGGCGGTATCGGGCAGACTCCGTCCTCCTCAGCTTCCCTTCGCCGCTGACGCAGCGGCTCAGGGTGATCTTCGGACTCCTCCGTATAACGCCCTCACCGCTCCTGATATCGCTGACCGTTCACCGAAGTCTGGTGGCGTGTGAACTGTAACTAACAAATGCAGGCAGATCAGCGCTGGAGGACAGGTTTCTTGACACATCAGCCCTGCAGGACTAAGCTTTCTCTGTCTCTTGGAGAAGAGGATCGCAGATATCTGCGGATGCCTCAGGTATGAGGGGAGGAGTTTTATGAAGAGAAATGTGACAGCAATCTTACTGTCTGCCGTAATGGCGCTTGGTCTTGCCGGCTGCGGCAGCAGGGCTGAGAAGAAAACAGGCAGCTCAGATGTGTCGGGTTCCGTTGTGACGGCAGTCACATCGGGTGCAGAATCGACAGCTTCCGCAGAGGAGGCAGCCTCATCCGGCGCAGTTTCCGACGGTGGGGATCTCAATGTCATGATTGAGACGCCGGTTGAGAGTCTTGACCCGCAGAAGGCAGAGGATGGAACCTCATTTGAAGTGATCGCTGACTATATGGACGGCCTCATGCAGATGGATGAGAATGGCAAGCCTGTGCCGGCAATCGCGAAATCCTATGAGCAGTCATCCGATGGCCTCACGTGGACATTTCATCTGCGCAAGGACGCGAAGTGGTCAAATGGAACAAGGGTGACGGCAAAGGACTTTGTCTTCGCGTGGCAGAGAGCCGTTGACCCGGACACAGCGGCGAGTTACTCATACATGCTGAGCGATGTCGGGCAGATCAAAAATGCGGTGGACATTATTGCAGGCAAGAAGAATAAGAGCGAGCTCGGCGTCACGGCAAAGGATGACTACACACTCGTGGTCACGCTGAACGCACCGGTCAGCTCCTTTCTCAGCCTCATGTGCCTCCCGACATTTTATCCGGTCAATGAGGACTTCTACAATAAGTGCAACGGCACATACGGATCAAGCCCGGACACGATCCTGGCGGACGGAGCATTTGTGATCGATGACTATGAGCCGGCGGCGACCTCGATCCACATGAAGAAAAATGAAAACTACTACGACAAGGACCGGATCAAGCTCTCCGGTATCAAATACAGCGTCATTCAGGATTCCCAGACAGCACTCATGAGTTATCAGAACGGTGATCTCGATCTCACGCTTGTCAACGGTGATCAGGTCGATCAGGTCAAGGATGATCCGGATTATACATCCTTCAGCTCCGGCTATATGTGGTATATCGCGCCGAATATCTCAGGCGTCAAGGAGCTGCAGAATCTCAATATCCGCCTTGCGATGACGATGGCACTTGACCGGGAGTCAATCACGAATGATGTCTGCCGTGATGGTTCTGTGCCGACATACACGGCTGTTCCGGTAGATTTTGCGACAGGACCGGACGGCAAGGCCTTCTCCGAGGATCAGAGCCGCTACAGCAGCGTGTGCACATATGACAAGGCAAAGGCCGCGGAGTACTGGAAGAAGGGACTCGACGATCTCGGCATCAACAGTCTTGAGCTCACGCTGAAGATGGACGCTGACGATGAGCCGCAGAAGGTCGCGCAGGTCATCAAGGAAGAACTTGAGGACGCACTTCCGGGACTGACAATCAATCTCGAGCCGGAGCCGAAGAAGCAGCGCCTGCAGGATATGTACAACGGCGACTTTGATCTCGGTCTTACGCGCTGGGGACCGGATTACGACGATCCGATGACATATCTCGGCATGTGGAAGACGGATGTCACCTACAATTACGGCAAGTTCTCCGACAGCACATACGATTCGATTCTTGCGGAGTGCACGACCGGAGATCTGGCCCTCGACCAGAAGGGACGTTGGGACGCTCTCTGCAAGGCGGAGGACATCATCATGAACAACGCGGTTATCTTCCCGCTGTACACGCAGTGCAACGCGGAGATGATCAAGAGCAATGTCAAGGGTGTGGCATTCCATCCGGTCGCGATCAACCGTGTCTACAAGGACGCAGTGAAGACGGCCGAGTGACGGAAGCTCAGATTTGTAAAAGACGCGCGGCAACTCAGATGCCGCGCGTCTTTTATGTCAATGATTCGTCGATTCACGCCGCTTCGGATGGTTGATCCGGCTTGCGAGGAAGCCCGCGCCGAAGCCATTGTCGATATTGACGACACTCACGCCGCTCGCGCAGGAATTCAGCATGGACAGAAGAGCGGACAGCCCGTGAAATGAAGCCCCATATCCGACACTCGTCGGAACTGCGATGACCGGGCAGTCGGCGAGACCGCCGATGACGCTCGCGAGCGCACCCTCCATGCCGGCGACCGCAATAATGACGGAGGCACTCATGATCTCATCGAGGTGCGGAATAAGGCGGTGAAGACCGGAGACACCGACATCCGTGAGGCGGAGAACCTCATTTCCATAGAATTCGGCAGTGAGAGCGGCCTCCTCGGAGACGGGGAGATCGCTTGTCCCTCCCGTCGCGACGACAATGCGGCCGATGCCGTCCGGCTCAGGTATGGAGCCGATGATGCCGATGCGCGCGTCCTCATGATAGGCATAAGGCAGAGCCTGATCCTTGAGATGGGCCTTCAGCGCGTCCGATTTATCGCAGTCCATCCGCGTGATCAGGACATGGCCCTGGCCGTGACGGACCATCGCGTCGCAGATGCCGCAGATCTGCTCTGCCGTCTTGCCGGCGCCGTAGATGACCTCGCCGGCTCCCTGCCGGATCTTTCGATGCAGGTCTACCTTGGCATAGCCGATGTCCTCGAACGGCTCCTCCTTTAACTTCAAATAGGCGCTGTCGACAGACATACTGCCGCTTTGCACCTCTTCCAGAATGTGTCTGATATCCTGATCCATATATATCCTTTCCGCAGGGACCTCTCCTATTACCCGGACGAACCCCCGCACTTTCTATACAGTTATACATATAAAATCATACCAGCAAATGTGAAGCGTGTGAAGAATTTACATTAGCAGCGATGGGATGTACACGCGCCACCAGACCTTGAAGGCAGTCAGCAGTATCAGGTACGGCGGAGGGCGTTATACGGAGGAGCCCGAAGATCACCCCGAGGAGCTGTAAGCGACGAGGGGAAGCTGAGGGGGACGGAGTCTGCCCGAAGCCGTCCTGATATCTGCGGCTGCTTTCCAACATACATGGCGCGTGTCCGCACCGTCAGAGCTGTGGTATTCCACGTGGAACACCGGTTTACAAATCCGGCCGGGATATGCTACAATGTTTGATGTTTTCACCCGGCGGCCATCACGGGGCGCCGGCGGAAGCAGAAAGGAATTATATGGCACGAAAGAAAAGAGAAATGGTAAGAGTCTGCCTGATCACAGGCTATCTTGGAGCAGGCAAGACAACACTGCTCAATCACATTCTCGCAAATCAGGAGGGAATCCGTGCGGCCGTCATCGTCAATGATATCGGTGAGGTCAACGTAGATGCCGACCTGATTGAGAAATCCGGAGGCGTCTCCCGGAAGGATGAGAACCTGATCCCGCTGTCAAACGGCTGCATCTGCTGCACGCTCCGCGGCAGTCTGGCTGATCAGCTCACAGAGCTGGCGGAGACCGGAAAGTACAACTACATCATCATCGAGGCGTCCGGCATCTGTGAGCCTCTCCCGATCGCGCAGACAATCACGCAGATCTGTGAGGAGAACACAGATGATGGCATTCCGATGAAGCTCGACAACGTCATCGCAGTTGTCGACTGCGCGCGGATGCTCCAGGAATTCGAGAACGGACGCAAGCTTATGCGTCAGGCGATCGGTGATGACGATGTCGAAAATCTGCTGATTCAGCAGATTGAGTTCTGCAACACGATCATCATGAACAAGACGGACCTTGTCTCCGAGAAGGACCTCGGTGAGCTGAAGACAATCATCCGGAAGCTTCAGTCCGATGCGGAAATGATCGAGACAACGAAGGGCAATGTTGACCTCAAGTCTCTGCTCAACACAGACCGCTTTGATCTTGACCGTGCAGCCGCATCAGCAGGCTGGGTCGAGGCAATCCAGCATCCGGAGGACGCAGAGGAGTCTGAGGAGGAGCTCGAGTACGGGATCGAGACCTTTGTCTACTACAGACGCCGCCCGTTCATCCACGACAAGCTCGTTGAGCTCTGTGATTACTGGCCGCACAGCGTCATCCGCTGCAAGGGAATGGTCTGGTATCAGGAGGAGCCTGACACGGCGTTCATTTTCGAGCAGGCAGGCCGTCAGATCACGGAATCGCCGCAGGGACGCTTCCTCGCGTCTGCGCCGAAGGCCCAGATCAACACAATTCTGAGCAAATATCCGCAGGTCCGCAAGATGTGGGACCCGAAGTACGGGGACCGTATGATCAAGCTTGTCTTTATCGGACAGAAGATGGACAAGGACGTGATCGAGGAGAGACTTGACGAGTGCCTCGGCGACTGAGCCGGGACGCGGCGCAGTAAGGCTCTTCACCGGATGATAAAGAGTGGTACAAGGCAACCCACGGTAAAAAAACAGAGAGTGGTATAAAGCAACCCACGGTAAAAAAACAGAGTGGTACAGAGAGACCCACGGTAAAAAAACAGAAAGTGGTATCCGAAACCCACGATAAAAAACTGAGGAGGATTTTAGTTATGAATAAGCGAGTTACATTCCTTACGCAGGCGGCCGTCATCGCGGCGCTGTACACGGTACTGACACTGGTCTTCGCGCCGATTTCGTATGGCGAGATTCAGGTGCGGATTTCAGAGGCGCTGACCGTGCTTCCGTTCTTCACACCGGCGGCCATACCGGGACTGTTCGTTGGCTGCCTGCTCTCGAATGTGCTTGGCGGCTGCATCATCTGGGACATTATCTTCGGTTCCCTGGCGACCCTGCTCGGAGCGGCAGGCGCCTGGCTGCTTCGCAGGAACCGCTGGCTTGTTCCGATTCCGACGATTCTTTCAAACACAATCATCGTGCCTCTGGTCCTTCGCTACGGGTACGGCGTGAATCTCCCGCTCTGGCTTGAGGCAGTGGCGATCGCGGCGGGCGAGATCATCAGCAGCTACGGCTTTGGTGAGATCCTGATCTCGGCGCTGAAGCCGGTCAGACAGCATCTCTTCAAGCCGCAGCAGGAGAGCTGAATTTCCCGGAGGACTATAGATTGACCGGAGATTGATGACGCACGTCTTCTCCGGCCGGATATGCAAAAAAATGCGGACAGCATCTGATGTTCAGGTGCTGTCCGCATTTTCTGCACTACGGTATGCAGCAGCCGGCAGCTCCGGCTGTGCGGCCCGGGTGCCGGTTGTGTGAATGACTGTTTACTCGCTGTCTGCGTTAAGCCTTGTGTGAATATACTGGGGGACGTCCTCCGGACTGATGCCGAGCACATACGCGAATTCTCCGTGAAGGATCTTCTGGGCCTCGCTCAGCATCCGCTCGTCAGCGGCATGGAATTTTCTTCCGGCCTCTTCCTTCTCTGTCTTCTTCTCGAACAGAGCGGAGATTACTCCGACCAGGTCGGCATTGTCACCCTCGCAGATGACCTTTGTGTATTCCTTCTGACGAACCTTCTCATTGTCAATCCAGGCGTTGTCCTGATCCGGGATCGAATCGATCAGACTGTTGATCTCGTCCTTCGAGAGAGGAGCACGCATGACGTCGTCTGTGTCCCGGTCTGCAGGTACGTAGATCCTCCCGCCCTTGTCATAAACAGGTGAGAGTACGTAATACGGACGTGAACCGCCAGCGACTGACATTTCCGTGATATCCTCGATCACACACACGCCGTCGCGGCCATGCACGACGGTATCTCCGACATTCCATTTCTGCATATTATTTCACCTCGTACTCTATTTTAACAGAAAAATCAAGATTTCGTAAGAGGGTTCAAACGGCCGGTCCCTTGACCAGGTGCAGCAGGCACGTAAATGAGATGACTCCGTCCTTCCACGAGACATCGATTGATCCGCGGTACTGGCGGCAGATGCTCTCGGCGATCGAGAGCCCGATCCCGTATCCGCTCTTTTCGCTGTCCTGCGCGTGTGATTCATCCTCGCGGTAGAAGCGGTCGAAGAACCGGCTGTAATCGACATCCTTCCCGTCTGCGAAGGAATTGGAGATGACGAGACGGATCAGGCGTCCGTGACGGACAGTGTCGAGGCAGATAGAGATGGTTCCCTTGTCGTCACAGTACTTGAGCGCGTTGTCGGTGAGGATAGAGACGAGCTGGCGGATCCGGCTCTCGTCGGCGAGCGCGTGGATCCCCGGCTGCAGATGGACGATCAGCGTCTTCTGATCTCTGCCGGCAGTTTCCCGGCAGGACTCGGCCATATCGCCTACGGTCTTTGAGATATCAACGACCGTAAACAGGGACCTGTCCTCACTGTCCTCAGCGCGGGAGATCATGATCAGGTTCTGGACGAGGCTGCTTAGCCGGTCGACCTGGCGCATCGTCGACTGGCTCCATTCATTTTCCCCGTTGATCATCTGCTCGACCTCCGTGTTTGCGCGGATGACGGCGAGAGGTGTCTTCAGCTCGTGACTTGCATTTGTGATGAACTGCTTCTGCCGGCGCATATTTTCAATCTCCGGCTGAACAACGCGTCCCGAGAAGATATTGACGAGAATGACCGTGATCACGAGACCTGCCATACAGATCAGAACGGTCATGTGCATGATTTTCCTGTTCTGTGTGATCTGTGTCAGACAGTTCAGGAAGACGACAATCTGCCCGTCGTCCGTGTCGGCGACCTCATAGTAATAGTCGCCCATGCGGCCGTACTGCCGTCCTCTGTTGATCGCCTTCTGTGCGTAGGCCTCCGCCTCATCGTCCGAGACCTCGGTTGTGTGGCTTGTGCTTGTGACGTCGATATCGCCGTTTGAGGCGTAGGTAACCGTAAAATAGCGCGCGGAATGTGTGAACTCCGGCGAAAAATCGTTCAGATAGTCCTTGCTCGTATTCTCAGGCACAGTCCCGTTGTACTCGACGAGAAAATCCAGAATCTTGTAGATCTGTGTGCGCGTGAGGCCGTAGTTCGAGATGTTGATGCAGCCGCCGATAAACACCATGACGAAGAAGTAGGTGCTCGTCGCGATTAAAATGAATTTCCGTCTCAGCTTCTGAATGGTGCGTGGATTCAATGGCCGACCTCCAGTCTGTAGCTTCCGCCGCGCGCGCCGCTGATCGATGCCGATGAGTCGATGGATGTCAGCTTTGCGCGGAGATAGTTGATATACAGCCAGACCGTGTCCTCATTGGCGTCCGGCTCTCCGGACCAGACGTGGTCCAGCAGATATTTTGTGTCGAGATCCTTGCCCGCGTTCAGGATCAGAGTCTGCATGAGCTCAAACTCCTTGATCGAGAGGCGGACTGAGTTTTGTGACGCGAGCTCAAAGCGCTCGGCGGACAGCACAAGGTCCTGAAAATGAAGCTCCTGCGCGCTGTACTCTGTCCTCCGTCTTGTCATGGAGCGGATGCGCGCGAGAAGCTCCTTCATGGCAAATGGCTTTGTCAGATAGTCGTCCGCGCCGGCATCAAGTCCTGTCACGCGGTCGTCAATCTCAGCCTTCGCGGTGAGAAGCAGGACCGGCGTCACGATATTGATCGAGCGGATCTCCTTCAGAACATCGAGCCCGGACCGTCTCGGCATCATGATGTCGAGAATGATCGCGTCATAGCTGTCCTTCCGGATGTGCGCAAGGGCGTCCTCGCCGTTGAAGACCGTGTCCACATCATACTGCTCGTGTTTCAGAACAGCGCAGAGCGCTCTGTTCAGGTCCCGTGTATCTTCAGCAAGAAGAAGTTTCATATAGCAGAACTCCTTTCGTATTTATGAGTTATAGCAATATCAATGTCCGGAGTGATTCATTCTGCCTGTGCCGCGGTCAGAGAGATGCGGCATTCCCGGGATGTCCCTCCGGCAGCTGATAGGAGCTGCCATCCTCCGGAAGCTCCCCGTAAATCATATCCCGGATCGTCTGCATGGAGATATCCGTTGAAGCCATTTCGTCCGCACAGCGCTTCAGCTCGCTGACGATCAGCTCCTGATTGCCATGGACCTGCTTTTTATATTTCATCTGATGCTCGAGGGCGGCCCAGGTGTCCATTGAAATCGTGCGGATCTGAAACTCGACATAATATCCGCGCATCATGACAATCAGATGAAAGCTGCGGTATCCGTTTGGCTTGGCGTGACGGATATAGTCCTTCTCCTCGACGACCGTGATATCCGGAAAATGCTCAAGAAAGTCCCGCAGCGTGTAGACGTCTCTGAGAAAGGTGCAGACGATGCGGATGCCGATTGCGTCTCTCAGCCTGTGAAGCGCGGAATCCGCATTTTCCGGAAGATTCCTGCGGCGGCATTTCTCGCGCATGCTGTCCTCGGATTTGATCCGGGAGAGAACGTGGTCGACGGGGTCGGCATCTCCGTATTTTGCTTTCATTTCCGTGCGGTACTGCTCGATGCGGGCAAGCATCTCGTCCATGACAGCCTGCATAGCGGGCAGATGACCGGCATATATACTTTCCTGTGTATCAGACATAAACTATCAGATCTCCTGTCACTGAATTTCTGATCACTATTATATCAGAGCGTCTTGCTCTGTTCTGTGAACAATATAGAAAAAATGTGGGAACTATTCATGTTGTTACGGTTCACACGCTTCCTGAATTGTATGCGGTCGCGAATATCAGGGCGGTATCGGGCAGACTCCGTCCTCCTCAGCTTCCCCTCGTCGCTTACAGCTCCTCGGGGTGATCTTCGGACTCCTCCGTATAACGCCCTCACCGCTCCTGATATCGCAGATCGCTTACCGAGGTCTGATAGCGTGTGAACTGTAACGTGAATATCAGGGCCATCGGAAAAAATAAAATCGGCCGTTGATTTTCAGAAAGCAGTCATGTATAATGTCAAGGTATGGATACAGACGAGCGGTTCATGCGGGAAGCGCTGAAGCAGGCGAGGAAGGCCGCGAAGATCGGAGATACACCGATCGGATGCGTCATCGTCTATAACGGGACGATTATCGCGCGGGGCTATAACCGCAGAAACAAGGACAAGAACACGCTTGCCCACGCAGAGATCACAGCGATCCGCAGGGCGACGAAGGTGATCGGTGACTGGAGGCTGGAGGGCTGCACGATCTATGTGACACTGGAGCCGTGTCCGATGTGCGCGGGAGCAATCGTTCAGGCGAGAATCCCGGAATGCGTGATCGGAGCCATGAATCCGAAGGCCGGATGTGCGGGATCAGTTGTCAATCTGCTTGAGATGCCGGGGTTTAATCACCAGGTCACGGTGCGGCACGGCGTGCTTGAGGAGGAATGCAGCGGGATCCTGAAGGAATTCTTCCGTGAGCTTCGGAAGAGCCAGAAGGACAGAAAGCTGAGAGAGCAGGAAGAATCGCCTGGTATCTGATTATGTCAGGAAGAGCGTTCCATACAGCGATGTATCGGGGCTTTTCATATATGGAGTTGTACTCAAGAGGTCGTAAGAGGTCGCACTCGAAATGCGATAGGCCCTTCGGGGTACAAGGGTTCGAATCCCTTCAACTCCGCGTGAAGAACAGACTGTTTTCGGACGGTCTGTTCTTTTTTTGTAAGAGTGTTGGGGTGCTGAACAGGCTGCATTTTTTTGTGAGCGCAGGGACTTGCAGATTGCGTGCGGGATACAGGCATGCTATAATTTTTTTCAATATGAGGAAGTCTGCGAATCGCTGTCTGACAGGCAATTCATGCACTTCTTCATGTTCGGACAAAGTATCGCGGAAATGCGGCCAAAAGGCGCGCTTCCGCAGTCTGGCTGCTTATGAGAATAGGAGGAAACGGCTGTTATGCGCAAAACCAAGATTATCTGCACGATCGGTCCGGCAAGTGAGAGTGAGGAGAAGCTGAAGGCGCTGATCCTCGCGGGAATGAATGTTGCGAGATTTAATTTTTCACACGGTTCTCACGAGGAGCACGAGGCAAAGTTCCTTCGTCTCCGCAGGATTCGTATCCAGATGAACCTTCCGATCGCGACACTGCTCGATACAAAGGGACCGGAGATCCGTCTCCGTGACTTTGAGAACGGCAGAGTTGAGCTGAAGCGCGGCCAGAATTTTACGCTGACGACGGATGAGGTTATGGGAAATGAAGAGCGGGCTTCCATTACCTACAAGGACCTGCCGGGCGACGTTGAGCCGGGAACACACATCCTGATTGATGACGGTCTGATCGGCCTGAAGGTCCTCGAGGTGAAGGGCCACGATATCGTCTGCGTCGTTGAGAACGGCGGCCCTGTCTCCAACAAGAAGGGCATCAACGTTCCGGATGCGGAGCTCTCCATGCCGTTTATCAGTGAGCAGGACCGCTCGGACATCGAGTTCGGCTGCCATCTCGGATTTGATTTTATCGCATGCAGCTTCACAAGAACCGCGCAGGATATCCGCGACATCCGGGAGATCCTGAAGAAGAACGGTTCGAACATGCAGGTCATCGCAAAGATCGAGAGTACGCAGGGCGTAAAGAACATCGACGAGATCCTTGACGAGGCGGACGGCGTCATGGTTGCCCGCGGCGATCTCGGCGTCGAGGTCCCGCTCGAGGATGTCCCGATCATTCAGAAGGATATCATTGCAAAGGCACAGAAGAAGGGCAAGATCGTCGTGACAGCGACGCAGATGCTCGATTCCATGATCCATAACCCGAGACCGACGAGAGCGGAGGCGACCGATGTCGCGAACGCGATCTATGACGGCACGACGGCGATTATGCTCTCCGGTGAGACGGCAGCCGGTCAGTACCCGGTTGAGGCGGTCAGAATCATGGGAAGAATTGCGGAGCGCGCGGAGCATGAGGTTGATTACCAGAAGCACCGCGAGCACATCCTGAAGGAGGACGGTGTCAATCACGACACGACGGCGGCGATCTGCCATGCGTGCTGCATGGTCGCTGACGACACGAACGCGAGTGCCATCATCGCAGTCACGATTTCAGGCTTTACGGCGAGACGTCTCTCAAGACTCCGCCCGACCGTTCCGATCATCGCCTGCACGACGAGCGTTCGCGCCGCGTGCCAGATGAACCTGCTGTTCGGTGTCGTACCGCTGATCATCGGCATGGAAGAGAAGGGCGACGCACTGATCGAGTCCGCTGTCGCTAAGGCAGACATGACGGGACTGATCTCCAAGGGCGACAAGGTCGTCATTGCAGCCGGAATCCCGCTCGGCAAATCGGGCAACACGAATATGATCAAGGTCGAGGAAGTATCCTGAGAGAAAAGCCGCGTTATACTGACAGGAGAGGAAAATGACAACAAGAGAATGCTATGACGCGCTTGGCGGCGGATACGACGAGGCGCTCGGGAGAATGTTCTCCGAGAGCCTCATGACAAAGTTTTTAAAGAAGTTCCCGGCGGACGGCACATTTTCGGAGCTGAAGGCTCACTTTCTGGCCCATGAGGATGAGGCTGCGTTCGAGGCGGTCCACACGCTGAAGGGAATCTGCCTGAATCTGGGCCTTGTTGATCTGAGCCGCTCGGTCAGCGCGCTCACGGAAGCGCTGCGGAACGGACGGAAGCCGGAGGCCGACGGACTGATGGAACAGGTTGAGAAGGATTATGACAGGGCAGTTTCCGTCATTGGACAGCTCTGATCAGATGTGAATGGCCGGGGAGCCCCTGCCTCTGCCCGTCAGGGTAAAGGCAGGGGCCTTTTTATACGGAAAATGAGGAGCGCATGAGACTTTTATACGCAGAGGATGAACCGGAGATGTCGGAGGCTGTTGCCGACATTCTGCGGTTCCACAAATATACGGTCGACGTGGCAGCGGACGGGGATGAGGCACTCGCCCTCGCTGAGGACGGCGTCTATGACGGCATTATTCTCGATGTCATGATGGACGGCAAAAACGGCTTTGAGGTCCTGTCGGCGCTGAGAAGGAGCGGTGTGCGGACGCCGGTTCTCATGCTGACGGCAAGATCGGAGGTCGAGGACCGCATCGAGGGGCTCGATCTCGGCGCCGACGACTATCTGCCGAAGCCGTTCGCGATGGGGGAGCTTCTGGCGCGCGTCCGTGCGATGCTGCGGAGAAGAGACGAATACAGGCCGGAGGTGCTTTCATTTGGCGATATTGTGCTGAACCCGGCCGATGCGACAATTTCGTGCGGAACGGACAGCACAGCCCTTGCCAACCTCGAGTACAGGCTCTGCGAGACGCTGATCGAGAACAGAGGCATCTATCTCTCCGCGGAGACCCTGCTCACAAAGGTGTGGGGCTACGATACGGACGCGGATGTGAATACGGTGTGGGTGTACATGTCCGGGCTCAGAAAGCGGCTGAAATCGATCGGCTCGCGCGTGACGATTCAGTCGAAGAGAAATATCGGCTATATGCTGGCGGAGAAGGAATGACATGGGGAATGCGATGATTCAGGCCCTGCAGAGAAAATTTATCCGGATCGCGATGCTTGCCGCGACGCTCCTCATGGTCGTGTTCCTCCTGGCGATCAATATCTCGAATCTGTGGGCGACGAACCGCGAGATGATGAGGACGCTGAAGATCATTGTCGCGAACTCCGCCTCGGCAAGGCCCGATTTTACGGGAATCCCGACGGGAAATGCAGATATTGCCTCATCATCGGATACCGCCGGAAATAAGTCAGGAGCAGATCCGGCTCCGGCCGGCCCTGCAGATGGGGAAAATGAGACGCAGGCCGGGATCAGCGATCTTTTAAACTCCGAGCGTTACTTCTTCGTCCGCGTGACAGCGGACGGGGAGGTCATTTACAGCGATCTGACACATATCTCATCGGTCGATGAGGAGGAGGCCAGAGCCGTCTGCAGAAAGGCGGAGGCGAAGGGAAAGACGAACGGCCGCGCAGAGGGGTTCATTTTCCTGAAGAGTGTGTCGAAGACGACAGGAGGAGCCGTCTATGCCTTTCTTGATGATCAAGAGGAAATAAAATCGGTTCTCCGCGTGGCGGTCATCACGGCTGTGATCGGAGCCGTCTGCTGGCTGATCGCGCTGGTTCTCGTTATCCGCATGTCCGGGCGGGCAATCCGCCCGATCGCTGAGAATATCGAGCGGCAGAAGCAGTTCGTGACGAATGCAGGCCATGAGATCCGGACGCCGCTTGCGATTATCCGGGCCAATGCCGATGTGCTCGCGCTGCACGAGGGAGAGAATAAATGGATCGACAATATCCGTGATCAGACGGACCGTCTCTCGGCACTCACAAGAAACATGCTGACACTTGCGCGCGCGGATGAGGAAGGAAATGAAAGGCCTCCGGTGTCTTCATTTGACCCCGGAGCTCTGTTTCGCGAGACGGTAGAGCGCTTTGCGCGCCGCGCGGAGGCAAGGCAGGTGACGCTTGCCATAAAGGCGGAGCCCGGAAAGAGCTTCCGCTATTCCAGAGCAGGCTTTGAGCAGCTCATTTCTATTCTCGCTGACAATGCCGTGATATATACGAATGAGGGAGGGCGCATTGAGGCGGAGGAATACCGGAAAGGACACGAGGCTGTGATTGTGTTCCGCAATACCTGCGAGCGGATGCCGGACCATCCGGAGCAGCTCTTCGACCGCTTCTACCGCGAGGACAGAGCGCGGACGCAGGAGGGCTCGGAGCGCGGAAGAAAACGCGGCTTCGGGATCGGACTGTCAGCGGCCAGGGCGATTGCGGAGCAGGGTGGCGGAAGTATAACCGCGGAGGTGCGCAGCGGCATGATCGTCTTCGAGGCGCATATCCGGGAAATGAAATAACGATTTGTGAAGCTTGTGTGAAACCGGTCCATGGGGCCGGTTTTTTTAAGCTTCAGCTAAGGTTTCTCCTGTATGCTTCAGACTGTCAGAAGGACAGAGATACCCGGTGCCCGTGAAACAGAGCTGTTTCACCTGTGACGGGCAGGGGATAGACAGCATATATGGAGGAAACAGACATGAAGAGAAAAGTTGTACTTGCGGTTTTCATGAGCATGGCGCTTGCATTTTCTGTGGCCGGATGCGGCGCGTCCTCGGCAGGCTCGACATCGGCGGCGGAGTCAGCTGCCTCTGAGACGGTCTACGGCGAGGTTACGTCTGTTGACGGAAACAGCGTCACAGTGACGGTCGGAACGATGGAGACAAGCGAAAGCGGCGGCCCGGAGACATTCACAGCGGGGAGCGATTCGAAGACCTATGACTTCAGCGATGCCACAATCACGAAGGAGTCGATGGGCGGCGGCGCACCCGGCGGCCAGGCGCCGTCGGGGACAGATGGCAGTACAGACAGCTCATCGGACGGCCAGACGCCGCCGGAGAAGCCGTCAGGCACAGAGAACGGCACGGACAGCTCGTCGTCGGGGACAGATGGCAGCACGGACGGTCAGACGCCGCCAGAGAAGCCGTCAGGCACAGAGAGTGGCACGGACAGCTCATCGGACGGTCAGACACCGCCGGATATGGGAACAGCGTCAGGCAGCACGGACGGCGCTCCGTCTGCGCAGACGGAATCCGCAAGTGTCAGTGATATCTCGGAGGGAGACATTCTTGAGATCTCTCTTGACGACAGCGGCAATGTGACGGCGGTTGTGATCACGTCGCAGGGTGGCGGTTTCGGGTCTGACGCGCAGTCCGTCGATCAGGGAACGGCGGCAAATACAATCTCAGAGGACAGTGAGGTGTCCGATACATCCTATTCGTCGACGGGTGACGACGAAAATGCGCTCCGTGTTGACGGCGCGACGGTCACGCTCGACGGAATTACGGTCGATAAGACGGCCGGCTCCTCCTCGAATACGGAGGCCGGTGATTTCTACGGCATGAACGCGGGTCTTCTCGCAACGGATGGCGCAGCGGTCACAATTAAAAATGCGACTGTGAATACATCGGCTCAGAACGGCAACGGCGTCTTCAGCTATGGCGACGGCACGACTGTCAATATATCTGACTCGACCATCACGACGACCGGCGATAATTCGGGCGGTATCCAGACGACGGGAGGCGGCACGACAAATGCGGAGAACCTCACAGTCACAACGTCCGGCAATTCCTCTGCGGCGATCCGGTCTGACCGGGGAGGCGGCACAGTGACTGCAGACGGCGGCACGTACACGACGAACGGCTACAACTCGCCGGCCGTCTACTCGACAGCGGATATCTCGGTGAGCAATGCCACGCTCACAGCCAATAGTTCCGAGGCCCTGGTCATCGAGGGCGAGAATTCCATTACGCTCACGGACTGCAATGTGACAGGAAACATGTCCGATACGGAAGGCACATCCTCCGACACAAATGTCCACAACGTCATGATCTATCAGTCGCAGTCGGGCGACGCGGAGGAAGGCACGTCCTCCTTCTCGATGACGGGAGGAAGCCTCACGGCCGAGAATGGCGACATGTTCTATATCACGAATACGGACTGCACAATCGATCTGTCCGGGGTCACGATCGTCAATCAGGATTCCGACGGAAACCTGATGACAATCGCGGGCAATGACGCAAGCCACGGCTGGGGAACTGCCGGATCAAACGGCGGCAATGTTACATTCACCTGCGACGGCCAGACGCTCGAGGGCAATATCACGGTCGACAGCATCTCTACGCTGGACATGACACTGAAGAACGGCAGCACATTCACCGGAACGATTAATATCGTCGATAACGCTGAAGGAGGAACGGCTGTCGACAACAATGCAGTTGTGACAATTGGTGAGGGCTGCACCTGGACTCTGACGGGCAACTGCACGGTGACATCCGTCAGCAACTCCGGCACCATCAATTACAATGGCTACACGATTACACTGGCTGATGGTACAGTTCTCAGCGAGTGAATAAAAAGGCACATCCACGAGGCGCCCCTTCGCCACGTGTTTTGCAGCCGCCGGGATGCATATGCGTTCCGGCGGTTTATTTATGCGCTTATGAAGGTCTATCTCGCTGTAGCGTGTGAAATTCATTTGTGATACAATGTGAACGCAAACCATCGGATTGGTTCAATAAATAACAGGCAGGATATGTATGAAAATGAAAACGACAAAACTGCAGTCATTCCTCAAAAGAATTGTGTGTGTGCTGGCTGCGGCGTGCCTGATCGCCGCAGTGTTTCCCATCGGTGCCTATGCATCTGACCCGCTGACCAATTATCTGGAGGGCTGGCCGCAGATGACCGACATCAATGAGGATGCGGCGTGCGTCATTGACGCTGATAACCTTGGTGTCATGTATTCGCTCAACAGGGACGACAAGATGTACCCTGCGAGCATCACAAAGATTATGACCGCGCTGATTGTTCTGGACAATGCGAACCTCACGGACAAGGTCACGATGGATGATAACGGCACATCGCTTGCACAGGCCGGATATACAAACGCATCGACGGTTAACGGCGAGAAATTCACAGTCGAGCAGTGCCTGTACATGATGATGCTGCAGTCCGCGAACGATATTGCGCAGCAGCTTGCTGTCCAGGTGGCAGGAAGCGTCGATGCATTTGCGGACATGATGAACCAGAAGGCAGCGGAGATCGGCTGCACGGGGACTCATTTTACAAATCCGACGGGACTTCCGGATGAGAACCACTATACGACAGCGATGGACATGGCGAGAATTATGGCTGTCTGCCTCCGGAATTCCGAGTTCCGCACGATTATCTCGACGGCATCCTATACGGTTCCGGCGACGAACAAGACGAGCAAGGAGCGGACATATAAGAACCACTGCCGCCTGATTGATTCGGGAAGCGAGTACTACTACCAGTACTGCATCGGCGGAAAGACCGGATTTACGGATGAGGCGGAGAGAACGCTGATCTGTGCAGCTGAAAAGGACGGACGGACGCTTGTCGGCGTCACAATGCACGGAGCGAGCAAGGCCGATTTCACGGATATGGCCTCTCTCTTTGATTATGGCTTCAACAATTTCTCGAAGCAGACGCTCGATGACGGCACAACGGTCAATCTGCCGGACGGCATCGATGTGTCAAGTCTCACGAGAAATGAAAATGATCTCGACGACGGCACGGCTGTTGTGACCTACAATTACGGCGATCTTCCGGTCGGAGGCAGTGACCTCAATGTACAGGTGCTTGCGACAGGCGGATCGACAGATGGAAATGCGCAGTCGGCATCCGGAACGGACTCCTCAGCGGCGAGCACGACTGAGAGCACGGCATCCTCATCGGCGGCCGGTTCAGCATTGTCATCACTGAATTCTTCGGGAAAGAGCCTGAATGCGCTCCCGATCATTCTCGTGCTTCTCATCATTCTTAACGTGGGGCTCTTTGTGCTGACGTTCATGAGCAGCAGACAGCATCTTCGCCGGGAAAGAAACCAGAGAAGAAAGGCGGCAAGGGCTGCCAGGGCTGCGCGGGAAAATGAGAGACGCATGGCGGAAGAGAGAAGACAGCAGGAAACGAGAAGACCTCAGAGCACGCAGACCATGTCGAATCAGGACACGCAGCCATATCTGTGGCAGAGCAACTGGAGAGAGCAGCTCGACAATCAGAATCAGAACAATCAGAACCGTGGAAACGGAAGCCGGCAGAATGACCGGCAGGAAAATTCGCGGAACAGACGCTGATCAATAATCAATCAGAAATGAAACAAATGGGAGAATGCCGCACCGGAAGGGTGCGGCATTCTTTTTACAGGAAGAACTGCTAATATTTATAATTAAACACCGTGCGCCTCACTCCGAACACAGGCCAACAGACGTTACTTCGCCAGCCAGCTCGGCCCAGGCACCCCTGCGACACACGAAAGCTCCTGCTTAGTGCTGCTACGTTCCCGTCCTGACACGGTTCACAGGTTTCCGTTGCGCAGGACCCAGACGTCAGCGCCGCTTAACAAAGGCAGCTCCACCAGTATGCGTCCTCGGATCGGCATCACCCCTGCTGTAGCGGATTGCAGGTTACAGGGCCCCGCTAATGCCCCGGCTGCACGGATTCCTGTAGTATAATCGAAAATCCGGCGGTTGTCAATCCTGGTGATCCGGGATACACGGATTCGATACTGCTCACACGCCTCTGGAATTGTATGCAGTCGCGAATATCAGTCATGGTGAGGCCGTGTAGAAATATGAAATCGATTTTACGGTCTCTAATTGTCAAAACTACCATGGCGGTGTATAATTTATCTCAGCTTATTGGTGAAATGTAACAGGAGGAGACACTATGTTGAGAATCGGATTACTGACAAGCGGGGGCGACTGCCAGGCACTGAACGCGACGATGCGCGGAGTCGTCAAGGGACTGAGCAACAATGTCAAGGACCTTGAGGTATACGGCTTTGAGGATGGCTACAAGGGCCTCATTTACGGCAATTACCGCCTGCTGACTGCTGCTGATTTCTCGGGCATTCTGACACGCGGCGGCACGATCATCGGCTCGTCCCGCCAGCCGTTCAAGCTCATGCGCGTACCGGATGCGAACGGACTCGACAAGGTTGAGGCCATGAAGCAGAATTATCACAAGCTTCGTCTCGACTGCCTTGTTATTCTCGGCGGCAACGGCACACAGAAGACGGCAAACCTGCTCAGTGAAGAGGGACTGAATATCATCCATCTTCCGAAGACAATTGATAACGATATTTACGGCACGGATCTTACGTTTGGCTTCCAGTCGGCGGTTGATATCGCGACGACGGCCATCGATCAGATCCATACGACGGCCTCCTCACACGGCCGTGTCTTCATCGTCGAGGTCATGGGCCACAAGGTCGGCTGGCTGACACTGAATGCGGGCATCGCATCGGGCGCGGACATTATCCTCCTTCCGGAGATTCCGTTCGATACGAGAAAGGTCTGCGATGCGATCGAGAAGCGCCACAGCAGCGGCAAGAAATTCACGATCCTTGCTGTCGCGGAGGGCGCAATTCCGAAGGAGGTCGCAAAGCTCGAGAAGAAGGAAGCAAAGAAGGCGATGGAGAAGATCAGAAGCAAGTATCCGTCCATCTCCTACAAGCTCGCTGCCGATATCACGGAAATGACAGGCTACGAGACGAGAGTCACAGTTCCGGGCCATGTACAGCGCGGCGGCTCACCGGATCCGTTTGACCGCGTTCTGTCGACGAAGATCGGTGTCTATGCGTCGCAGTGCATTCTGAAGCAGGAGTATGGCATCATGGTCGCGTCGGTCAACAACGAGATCAAGAAGGTCAGACTCTCAGACTGCGCAGGCAAGCTGAAGATGGTCGACCCGAACGATCAGACTGTCCAGCTCGCAAAATTCATGGGCATCAGCTTCGGCGACTGACCGCAGCTGATAACGACAGCGCCCCTGCATCAGCTTCGGCGTCTGCTCATATCTGAAGAACCGTGAACCGTCTCATCCGGAACGTCCGGTGAGACGGCTCTTTTCATTTGCAAGGATTTGCATTATGATGAAATACATGCCCTGCAACTATTCAGTATCCCGGAAAGCTTTCGAAACCGTTCGGCGGGCAAACTCTCCGCTTGGATTTCCTTGCTTTTTGAGGAGTACTGAGTAATATCTGCATTTTACTTCCGGAGTCAGATTCATGTCATACGTAGCACTGTACAGAAAATTTCGCCCGCGTACCTTTGATGAGGTCAAGGGGCAGGACCATATTGTGACGACATTGAAGAACCAGGTGAAGACCGGGCGTCTTCAGCATGCCTATCTGTTCACGGGTACCCGCGGAACGGGCAAGACGTCTGTCGCGAAGATTCTCGCGCGGGCCGTCAACTGCGAGCATCCCGTCGACGGAAGTCCGTGCGGTGAGTGTGAGACCTGCCGGAACATCGCGTCGGGGACATCCATGAACGTGATCGAGATCGATGCCGCATCCAATAACGGCGTCGAGAATATTCGTGAAATTATCGATGAGGTCCAGTACCGGCCGACAGAGGGAAAATACAAGGTTTACATCATCGATGAGGTTCACATGCTCTCGACAGGGGCATTTAACGCGCTGCTGAAGACGCTCGAGGAACCGCCGTCCTATGTCATTTTTATCCTGGCGACGACGGAGGTCGGCAAGGTGCCGATCACAATTCTGAGCCGCTGTCAGCGGTATGATTTCCACAGAATCGATACGGCGACAATCACTGCGCGCATGCGCGAGCTGATGGACAAGGAGGGCGTTCAGGCTGAGGACAAGGCGCTCCGCTTTATTGCGCGCGCGGCCGACGGCTCTATGCGTGACGCGCTGTCCCTGCTCGACCGCTGCATCGCATTCTACATGAACCAGGACCTCACCTATGAGAAGGCCCTGAAGGCTCTCGGAGAGGCAGACACGACTATTTTTTCGACAGAAGTCCGCTATATCCAGGACGGAAACGCGGGCGCCGCGGTCCGCATTTTCGAGAAGCAGGTCCAGCGGGGCGTCGAGATCGGACAGTTTGTGACCGATTTTATCTGGTATCTCCGGAACCTGCTGCTTGTCGCGACGTCATCGCCCGCGGACGCAGAGGAAATGGTCGATGTCTCGGCGGAGCAGATGGCCGATCTCACAGAGATGACAAATGAAGTGACGCCAGATCAGATCATGCGCTACATCCGTGTCTTAAGCGAGCTGCAGAGCAGCATGCGCTACGCGACGAACCGCCGCGTGCTTGCGGAAGTCGCACTTATTCGTATGGCAAAGCCGCAGACCGAGACGGGAGATGACTCCGTCCTTGACCGGCTGCGCCAGCTGGAGACGAAGGTCGCGGACATTCTGTCGGGCAGCTATGTCCCTGCCAATGCGGATGGACAGGCGGGAAATGACCGGAGCACGCCTGTGCCTGATCTGCCGGAGAAGAGTGAGGACGACGGCGAACCTCTCCCGGACGCGGCCCCCGAGGACCTGAAGGAGATCTGCGCGAACTGGAACCGGCTCGTGCGCGGGCTGAAGGAGGGACTCTTTCGGGAACAGCTTGAAGATCACGCGGCCGTACAGTATAATGCGGATACATTGGAAAACAAGCTGTATATCGAGCTTGAGCCGAGCCCGGCGGCCAACGTTGTTCTCAGAGACAAGGACAGAATCGATGCATTCGGAGCTTATCTGGACAGAACATGCGGACGTCATGTAGAATTTGAATTGCACCGGAAAGACAGCCGGAGCGGCAACCTGAAAACTATAGATCTTGACAGCTGCCTTGAAAAAATCGGCATGCCTGTCATAGAAGAGGAGGATTAATCGTGGCAAAGCGCAGCAATCCGTACGGCGGAATGGGAAACATGAACAATCTGATGAAGCAGGCACAGAGAATGCAGAGACAGATGGAGGAGCAGCAGAAGGCTCTCGAGGAGAAGGTCTTTGAGTCCTCTGTCGGCGGCGGCATGGTCACTCTGAAAATGAACGGCAAGCGCGAGATTACCGAGCTGAAGATCGATCCGGAGGCCCTTGATCCGGAGGACGTGGAGGACCTTGAGGACATGATCAAGGCTGCAGTCTCCAATGTGCTTGGTCAGATCGATGCCAAGCAGGCAGCCTCTGTCAGCAGCCTGACGGGCGGCATGGGCGGCAGTCTCGGCGGTCTGTTCTGACAGCAGTCCGGATGAGAGGATGGGCATGCCCTGACGGTGCATATGATCATGGCGTCTGCCCGTCGCTCTGTGTGAGGTGAAGAATTTGAATTATTACAGCGGACGAATGGGAGAGCTCATTGAACAGCTCGCCACGCTGCCGGGGATCGGGACGAAGACGGCGCAGCGGCTTGCATTTTATATTGTGAGCATGCCTGTTGATAAGGTCGAAAAGCTGTCAAAGACGCTCATTGAGACCAGAAAAAATGTGCGCTACTGCTCGGAGTGTCAGACGCTGACTGATTCCGAGAAATGCCCGATCTGCAGCAATCCGAAGCGCGACCACTCGACAATCATGGTCGTTGAGACCACGCGTGATCTCGCGGCCTATGAGAGAACCGGAAAATACAACGGCGTCTATCATGTCCTGCACGGCGCAATTTCGCCGATGCTCGGCATAGGCCCCGATGATATCCGGCTGAAGGAGCTGATGAGACGGCTCCAGGGCGATGTGAAGGAAGTAATCATTGCGACAAATTCGACGCTCGAGGGCGAGACGACCGCGATGTATATCAGCAAGCTGATTAAGCCTACCGGTATTAAGACGACGCGAATTGCCAACGGCGTGCCGGTCGGAGGAGACCTTGAGAATATCGACGAGGTAACGCTGCTCCGCGCGCTTGAGGGCAGAACGGAGCTGTGAGGCCCGGCCGCATTGTCTATTGTCTCGAAAGGAACGGAAAAGATTGCAGCGCAGGAATGACAGAACCGGAATGACGCGGAGCATGCTTTTAAACAGGCTCCGAAGAAAAATGAAGGACCGCAGATGGCGGATGATTGCAATGGCTGCCGCAGTGGCGGTCCTTGTCCTGATTGTCCTGCTTGCGCGGGAACTGCTTGATCTGAGGAGGTATTCTTCATACAGAATTGTGAAATCCGAGCAGACGGCTGACAGCGTTTCCTCATACATGAACGTTGACGGCTACGTGCTCCGCTACTCTACAGATGGGGCGGCACTCATCAAGTCGGACCTCAGCACGGTGTGGGATGAATCCTATACGATGTCCAGCGCTGCGGCGGATTCCTGCAATGGCGAGATTCTTGTCTATGACAGGAACGGGACGAGCGTGAAGATCTTCAACGAAAAGAAGAAGGTGTCTTCATTTTCCGCGGACCTGCCGATCATAGCTGCACGAATTTCTGAGAAGGGCACAGTGGCGGCTCTGCTTGATGACGGTGACAGCACGGAATTCTGCTATTACGACAGTGACGGCACTGTCATTGCCTCCGGCTTATCATCAATCAGCGATACCGGAAGCCCGGTAGCTCTTGATGTTTCGGCGGACGGCATGGAGGCGTGCGTCTCCTATGTGACAGCCGCGTCAGGAACGGTGGGAACCACCCTCAACTTTTATGATTTTTCTTCGTCAAAGAAAAAGGCAGACAAGTGTCTTGCCCTGTCAAAAACGTACGATGGCGTACTGATCCCGACGGTGAACTATATGGAGGGATCGGAGCTGATCGCGGTTCGTGATGACGGCTTTCTTGTCTTTCACGGCGCGGCGAAGCCGTCTCTCATAAAGTCTGTCAGTTTCGACAGTGATATCGCCAGCTTTTTCTGCAGCGAAAAATATGTTGGGTTTACATTTGCCGGCTCTGAAGCGGGCCATGCCTACGATATGCGGATATACACGGCAAGCGGAAGACTGAAATCCAGCAGCTATGTTGACCAGAGCTACACAGGTGTGCATATGAGCGGAAACCGGGTCGTATTCAGCTCCGCCTCGGGTTTCAGCGTCTATACGGTAAGGGGCCATCTGAAATATACAGGAAATGTAGAGGACGGCAATGTGAGTGACGCCCTGAAAATCGGGTCAAATCGCTACCTTCTGGTCACAGATCAGGCCGTAGAAACTGTCAGACTGAAATAGTGATAAAAAATGAAAAAAGTTGTTGACAGACAGGCCGGATAAATGATATAGTAATTGAGCTGTTCCGAGAGGGACAACAAAATAAAAGAAAAAAGTTGTTGACAAATCGGAGATCACTTGATAAAATAAACAAGCTGTCTCATGAAAGACAACAACACACAGTTCCTTGAAAACTGAACAGTGAAACACATACAAAACCCGAACGTTCTGTAACTGCAAAGGAACGCACGGATTTCAGAACTGGCCGCCGCGCTTGCGCGAGCGGACAGAGTGGAATCTATATGCTCCGCGCAACGGCGCAAGAGATGTTTCTTTGCAGCAGAGAATCTTTTAAAATGAGAACCAAATCTCAACAGTAAGTATGGAAACGAGAGAACAAGCGAAAGCTGACGCTCATCGGATCCAAGATCAACAATCTTAACGAGAGTTCGATCCTGGCTCAGGATGAACGCTGGC
>JAZHVT010000004.1:0-98196 GCA_036453145.1 Eubacteriales bacterium
GGCACAGCCTTCCGGACATTCGTCCACTCCGTAAAGCCCTTTCCCCACCAGCGGTCATTTTCCGGGATTGTGTGAAACTGAGGAAGATAAAATGCGATAATTTTCGGGTCTGCATTATCATAAATTTCCGCCATTCGTTTTCTCCTTCCTCTCCTTATAGGCTCTGTCCGCCCTGGAAAATGCACTGATCTGCTGCTTTGTGAGGGACAGTAGCGCCTCTCTGCGAAACAATCTTGCAAGAAGATACATCCGCCGAAGCTCCGCGCGCTTCATCCGCCGATACAGATCCGCAGATTCTTGCCCGTAGCACTTCTCGAAAAACAGCATCTTCCCGAGCTGCCGCATTGCATACTGCCGGCTCTTAAAGCCGGGCTGTCCTCCAAAGCTGCCTCCATCAAGATGTATGATCTCCGCCTCCGGGACGCTCATAACCGCTCGTCCCTTCTTCCGAACGCGGAATGACAGCTCCGACTCCTCCGCGTACATAAAGAAATCTCTGTCAAAGCCGCCGAGCTCCTCAAACAGGCTCCTTGAAATCATCAGATCCGCACCGAATACGTAGGCCACCTCTTCCGCACATCCGGATGTATTAAAATTCTGATCAGCAAGAAGATGCGCCCGCTCATTCTCCGGCAGTCTGTCTCTCCTCCGTCTCTCTCTGATTCCTGTAACAATTCCGTTCCATGAGGCTGCGCGTCTCACAGATTCCGGACTGTCAAAAGACCGGCAGAAGGAGCCGGCAGGACTGCCATCTGCCGAGAAAAGATTTCCTCCCGCAATGCCGCAGCTTCTGTTCTGCTCCATATATCGGAAGAGGATGCTTACCGCATCATTTCGAAGAAGGGTATCGGAATTAAGAAGAAAAAGATACGTCCCGGATGCGTACCTTGCCGCAAGATTGTTAGCCCTGCCAAAGCCAAGGTTATGTCCCGCATCAATGAGCCGCACACTCTCCGGAAGAGTGGATTTCATTTTCTGAAGGGAACCGTCTCCAGAGCCATTGTCGACTACGATAATCTCGTAAGAAACGTCCTCCGTCTTCTCTATGACGGATCGCACGCAGTCTGCCACGAGCTCCGGCGTCCTGTAATTTATGATCAGTATGCTTACGTCCACAGAAATATCAATTCCTCCCTCTCTTCAGGATTTTCTTCAGGTGTGCGTACCTCTCATCTCCAAGAAGTGATATAAGCGCACGGTTCGGCAGATGACGGATCCGGTCAAGCTCCCGCTCGTGTCTCCTCCTTTTCTTCTCCTCTTCCGTGAGCCACGATGCGTCGAAGTGATGAATCGAGTATGTATTTTTCGTAATCAGGCGCTTATGGCTCTCCCAGTCGACAGGGCAGAAATAATCGGATGGATAGATCGTGATTTTTCCGATTCTCTGCAGCGTATTGTCACGCCTCAGACCAAGCCGCGCGAGTGCCTCTGTATTGTAGGTTGGAGACGGATCGAGATTCAGCGACCCGTCTTCTCTCTCAAAGGAAAGGTCCTTGTAGATGTCCCGCATGGTGCCTATGACGGGATCTCCGGCTTCTGCCCCGAAGCCGCTGCCCGTGTTAATAGAATACCTGCCGCTGCTGTCCGCCCGCTCAAAGCCTATAAAACCATCTCCCGCAAGGAGCTCATCAATCGGTCGGATCAGCTCAACGTCCGTGTCGAGATAAATGCCTCCATGTTTGTACACGATATCAAGGCGTGCGAAATCAGAAACAAACCCCCAGCGCCTCGCCTCATATGCCTCGCGCATATACCTGTTCTGTGTCACATCGTAGTTTGTCTCATTCCACTCCGTGATCTCACACTCAGGCGCGTACTTCTTCCAGCTCTCTATGCAGCGCGTAACAAGCTCGTTCTTTAATCCGTTTCCAAACCAGCAGTAATGAATCCTCTTCGGCAGAGCCATCTTCTCTTCCTCTCCTTATTCCTCTCCCATCTTCGCGCAAAGCAGATAAACCAGTCACAGAATCATGTGTGTCTCACAGAATATCTTGTATTTTCCGTATTCTCTCCGGAGGATAGCCTCTGCAAGAGGCCGGCACTCCTTATCCTGCTTCACAAAGGGCAGATAGTGCTCCTTAAGGAACTGTCCCGTACATATAAAAACCGCCTCGCGGATATCTTCCGGGAGAAGCGCAGTTCTTCGATATGTCATGACAATCTGCCTCATTGCTGCCCGGTAAGACTCGATGTCCGCCTTAAGACCAAGCGTATCCCGTTCCTTTTCGCATAGAAGCATGATCCAGTACGAATCGAGCCGCCTCCTGTCTGCATCATGCATTTGCGTGATGCTGCCCGGATGAATCCGATACGCGTACACCTGATTCGGAACCATCGTCTTTTTCTTCGCAAGTGGCAGAACAAGTGCACTAATAATCTTGTCCTCGTATAAATACTCCTCAGGAAACGAAAGTCTCTCAAACAGGTTTGCCCGAAAGACCTTCATAACCGGGCCACCCCAAAATTCTTTGTAATCTGCAGTCTTTATAAGACCGATTGTTCCGTTTTCTCCGAAGCGAATCCCATTTCCCTCGACAACATCAAAGTATCCCTCATCGGCCTTCTTCATAAGACACTCGATCGCCCCCGGAAGAAGATAATCATCCGAGTCGAGGAAAGAGACATAGCGGGCACATATATCCGTGAGCCCGCGGTTTCTCGCGCCGGAATATCCGCGGTTCTCCTCGTGGATCACCTCTATATTGTCCCGATTCGCGTAAGTATCCAGTATAATGCCTGTCTCGTCTGTAGACCCGTCATCGATAACTCTGAGCAGAAAAGTATATGTTGTCATTTGCGTAAGAACCGAATCGAGGCACTCCCGGATATAAGGCGCCGCATTGTAAGCTGGCACGATGATCAGCAGATCATATCTTGCAGGAAGTATCCTGTTGCTTGTCAGTGATGTTGTCTTCGGCATTGGATGGAAAGCCGTAAGACGCCGCTCCGCCTCTTTGAGCGAAAGATCTGATTTCTCCCGCGCCAGAAGAAAGCGGGCCTTATCCTTTTCTTCCTCGGCAATGCGTCGTCCACCCCGGACAAGCGGGATTCCGAGGCACTCAGCCTTCACAAGTACCATGCGCGCCTGTACTTTTGCGCTGACGCGCATGCCCGGGATAAATAGATGCGCACACCTCGCCTCCGGATCACCAAGAATCATCCGGGCATACGCCCGTTTCTCCTGTTCATCCGTAAGAAAACGCCTCTCGTTGAGCGACAGGAAGATAAAAAACCACCGGAGGATCTCAATCTGTCTCCGGTATATCTCCCCTTTATCACCGAACTCACGCATGATGGCCGCAAGGCTTCTCTTGCATGACTCCCACCTTCCGCTCCGGAAAGACCTCGAAATGGAAGAAGGGTTATAGAAATAGTGATAGACGCATGGCTTGTCGATATAATAAAACCGCTGCGCAACATACACAACACGTGCGCTGAACACGATGTCTTCACTGTAGCGGATCGTTTCATCAAACTGAATTTTATGTTCATCGAGGAAGCTTCTCCGATAGAGCGACTCCCACACACCGAGAATCGGCGCAAGCGTCATCTCCGAAGTCGCGATGATCTTACCAAGAAGCTCATCTTCAATTTTTTTCCGGTCATAGAGGCCACCCGGGATCTCCCGCTCAGGTCCCAACATACACGGTGCGTCCACGGGAAGTCCCGGCCAGCCCGACCGAATCGCCCGGAACCGGACAAAGTCCGCCTGATATTTCTCCGCTGCCTGATAAAGAATCTCCATACCGTCCGCGTCGAGCCAGTCGTCACTGTCGAGGAAGAAAATATAGCGGCCATGCGCCACAGCAAGCCCTGCATTTCTTGCGGACGCAAGACCTCCGTTCTCCTTGTGAACGGCACGTACCCTCATATCTTTTGCCGCATACTCATCACAGATCATCGGGCACTGGTCCGGTGATCCATCGTCGACCAGAATGATCTCGAGGTCATGAAGCGTCTGCGTGAGCGCGCTGTCCACACAGCGCCGGATATATGGCTCTACCTTGTAGACCGGAATAATGATTGTCACAAGTGGTTCTTCCATACATTCACATCCTTTTTCCCTGTTTTGTGGTACTGCTGATCACATGAAGAAGATATGCCCGCGATTCATCTGCCCTCTCCGAAAGAATCCTGCGGACCCCTTCATAATCCGCCGCCAGGTTGTCATGGCCGAGTCCGAGTAAACGGAGAAAATCATGCATTCTCGTGTTAATCGGTTCCTTCCTGTCATAGACCAGAAATGGTCGCTCAAATAACACGGAAAATGCAGTCGCGTGGAAGGAATTGGTTACAACAGCATCCGCATACCTTATGAGAGATAAAAATTCAAGCGGTCCTGCCTCCGCCTTGCGGTCAGCCTCCGCATGTCCCGACATGGACACTGTGATGCAACTCTTCTTCCTGGCAATCGTTTCAGCTCTCCGCATGAGCTCCGGATTTTGATCGAAGTCGTAAATCAGAACATACGGCTGATCAATCATCCGGTTTTCAGATAATCCAAGCCACACCGATGGATCTGGGAGAAAAACAGGGTCGAGAACCTGCTGCGCATTCTCGATTCCCATATGCTTCAGCAGTTCAAGCCCTGTGCTCTCCCGCACAGAAATAAAGTCAAACCGTTTCAGCATGGAACTGATCTTCTTCTCTTTCTCTTCCGCAATATGATCCACTGCAAAGCTCGCCGCATAGGAGGCCCTGACCACAGGATCCGGAACGAAATCAAGATAAAAGGCAGGGTCAAGACCGTTCTTAAAATATGGGTTCCAGATCTGATCGCTCCCAGCGATATAGAGATCTGCCTGCGGCGGATTTTTCTTTAATTCAGCATCAGATGTATACGATCTCTCCGTAAGCGAAAGATACTCTCTGGTAAATTTATCAAACAGCCTCTTCTTCAGCGACTGCCTCGCGCGGATGCGGCGCGGAAGCTTCAAGATACCATACACTTCGCGAAGTATTGGCCGGTCATAGGCCGGATTATCTACACCCCAGAGCTTATAATGACGGAGATACGGAGGTTCATAATCGATAATCTTCACGTCATGTCCCAGATCCTGAAGATAACGGAATAAGGCATATGCCTGCAGACTCGCCCCGACATTATAGACATTATGACAGGTAATCGTTTTAATCTTCATCCGTTCTATGTCCCCACTCTTCATCAGGTTGCTTTCTATCCCGCAGACCATCCATCTACGGGATCAGCGCGTACAGCTTCTCCACTTCTTTTCTCTTTGAGTAATCGCGCGTCAGGCAATTCTCCACAAGACGTCTCATTCTCTCAGGATCGCGCAGAAGCGTCACCATTCCTTCCGCAAAGTCCTCGTTGTCCTGCGGAAGGATCACGCCGTCGATTCCGTCCTCAAGCTGTCCGGCAGACGTCTGGTATTTCGCGATAACAACCGGCTTTCCCAGCATCTGTGCCTCATGGACAGACACGCAGTTACCCTCATAGCGGCTCGGCTGCGCGTAAAGATCGCAGCGGCGCATATATGGATATGGATTCTCCTTCTTTCCAAGTAGAATTACATATTCTTCCATGCCGGACTCACGGATTCTGCTCTTAATCAATGCCTCATCCGGACCATATCCGATGATATACCACTTGATATTCATGCCCAATTTCCGGACTCGATGACAAATATCGGGCACATTATCGAAATTCTTTGCGTCTGTATAGCGGCCGACAGAGAGAACCCGCACAGATCCGTCATCCGGCATCTCCCCATCCGGAACCGTCTCCTTTGATTCACGGCAAATCATCTTCGCAGGCAGGATATTATCAATCCGAACAAGCCTGTTCTTAAGCTTTGGGAACACAGAGATGAAGCTTCTGCTGACGGCATCAGAAATTGAGATAATGTTGTCATACTGTCCCCACATCCTCTCTTCCGATGGCACATCGATCGATATCTTCGCGTAATCCGTGTGAATCCAGGCGATCTTCTTTTTTGCACGTACCTTTCCGGCCACGATATAGTGCGGCGTCAAATAGCTTATCGCAAGATCGTAGACTGTATCCGGCTGAATCGGCGGAAACAGCCGCCACGTATATTTGTGGCTGTACTCAATTGCGACATCACTCTTCTCCAGATGATGTACTTTATTATAGCGGGCGGCCGCAATCTTACCGCGAAGTCTTGCCAGCGTGAGACGCACCTTTCCCTCTCGCAGTGTTTCGACCATCGGCCGCTCCAGCACAGTATACTGCGAAATTTCCGGGAGAAGATTCACTGTCTGCGGGATATCCTTAAGCAGCTCACCCTCATGCCGCATGAGAAACAGATCAATCTGATAGCGGGTGGGATCAACCGCGTTAAGGAGACCGATCAGGCTCTTTTCAGCGCCTCCGAGCTCCATTGCGTGCATGACAATCAGAATCTTCTTCACGTTTTCTTATGCCTCTTCATGATATCAGTTCCAAAAATCCGGTGGACCGGCTTCATCAGCTTGCTCCGAAGGACAAGTCCCGGACTGATCCAGCTCTTCGCATACCAGTGAATTGAATAGGTATTCGACGTCTTCCGGAGCCTTCCTGTCGGATCATCGTATGGATTGAAATAATCTGCCGGATACACCGTGAATTCATCAAAGGTCTGATACTGCCCGTTCCGGACCAGGCCCATCCTCTCCAGCGCCCTCGTATTCAGCGCAGGGCAGCTGACCGTCCCGTGCTGTCCGTCAAGCATCCCGTCATATTCTCTGATAAGCTCTTTCAGGACAGGGCTGCCTGCTTCAGCGCCAAACCCAAGTCCCGTAGCTACATACTGATTGGACTCAAAACCAAAGAACGCTCGCTGATCAAGCAGATCATCGAAGGACTTCACAACCTCCACGTCCGTATCAAAATAAATGCCGCCCTCCTTCTCGATGATCACTAGGCGCGCGTAGTCGCTTAAGAATGCATATTTTTTCTGCTCACAGCACATCTCTGTGTACGGGTTCAAATGCACGTCAAAATTGTTCTCATTCCATTCTTTAATCTGGTAATCGGGACAGAACTTTTTCCAAGACGCAATGCATTTTTTGGCAAGCTGTGGCTTTTCCTTCCCGCCGAACCAGCAGTAATGAATCACTTTCGGTATCATTGGTGCATCTCCTCAGTGCGTTGATAAATTTCCAAGGCGTCTCCGATGGAGTGCCATGTAAACCGGTGCCGGAAGCAGGCCGACCAGGATCGGCCGGAGGGCAAACACCGCGTCATATACCGGCAGATGCAGAGCATAAACGCCGTAGCGGATCACATACGCCTCATTCAGGCGATATCTGAATTTTCTCCGGCTGGCAGCATTTCTGTCGTCCCGCATCTGATAGAGCGGCTCGTGGATGTTTCTTCCGCGATACCCTTTCGCGTACAGCTTGATCCAGAGATGATAATCCTCAACGCGGAGGAGGCGCCTCGCCTCGCTGTATCCTCTGACGGAGAGCATCGCGTCCCGCCTCACAAGGCACGGCGCATGACAGAACGGAGATCCTTTGAGGAAATCCTCCTTCTTCGGATACGACGGATGGCTGACCTTCCCGAATACGCCGCGCTCGTCAAAAAACTCCATATCGGTACTGACAATCGCAAGGTCCGGCTCCTTTCGGAAGGCATCAAGCTCCTTCTCGAATCTGTCCGGCGAGCAACGGTCGTCTCCATCCATACGCGCGATAAAGCTGCCACGTGCGTGCCGAAGGCAGCGGTTCAGCGTGTGATTAAGGCCTCTGTTTGACGGATTCCTAAGAACAATCACGCGGTTCCCTGTGTCCTTCCGGATCCTGTCGCGCAGCTCACATGCCGCTTCATAGGTCCGATCTGAGGACCCGTCGTCGCAGAGAATCAGCTCCCAGTCGCGGACTGTCTGATTGCAGATAGAATCAATCGCTTCCGTCAGCGTGTCCGCACAGTTGTAAATTCCCATAATCACACTGATCAGGGGATGCATTTCCTGACTCTTCCCGTTCAATTGTGCCTCCTAATCTCTCAGACCACCTGCCACGTCATGTGCATCTGGTAGTAATAAAATGCCAGATACGCCAGCACCGCAAGCACCTTGACCAGTCTCGCGGACAGCTCCGTGAACATATTGTCTATCTCCCACGGAAGAAGTACGCCTGTCGCAAAAAGGCTTGTGTAGATCGGCAGGCGGCCGATAAAGATGCCTGACGTGAACATACTGACAATATAGAGTCCCGTGGAGATAACGGCCATGTTGCACGCGAGATTAATGACCGGATCATCCGCCTCGCGGATAAACCGGAGGCCGATGACGGACAGGACGGTCGGCACACTGTAGACGGCGACGCGCAGGCCATTTGTCCCAGTGTCGTTCCAGCTCTTCCAGTCGCTGACCACGTTCTTGTACTGCGTATCGGAGAGAAGCGTATCGAGAAGATTTGTGAACCGTCCGACGTAGAGCACGATGATGACGCTGAGCAGAATGCAGAGGACCGTTCGGAAGTTCCACGCCTTTCCCTGCACAATGAAGATCACAGGGATCATGAGAAGCGCAGACGCGTGCATCGTCGATGCGAGAAGAATTAATAATATTGCCGGCACGAACTTTTTCTTCAGGACAAAGCCGGTTGACGCGAGGCAGATCGTGACCGCGACGAACTGGCGGATGCCGTTGAACATCCAGGAATAATAATCCGTGGACGCGACAAAGACAAACAGAGCGAAGACGAAATCCTCGGAATATTTCCTGAAAAAGTGAAGGAGCAGAAGTCCCTGAATCATAGCGAGAATCAGGAAATAGACATGGACATTAGACCCGAAGACAGAGCGGATCAGGGCCGTCAGGACGGCGAAGCCCTTGTCCTTTGAAATGGATGCTGCATAAGAGGGAATGCTGCCGAGCGATGACGGAACCTTCTTATACATGCTCATGTAGGCCCCTGTGTCAGCAAACCTCGGCCGGAACCCCGCCCAGATGATCACAGGCAGAAAGGCGATCACCGCAAAGACGGGCGTAAAGCGGATTCTCCGTCTTCCGGCGACCATTTCCTCCTGCTTGAGGTTTCCGCCCTCAAGGAATGCACAGACCGCGCAGGCCGCAATCCAGATCAAAATCAGATAATATCCTGACATCTTCACCTCTCAGTTTCCGGTCCGCTGCTCCCTGCAGAGCGGCAGGTTATATCGGACCGATTTCCCGGATTGTCTCCCGGACAACCCGCTCTCTGTCAAATTCGCGTTCCATCTTGGCCCGCGCATTTTTCCCCATTCTCTCACGCCTCTTCGGAGAGAGCGCAAGGAACTTCTTCATCGCGCGGTACAGGCTGTCTCTGTCCTTCACGCGGACGAGCATGCCCGTCTCCGGCATATCGACGGCCTCCCGGCAGCCCGGGATGTACGTCGTGATGACGGGCCGTCCTGTCGCGGACGCCTCGAGATTCACGTTGCTCATGCCCTCGTGGTAGCTCGGCATGACGACGCAGTCGCAGCTCGCGTAGTACGGACGCGGATCCTCCTTAAAGCCATGGAACTTTGCGATGCCTTCCTGTTCAAGATGACGGACAGCACCTTCATACGAGTCCTCATAGAACCCGACGAGATCAAGGAAGAAGGAATATCCCTCCTCGTGGAGCCGCTCTGCCGCATAGAAGAGCTCATCCATCCCCTTCTCCTTCATGATCCGTCCGATATAGAGAAAATGCACAGGATCATTTGCCGGATACGGCACACAGGGGTAATCCGCAAGGTCCACACCGGCACCTCGGAGCACATGGATCTTCTGCTCCGGCACGATGTGCCTCCTGCGGAAAAGCTCCGCGTCCTTTTCATTTTCAAAGAAGACTGTGCGCGCCTTTCGAAGCGCCGCGCGGTAAAGCACGCTGACAAAGGCAGCAAGTCCCGCCGACTCGAAGGCCGTCCCGAGGCCCTGCACGTTCGCGCAGTACGGGATGTTCTGCTTCCCGCAAAGGAATCCCGCGTAGATATTCGGCTTGATGGAATAGGTGATGACGAGGGCCGGCTTCTCTTCGTCAAGGATCCGTCTGTACTGCCGGATGAGGCGCAGGTCCTTTATAGGGTTCGTTCCCCGCCTGTCCACATCCGTCCTGATGCAGCGGACGCCCATATGCTCAAAGTCCTTCTCATGGCCGACGAACGGCATGGCCGCCGTGACGTCATAGTCCTCAAGAAGGTGCATAATCAGCTCTCCCCGGAACTGCCAGAGCATATAGGAGTGGTTTGTGATGATGAGGACCCGCTTTCTTACTTGATGCGGCTCTGCTTCCTCCGCCCGCTTCATGGCTCCTGTGCCGCCCTCTACGACACCCTCGCCACTGAAGACATCCGTAAATGTCTTCAGGATGCACTTTATGTCAAGGAGAGGACTTACATGGCCCGCATAATAGCCGTCGAGTCTTGCCTTCTCCGGGATCTCGAGCGTGTCGCGCCCGTTCACCTGCGCCCAGCCCGTGATGCCCGGGTAGATATCATTGGCACCGTAGCGGTCGCGCTCCGCGATGAGATCATCCTGGTTCCAGAGCGCCGGTCTGGGACCTACGAACACCATCTTCTTCTCCGGGTCAAGGCTCAGGACATTAAAAATCTGCGGCAGCTCGTCGAGACTGTGCTTTCTTAAAAACCGGCCGACCCTTGTGACGTACTTGTCCGCATCAAGGAGGTGGGTCGGAACGTCGTGCGGCGTATCGGTGCGCATCGTGCGGAACTTATAGATTTCAAAATAGCTCTTCCCGATGCCGACCCGTTTCTGGCGAAAGAAGACCGGTCCCGGGCTGTCGAGCCTGATGGCGACCGCTATGATGAGATAGACCCACCAGAATAGAAGCAGAAACAGGAAGGCGAGCACCGACGACAGGTACCGCTTGACGCAGAGCGCATAAAACCGTCTCATGAATGATACCCTCCGGCCCTGCTGCTTTGATCCTCGTATTTTTTCATATAGGCATTTCCCGGTGTCAGCGCGCGGTTCCTCCGGATCCCGCCTGCAGGGCCTCCGGAAATAGCCGCAACCCTCGTCGGTGTCCCCGGTGTACTGTTGTTTGCCGGATGATACGTGCTGACGATGCCCATGATCGCCTGCCTGATGAGCGGCGAGTTCTTCTCAGCCTCTGCCTTGAGGCCCTGAAGCTGCTTCTCAAAGACCGCGTCGTTCATATCGATCGGATGGCCGATGAAGATCCGCTTGTTTTCGGTCTCCGTCATGCCCTCCTCGTCCATGAGGAGCTCCTCGTAGAGCTTCTCACCGGGACGAAGACCCGTATATACGATCGGAATATCTACGTCCGGCACATGGCCTGAGAGGCGGATGAGGAGACGCGCCATGTCGTCGATCTTCACGGGATCGCCCATATCGAGGACAAAAATCTCGCCGCCATTTGCATAGTGAGCGGCCTGCAGAATGAGCGACACAGCCTCCGGGATCGTCATGAAGTAGCGGATAATGTTCTTGTCCGTCACCGTGACAGGACCGCCTGCCGCGATCTGCTTTTTAAAGAGCGGGACAACAGAGCCGTTCGAGCCGAGCACATTTCCGAAGCGGACGGCGACATACCGGGTATTTGCGTAGCGCCGGTTCATGTCCTGTACGATCATCTCGCAGATGCGCTTCGTCGCTCCCATGACATTCGTCGGATTGACCGCCTTGTCCGTAGAGATCAGCAGGAACATCGAGACGCCGGTCTCTCCGGCAGCTCTCGCCGTGTTCCATGTGCCGAATACGTTGTTCTTGACTGCCTCATTCGGGCTGTCCTCCATGAGCGGCACATGCTTGTGCGCGGCCGCGTGGAAGACGCAGTCCGGCTTATACTTGTTCATGACGCCGAATATGCGGTCATAGTCGCGGACAGAGCCGATGATCGTCACGAGATTCAGGTCCGGATAGAGATGCCGGAGCTCCTGCTGGATGGCGTAGGCATTGTTCTCGTAGATATCAAAAATGACAAGGCATTCCGGCCCGGCCTTTGCGATCTGACGGCAGAGCTCGGAGCCGATGGAGCCGCCTTCCGCCCGTCACAAGGACGCACTTTCCGTGAAGCGTGCGGAAGATCTCATCGTTGTTGACCTTCACTTCCTTGCGGCCGAGAAGATCCGTCACCTCGACATCGCGCAGCTGCGAGACGTGGACGTCGCCCTCGACCAGCTGGTACATGCCCGGAAGCACCTGCACCTTCGCGCTTGTCGCTCTGCAGAGGTCGAGAATTTCGCTTCTTACCTTTGCGGACGCCGACGGGATTGCAAAGCAGATCCGGTCGATCGCATATTTTTGTGCATTTTCCGGAATGGTATGACGGTCGCCGGCGACAAGGATGCCGTCCATCTTTTTGCCGATGAGCACCGGATTGTCATCGATAAAGCAGCACACATTGCCGTGCAGATGGCTGCTCAGCTGAAATTCCCGGGCGAGCTGATGGCCCGCGGCGCCGGCGCCGATGATCATGATGTTCTCGGACGCCTCTGTCTTTTTCTTCTTCTCCGAAAGCTTCCGGCAGTAGAAGCGGTAGGAAAGGCGAATACCGACTGTAAACAGGAAGGAAAACACGTAGCCGACGAAAATGGCTGCGCGGCTCACTTCAAGCGGCAGAACAATCCACAGGGCCAGAAGGACCGGGGCGAGCAGAATATACGCCTTAACGGCCTGCTCGACCTCGACGACGCCGGCATAGCGCCAGACATTGCCGTAGAGCCCGAAGATATAATAGATGATAAGAGACGCCGCAATCACAAACAGAACATAGATAGTGTGGTCCCTGACGGCGCTCTGTGCGATTGAAGAAAACGAAAAATCAAACCGGGCAAGAAGCCCGATCCAGTATGAGATTGCGATGCATATGCCGTCGCAGAAGGCGACAGCGACCGCACTGTGAAATGAATGCCTGATTCCAGACTTTTTCTGTTCCATTTGCAAGACTCCCCTCTGTCAAAACAAATGATATATTTCTTACTGACCGGCTGAGACCGTGTCAGAAGATGTGCTTTCTGTATTTTCTACTATGGTTCTTCCGTACAGGTCCGTCTGGATCTGCTTTGCATTTGCCGCAAGATCCGGCACCAGAACCTCCATGCCCTTCCGGAGCGTCTGCTCCGTGTACGTGCCCTCAAACGGGCACCGGTACTGCTCTCCGATCGTCATGCCGCCTGTGATAACCTTTGCGACATAGGACAGGATCTTCGTGTCGGTCATATCGGTCGTCAGATACGGAAGTGACTGGTTTGCGATGCTGAGAACCTCTGTGAGCCCGCCTGCGCGGACCTTCTCAAATGCGGCCATGAGGACTCGTCTCTGCCGGTCTGTCCGCTCCCAGTCGGATTTGCCGACATGGCGGAGACGCGCATAGGCGAGCGCCTGCTCAGGCGTCAGTGCGTTGACACCCACCTTGAGACCCCAGTCCGGATTTGTCTGCGCAAAGTAGTTCACCTCGTCCTGGTTGAGCTCAATGTCGATATTTCCGATCTTGGACATGACGTTGATAAAGCCCTCGAAATTCACCTCGACGTTGCCGTCGATCGGAATGCCGAGGCACTTCTCGATCGTATCGTCGAGGAGCTCCATGCCGCCGTACTGGTAAGCCGCATTGATGCGGTTGTCGCTGTAGCCTTCGATCGGCACGTAGAGGTCACGCATAATGGAGCAGAGCGTGATCTTTTTCGTCTTCGTGTTGATGCTGCAGATGATCATCGCATCGGACCGTGCCCGGCTCTCTCCGGGTCTTGCGTCCTGGCCGATGAGAAGGATATTCCGGATGTCCTTGTCGTAGATGACGCCGTCCGGCTTGTCCCACGTGATCTCGTCCGGATCGATCGTATCGGACCCTGTATTTCCCTCGTTGTCAAAGGTCTCGCTGTCGGGTGAGACGCGCGGAATGTCATCACTGACCCGTTTGATCTCCTTCAGCTTCGCGTATATGAAGATCGCGCAGACAAGAAAGAGAAGCAGAAGGACCGACAGAACGATGCGGACAGCCTTGCCCGCGCCGCTATGTCCCTTCTTGTATTTGTCACGGAATGTAACTTTCGTGTACTCTTCCTTTTCCTTGCGTCTCCTTTTAAAAAAATTATCCATAGACCCTCTCATCCCTCACATGAGATTCGCACTGCACTTTTACTATTTTACCATGATCGTAGCATTTGGCAAGAATGTTTGACAGGCAGTGCAGTCTGGCTCCGTATGCAGCTCCGACACGGTATTTATTTTTCCAGGATGTCTGCGAGCGGCCGGGACGTCTTCTGGCGCGTCATCTCAAGGATGCCGAGACCCGTGAGATCGACGACCTCCGTGCGCACATGGTCGCGCCGGACTGCCTTCCGCATCACATGGAGGAGTTCGTCGCGGTGGTCTGCGGATTTCATTTTTATAAAATCAACGAGAATCTCGCCGGACAGGTTCCTAAGACGGATCTGGCGGCAGATCTCGGGAGCGGCTTCGATGTTGACGCGCCGATAGGTCTCCTCCGGAATCCGGCCCTTCGAGCTCCGTCCCGTGTTGACATCGATGACGACAAATGCCTCCGTCTGCTCAATCACGAGAAACGCGCCGGATTTAAGCCAGACAATCCGCTGCGTGAGCTTATCGAAATTCTCCTGCAGATGGAAGCCTTCAGCAAGCGGAAGGCCGTTCACAAGCCTTGTCACGACAATCTCGGGGCGACTTATCTCCCGGCTCCCGGAGCCCTCTCTCTGCCTTACAGAGGCGCCCTGCATGGCAGGCTCCGCATGCTCACCGGGCTCTCTAATGTCTTCCCTTTCGAGAATATCCGCCGCAAGCGGAATATCCGTCAGAACCCGGTCCGGCGTCTCACGAAAGTCGCGGTACATGCTCTCATAGAGCGGCTCCGGCTCATAGAGGCATGTCCCGGTCCTCGCGTCCTCTCCGCCTTCAAGGATGAGGTGCATGCGCTCCCGGAGACGGGCCAGCTCGGCAAGGACCGTGCCCTTGTCCGCGTGTCCCGCATTCGTGCGGACGAGCACGTGAAAGCCCTGCCGCTCCGATTTCGGGATCCACGTGCGGATAATATCCTTCTGCTCATCGGTCAGCTTCTGCGAGAAGCTCATGCGGCCGCCGAAGCGCGTAAGGACAAGATACCGACCGGCAAGCGTGATATTCTCCGTCGCGACCGGCTGCTTCGGACCGACGGCGTCCTTCGTGATCTGCACGAGGACAGGGAGAGTCGGGCGGATATCCGCCATGTCATGCGGCCTGTCCTTTTTCTCCTTGCTGCCCTCCGGTCTCTTCAGGACCCGCGGAACAGACATATACACAAGACCGTCCCTGTGCTGCGCATTCTCCCCCGCGCCGCGGCCTCCGGACCCGATATCAATAAAGGCGCCGCCGATATTGCGGTTTACGCTGTCGACGACGCCGCGGTACACACGCCCGACAAGAGACGTCTCATCCCGCCGCTCCGCGCGCAGCTCCTCCATCCTTCCGTTTTCGAAGAGAGCCGCTGCCCGGACCGGGGTCCCGTCATATACAAAATCTGTAATCACATATTCACGCATGCGTGAGCTCCTCCCCGATCTTCCCGAGCGGGACGAGCCCGTCCGCGTAGAGCTCCGTCCGAAGGAGCCGAAAGCCATAGGGATCGAAGTCCTGCCCGAAGTCTGCCGCGAGCGCCTCCAGCACCGTGGCCGGCTTCAGGTTCTGGCTGCTTCCGGCCGCGCAGGTGAGGAGCAGATGGCGGCTCATGCCGGGAATGACCTTTTCTTCCTGCTCAGGTGCGGATACAGAGACGATGAGCGGCCGGATGTCGACGGTCTTATCCGCCTTCTTTGTGACCTTCCGGAACGGAATTGTCTCCTTCTCCATGACCGCCGCGGCCATCTCCTCGGCGCTGCGGCCAGCAAGAAAGTCATCCGCAAGCGCGATGTCCCACGACGCGTACCGGACAATCGCCATGGCGTTGCTCTCGCGAAGCTGGCCGATGCGCGTGATGTCCGTAAATGTCACACCCTCGCACGAGGCCTGATTCAGCATAGCAAGCATGTCCGCCGCGGGCGGCGCAGGCGGCAGCTCATCGTTCTGAAGACCGTGATCGCGCATCATATAGATCTCGTTCGGGTTAAGCGGAAACGGGTCGCGGTAGGCGACCTCCACGTCCGCGTAGTCCCCGACCGTCTCCTCGCCGACGCCGAGCGGCGCGGCAAAGCTCAGGATCATGTGTGGATTAAAGCCCCCGGTATAGACGACATCGAGGTCGCTCTTTTTTAAGACGCGCTGCATAAAGCGCATGAAATCGAGGTGACCGACAAACCGGACCGGTCCCTCCTTCGTAAATCGGATACGCAGCTTCATGTGTCCGCCTCCCTCTCCTGTGCAAGCGCCGCACCATTTTCATAGACGGGATGCCGCTTCGTCGGATCATAGCCCGCCGTCCGCTTCTCGTAGCACACGCCGGTGCCGTAGCAGAGCGCGCCGCAGCCGGAACAGGCCTCACGGCAGTTCGGTGTCGTGACGCGCGGGTTCGTGACCTGATCCGTGACGACGCGCTCCTTCTCGAACTCATTGGCCGGCGGAATGACGCGCTCGCGGAAGATGCCTGCCGCAGCCTCCGATCCCGTCGCCTTCTCCCACTCCCTGACCATGAAGCGCTTCGAGACGCCGACATCGATGAAGTCCCACGGCAGCGGCTCATCGGTCGAGCGCTTCCGCACCGTGTAGAAGTCCGTATCGATGCCCACTGCCTTAAATGCGTCGAGCCAGATCTGGTAGTTGAAATAATCGGTCCACGCGTCAAACACAGCGCCGTGCTCGTACGCCCAGACAATCGCGGGCGCAATCCGCCTGTCGCCGCGCGCGAAGATGCCCTCGAGCTCTGTCCCGTCCGCCTCGTGCCACTTGTAGTGGATCCGCTTCTGGTTCCGCTGCGAGCGGATTTCATTTCTCACGGTGTGCGCCATGTCGATGTACTCGTCCGGGTGGTGCATGCTCGTCCACTGCAGCGGCGTGAACGGCTTCGGCACGAAAAATGAAGTGCTCACGGTGATGTCGACGGAGCCCATCCGCTTCTCCTTCGGAACGGCATCGAAGTAATCCTCCGTGATGGCCTCCGCGAGGTGCGCGATTCCCTTCCGGTCCTCGTCCGTCTCCGTCGGAAGGCCGAGCATGAAGTAGAGCTTCACCTTGTTCCAGCCGCCGCGGAACGCCTCGTCGGCCCCGCCGAGAATCTCCTCCTCCGTGAGGCCCTTGTTGATGACGTCGCGGAGCCGCTGCGTGCCCGCCTCCGGCGCGAACGTGAGGCTCGACTTCCGGACGTCCTGCACCTTCTTCATGATGTCAAGCGAGAAGTTATCGATGCGGAGGGACGGGAGCGAAATATTGACGTGCTCCCGATCGCACGTCCGGATCAGATAGTCGAGAAGCTCGGGAAGTCTGCTGTAGTCGCTTGAGGAGAGAGAGCTTAAGGAGATCTCCTCCTGCCCCGTCTCCTGCAGCATTTCCTTCGCGTATGTCTCGAGGACGTCAAGGCTCCGCTCGCGGAGCGGCCGGTAGATCATGCCCGCCTGACAGAACCGGCAGCCGCGGATGCAGCCTCTCTGGATCTCGAGCACGACGCGGTCCTGCGTCGGACGGATGAAGCCGACGAGCGGCTTCACCGGGTAGACCGCATGCGTCATGTCCGTGCAGACCTGGCGGCTCACGGTCGCCGGAAGATCGTCATAGACGGGCTTTCGCTCCGCGACAAAGCCGTCTGCGTCGTAGCTTACCTCATAGAGGTTCGGCGCGTAGATGCCGGGAATTTCCACCGCTGCCCTGTGGATGAACTCATTTCTCGTATACCCGTCTTGTTTCATGGACTTGTAGAGGTCCATGAGATCGTCCATGACCGTCTCCGACTCACCGATGTAGAAGAGATCAAAGAACGGGGCGATCGGCTCCGGGTTATAGGTGCACGGCCCGCCTCCCATGACGATGGGACAGCCGTCCTGTCTGTCTGCGGCAAGAAACGGGATGCCCGCAAGATCAAGAACCTGCAGGACATTCGTGTAGCACAGCTCATACTGCAGCGTGATGCCGAGCCAGTCAAAATCGCGGACGGGCTCCTGCGACTCGAGCGCAAACAGCGGGATGTGCTCCTTCTTCATGATATCCGCGAGGTCCGGCCACGGCGAATAGACGCGCTCACACCAGGTGTCAGCGCGTCTGTTTAACTGCTCATAGATGATCTGGATGCCGAGATGCGACATACCGATCTCGTAGACATCCGGAAAGCACATGGCAAATCGGATGTCGACCTTGTTCTTGTCCTTCTGGACGGAATTCAGCTCATTTCCAATATAGCGCGCCGGCTTCTCGACGCTGAGGAGAATGCGGTCACTTAAGACTGGTTCTCTCATACTCTCTTTTCCTTATCCTTCCTTCACGCACGGCTGTCCGCGCTCTCATCCCGGCGGGAAATCTCATCCGTGATGTCCTCCCACGTGATATCGCGCTTGTCCATGATCTTCATGAGCGAGATCATGTAATCCGCAATTTCCCGCTTCAGGACACTTGCATCCTTGTTCTTTGACGCGAGCACCATGTCCGTGTGCTCGGCGCCGAGCTCGCGTATCAGCGTGTCCGTCGACGGCTTCTGTCCGTTCTGCGCGATCGCGCTCATTGTCTTTTCGAAGACGCGGTACGGGTTGCCCTCGATATCGGTCTTTCTTGCGAGCGGCGTGAAGAAGCAGCTCCTGTGCCCTGTGTGACAGGCGGCGCCGATCTGCGAGACCTTCGCGAGGATCGTGTCCTTGTCGCAGTCGATATCAAGAGACCGCACATAGGAGATATGGCCCGAGGTCAGTCCCTTCGTCCAGAGCTCCTGCCTCGAGCGGGACCAGTAGGTCATTTTCCCTGTCTCGAGTGTCTTCCTATAGCTCTCCTCATTCATCCAGGCGACCATGAGCACCTCATCATTCCGGTAGTCCTGGACGACGCACGTCACAAGTCCCCGGTCGTCCTTCTTGAACTCGCTCCATGGAACAGCGCTCTCGAGGACGTCCATGCGGATGCCGCGGCGCATGAGCTCCATCTTGAGGTCATCGAGCTCCGTCGTGAGGCCGTCCGGCCGCTTCGTCCCGAATGTGATATCGCCCGCGCTGTTTCGCGAAAACCCGTTGATGTAATCCTCCGGGAACCCGAGCGTGCTGATGTATTCGCCCGAGACGCCTGTGACGAGACCGCCGCGGAAGATCGCCTCAATGCCGTCCGCCCCGATGCTGTTGCTGTGCAGAAGGATCGGAAGCTCCGTCCGCCCGGCAAATGGCCGGATCTCATCGTCGAGGACGAGAAGGCCCGATACGCAGCGGTCGATTTCCTCCGCGTATGGGCTGTACTCGCTGTAGTCGGACACACAGCCGAGAAGCCTCTTTTTGCCAAATTCCTCTGACGCTGCGCCAAGGAGGCCGAGCTCATCCTCATCCTGACAGTTCAGCGCGACGCTGTCACAGCCGCTGTAAATGAGCTGCTCAATATCCTCCATGGTGCGGATATTTCCGGCGCCGATGACCGGTACCTGTGACGAGCGGCAGATGCCCCGCATCGCCTCCATGGCCCGGTCGTGCTCATCCACCGTGCCTGAAAAGTCGAAGACAAGGAGCCTGTCCGCTCCCTTCACACTGTAATCGTACGCAAGCTTCTCCGGATCGCCGTCTCCGAACAGGTTTTTCTGTCCGAAGCCTGTGACTGCCCTGTCGCCGAGAAGATAAATGCACGGAATGAGATCATGTACGTTCTGTAAAGACATAGCCGGCTCCCTCCTTATGCTCACAGTGTTCCCTTTGTTGAGAGGACATCCGTGATCCTCGGGTCATAGGACGTCGCCATATCGAGCGCCTTCGCAAATGCCTTGAATGAGGCTTCCGCGATATGATGGTTGTTCTCTCCCCGCATCTGCACGAAATGCAGGTTCATGAAGGAGTTACTCGCAACGGCAAGGAAGAACTCCCGCACCATCTCCGTCTCGAACTGACCGATTTTGTCGACCGTGAATGTGACGTCCGATGCGAAATAGGCGCGGCCGCACAGATCGAGCGCGCAGGCGATGAGCGTCTCGTCCATCGGCAGGAGGAAATTCCCATACCTGCGGATGCCCTTCTTGTCGCCGACGGCCTCCCGGATTGCCTCTCCGAGGACGATGCCGGTGTCCTCAATCGTGTGGTGGCCGTCGACCTCGAGGTCTCCCTTCACATGGACAGAGAGATCGAAGAACCCATGGCGCGCAAATGCGTCGAGCATATGATCGAAAAATCCGATTCCCGTATCGATGTCCGCCTTACCGGACCCGTCGAGATTCAGTGTCATTACGATGTCCGTCTCGCCTGTCCGGCGGCGGATCTCAGCCTTTCTTTCCATCTGGTTTGTTCTCCTCTCTCTTCCGTCTCATGCTCCGGCCGTGTCTTCCCGGCCTCACTGTTATTCCGGTCTTTTGTTTCCTTCCTCTTCGCCGAAGCGCACCTGAATTGCATTCGCATGCGCCGTGAGCTTCTCTGCCTTCGCGAAGCGGATGATATCGCTGTGCATGTTCTCGAGCGCCTCCCGCGAGCTGTAGATGATCGAGGACTTCTTGACAAAGTCGTCGACAGAGAGCGCGGAGAAGAACTTCGCCGTTCCGTTCGTCGGAAGGACATGGTTCGGGCCCGCGAAATAATCGCCGAGCGGCTCGGACGAATTCGGACCGATGAACATCGCGCCCGCATTTCTCACCTTCGTCATCACGAGGAACGGCTCACGCGTCTCAATCTCAAGGTGCTCCGGCGCGATCTCGTTGACAGCCGCAACACCCTCATCGAGATCATCGACGAGAAGGATGTGGCCGAAGTTGTCGAGCGACTTCCGGATGATGTCCGCTCTTGAGAGGAACGTCAGATAGCCGTCGATCTCGCGGTTTACGTCCTCCGCCAGCTTCTTTGATGTCGTGACGAGGATCGCGCATGCGAGCTCATCGTGCTCCGCCTGGCTCAGAAGATCAGCCGCGATGCAGTGTGCGTCCGCCGTGTCATCGGCAAGGACCGTGACCTCAGACGGGCCTGCGACGGAATCGATGGAGACGTGGCCGTAGACCGCGCGCTTTGCGAGCGCGACATAGATGTTGCCCGGGCCTGTGATCTTGTCGACCTTGCGGATTGACTCCGTGCCGTAGGCCATTGCGGCAATCGCCTGCGCGCCGCCGACCTTGAAGATCGTATCGACGCCGGCTTCCTTCGCGGCGACAAGCGTCGTCGGGTAGACCTTTCCGTCAGCGCCCGGCGGCGTGCACATGACGATCTCATCGACGCCTGCGACCTTCGCCGGAATGACATTCATGAGAACAGAGGACGGATATGCCGCCTTGCCGCCCGGGACATAGACGCCTGCCCGGTGAAGCGGCGTGACGCGCTGGCCGAGGACCATGCCGTCCTTCTCCGTCATGAACCAGCTCTCCTGTCTCTCGTGCTCATGGAACGCGCGGATTCTTGCGATCGCTCTCCGGATGACGCCGACAAGATCAGGATCAACGAGCTTGTACGCCTCTTCCTCTTCCTCCGGTGTCACGCGGATGTTGTCGGCCGAAAGCTCGCAGTGATCGAACATTTTCTCGTACTCGAAGACAGCCTTGTCGCCGTTTTTCTTTACATTGTCAAGAATGTCCGCGACAGCCGCCTCCTGCTTCGGATAGCTGTTCGCGCTCCGCTTCAGAAGTGAGTCCTGAATAGACCCGAATGTCTCCTTTGTCAGTCTGTCAATCTTCATAATGATCCTCCTCTATAGCTGACGAATCAGACCCGCTCAGGCCTTGTCATCAAGCGCGTCTCTGAGCGACGTGATGAGCGATGTGATCCGTTCATTTTCCATCTTCATGCTGACCTGGTTTACGACAACTCGCGCGGAGAGCGGGCAGACCTCCTCGAGCACCGTGAGGCCGTTCTCGCGGAGCGTCGTCCCTGTCTCCACGATATCGCAGATGACCTCGGAGAGCCCGACGATCGGCGCGAGCTCGATCGAGCCGTTCAGCTTGATGATTTCAACGGTCTGGTGGCGGCGGTTCAGGAAATAATCCTTCGCGATGTTCGGATATTTTGTCGCGACGCGGATCTGCTCGCCGGAGTTTAATTTTTCTCTCGCCGACTCGGGGCCGCAGATGCACATCCGGCACTTGCCGTAGCCGAGGTCGAGAACCTCGTAGATCTGCCGTCCCTCCTCGAGGATTGTGTCTCTTCCGACGATGCCGATGTCAGCGGCGCCGTACGCGACATAGGTCGGGACATCCGGTCCCTTGGCAAGGAAGAAGCGGACACCGAGCTCCTCATTTGTGAAAATGAGCTTCCTTGTGTCCTTGTCATCCGCGCCGTCCGCCGCAATGCCGACCTTCCGGAACAGGTCCAGAGTCTTCTTCGCGAGTCTTCCCTTCGTAAGTGCGATTGTGAGATATCTCATGAGTGCATTCTCCTTCTTATGTGCTGCCGCGGCATCAGTCGCGTCTTGTCGCCATCATCAGCTGATCGACGTACAGGCCGACACCGACAGCCGGAGCGTCCTCGCCGAAGTGCGCGAGCATCTTGTCGTAGCGGCCGCCCTTTGCGACCGGCTCTCCGGTCCCGTATGTGAACGCGGAGAAAATAATGCCCGTATAGTAGTGATATTTGCTGAGCAGGCCGAAATCCCATGAGATGTACTTCGCGTTGTCCGTGCCCTCGATGTAGCTCCAGATCTCGCGGAGGCGCGCAATCGCGGCGCGTGACTTCTCCGTGACGGCAAATGTCTCCGCCTCGTCGAGGACCTCTGCGCCGCCGAACATTTTCGGGAGCTCGGAAAATGCACGGCGGATCACCGGATTGATGTCCGCGGACCCGAGCCGCTCGCTCACGCCGAAGAAGTTCTTGTTCGAGATCATGCTGCGGACCTGCTCAACCGTCTCCTCATCGAGACCGGACTCGGCCGCGAGGGACTTGAAGAAGTCGACCTCGCCGACGGACACCTGGAATTCCCGGATGCCGGCCTTCTTCAAAAGATCGCATGTCAGCATGAGGATCTCCGCGTCCGCCTTTGCGCTCCCGTCTCCGATGAGCTCGACGCCGGCCTGCGTCGCCTGCTTTAAGTTCAGCTGGTACTCCTGCGAGTTGACAAATGTACTGCCCTCGTACGAGAGCCGGTACGGCATGCCGTCCGCCGGAAAATGCATGGCCACGGCGCGGCAGACGGACGGCGTGAAGTCCGGGCGGAGGACCATCGTGTTGCCGTCGCGGTCAAAGAACTTGTAGAGCTCGTTCGACGGCGTCGTTCCGACCTCATTGGAGAACACGTCGAAATACTCGACAGTCGGCGTCTCGATCGGCTCGTAGCCGTAGCTGTCAAAGACATCCTCGAAGCCGCGCATAAGCGCCCGCTTGCGCTTCATTTCCTTTCCGTAGATATCGCGGAAGCCCTCCGGTGTATGGATAATCAGATTTTTCATGCGTCTCCTTTCCTGCCATGCGCTGCCGGCTGATTCATTCCGGCCATACGGACCCGTTCAGTCTGTGTCCGGGGCTGTCTCATCCCGTCTGTCAAGGTCTCTCTGTATGCCCTCTAGTATCGGTATCGTGCCGTCTCTCCCCTCATCGAGGAAAAACGCCGGATCGAGCTCGCTGATGAGAAAGCTCTTCCTTCCTCCGCGCTCCATTCTGTCCCAGAACTCCATCATCTCCGCATACGGCATGTAATAAAACTCCTGCCGCGACGTAAAGCAGATGAGGAGAAATGAGATGCCCTTCTGCCTCTCGAAGTCCGTCATGAAGCGGACCTGATGCGGATGGATGTTGGCGAGCGGAAATGTGTCCTCCGCGCACTCCTTCGCATCAAAGCACACGGGGATTCCCTGCACGGCGCCGAGGTAGTCGACCGTGCTCTTCTCGCCGAAGTAGGCGAGCGTGATGTGCCGCGTCGCCTTGTCGATTGTGATCGGCGTGATCGGCGTCGGCACCTTCTGGATCAGGGCCAGATGATCGGTCCGGTAGCGGAGGATCGTCTGGTTGATGAGGTCCTCAAGTGTCGACCCGCGGAGTCCTCTTGAATTCCAGGTTGCCATCGCTCACCCCGCCTCCGCAGAGGCTGTGGTGCCGGAGGCATCCGACGTGCTGTCATAGTGGATGATCTCGTCGTCCTCGCCGTAGGTTTTTGCGTCGATCTTTCCGAACTTTGTGAGCGGCCAGTAGCGGATCTCCGCCTTGCCGAGAATCTCATCCCTCGACACGTACGGATGCGTCCAGTACCGGGAATCATTGCTGTTGTTCCGGTTGTCGCCCATCACAAAGTAGTGGCCCGCCGGCACCTTATACGGCCCGAAATCGCCGGTCGGCGTCTCCGGGCAGAAGCTGTCGTCGAGCGGCTTCGTCGACGCATCGATATAGACCTTTCCGTCCTTAATCGTCACGGTCTCACCCGGGAGACCGATGATGCGCTTGATGAAGTACGTGCTCTCGTCGTCCGGGTACTTGAAAATGATAATATCATACCGCTGCGGGTCTGTATTTTTGTAGGCGAGACGGCTTCCGAATACGCGGTCATTGACCATGATCGTATTCTCCATGGACCCGGACGGGATCCTCGCGTTGATCAGAAGAAACTGATTGACGACCAGAACGATCGCGACGACGACACCGATCATGATGATGTAGCTCAGGATCTCACGGCCGACAGACGTCTGCCCTTTCCTTAAGCGCTCCTCTTCCTCCTCAAGGCGCAGGTCATCGTCCTCGCGTCTTCTTCTTTCTCTTTCATGCTTATCCATATATGCTAACCTCCGGTTCACGCAAAATCAGGCGCGCTCCGTCTCAATCTGATAAAACTGAAGAGCCCGCCTCATGTCATCCGGGGCAGGTGCCTCGAAGGACTTTCCGCCAAGATACTCGAACCGGCCCTTCATTTTCGGAAATGTAACCCGGCATGCGTGGAGCATCTGTCTCCGGATTCCTGTCCCCGCATCGAGGCGCCCGTTGAAGTTCCGGTCGCCGTACTTGCTGTCGCCCGCCACGGGGTACCTGAGATACGCGAGATGCGCGCGGATCTGGTGCGGCTTCCCGGTAATGAGCTCCACCTCAACGAGGGAGGCCCCCTTGCCGAAGCCAACCGGCCTCACGGCCGTCTCCATTCGTCCGCGGCCCTCCGCCATCTCCGGATAGAGCTCCACACGGTTTCTGACCTCATCCTTCGTGAAAAAGACCTCGCCCCGGTACGGCCCGGCAAATCTGCCGCGCACGATTGCCAGATACTCCTTCCGGATATCGCGCTTCCGGATCCGCTCGGAGAGGAACTGAAGTCCCGCGAGCGACTTCCCGCAGAGGAGCACGCCGCTCGTGTTGCGGTCAAGGCGGTTTGCAGGCGACGGACGGAACGCGCGGAGATCCTCCGCATCAAGTGCTCCCTCCTCCATGAGATACTGAAGCAGGTACTCGGCCGCCGAATTTTCAGCCGTATTCGTCCTCTGCGAGAGCATGCCCGCCGGCTTGCAGAAGACAAGCAGGTCCTCGTCCTCATAGACCAGGTTTTTCCGGATCTCGTCCGCGCCGCGATGGAGCGCATCCTTGTCCGTATCCTTATCCTCAGGCCTGCTCTCTTTGCAGAGCTTTTCGAGCGTGGCGTCCGAGAAAAAGAGTCTGACCTTGTCCCCGACAGCGAGCCGTTCATTTCCCGAAGCCTTCTTGTCGTTCAGAACGATATTCTTCTTCCGGAGCATCTTGTAAATGAAGCTCGCGGTAGCACCCGGAAGATATTTCCGGAGAAATTTATCAAATCTCTGGTCCGCCTCATTGTCCCTGATTGTCAGTTCACGCATGGTAAGTGCCTCCGTGCGATGCGCATCCGTGTTAATGATTCAGCACCCATACCCGGAACGCTTCTGAAACCGTCCGGATTTCGTCAGGTTTCCATTGGGTGCATTATAAGGAAATCGTGCACAGCGTGTGAAGAATCATGTCCTCGCGCCCGAATCCCGGGTACCGCTCATCCGGCGAAAACCGCAGCCCCTTCCGGAGACTGTCCGCGTGCGCATTCATTTCATCCATGCGCTCCGTGAAGTGCTTCAGATCACCGAGAATATGGACATTGCAATAGAATTTGTCAATCTTCAGATGCTTTATGATGTGTTCCTTCAGGAATTTCTGATCGGTCTTCGGATCAGTGACGAGACAGACGACCTCGTTGCCGCAGATGCAGACGCAGTCCACGAGTGAATTCTTCTTCTCGTCCGTCATGTAGAGCTCGTAGCCGACCGTGAGATTTCCCTCGTGCGGCACGATCGCGTCGTGCTCCGACGCAGGGATCGATTTCCGCATAGCGAACATGATGGTGCTCACAAGAGACATCGCGAACGGAACAAGACCGATCATACCGACGACTGTAAAAATATTTTTCCTGGTTCCGAAGTATGCCTGGCTTGAATAGATAATAAAGACAGGAATCGCCAGGCAGATGACTGACGTCAGGAATTTGCTCTTCTTCTGCCCGTCAAAGTAGCCATACTGACCTTTTTTTACCTTACTCATTTGCATTCTCCTATAGACGCCAATTTTATCATATTACTACACAAAATGCATTATCTCTTTTTGTGCAGGTTTTGCATCGTTACTGTTCACACGCTTCCGGAATTGTATGCGGTCGCGAATATCAGGGCGGTATCGGGCAGACTCCGTCCTCCTCAGCTTCCCTTCGCTGCTGACACAGCAGCTCAGGGTGATCTTCGGACTCCTCCGTATAACGCCCTCACCGCTCCTGATATCGCTGACCGCTCTCCAAGGTCTGATCGTGTGTGAACAGTAACCTTGCATCACTCCGGAATGAGCTCGCGGAAATCGCGGATAAATCCGGCGGCGAGCGTCCGCTTTTCTTCCTCCATGGGGCGCGAGTACGCATCGTCGACAGCGATGACAGTCATGCCCGCGCGAAGGCCCGCGCGGATTCCGTTCGGCAGATCCTCGAAGACGACGCAGCTTGCCGGCTTCTTCCCGAGCTTTTCTGCGGCCGCAAGATAACACGCCGGATCCGGCTTTCCCGCACCGGCCTCATCGCACGAGACGATTGTGTCGAAATACCGCAGAATGTCATGCGCGCCGAGAGCTCCCTCGATCATCGCGCGGCTGCTTGATGAGGCCACGCCGATGGCTGTCCCGTTTCTTTTGAGATACGCGAGGATTTCCTTCACTCCGGGCTTTAGGGCCACCTCGTGCTCGTACTTCTGCATGGCCATGTCAAGCCACTCGCGGCCGATCTCCGCGGGCTCCTTATGAATCCCAAGCACGTCCCGGAAGTAGAGCTCACACTCCTCCCAGGTCAGCGGGTCGATGGCCTTCTGGAGGTCCGGCGGCATCGGAATTCCGTATTTCTCAAGATATTCCCGGTCGATGTCGCTCCACATCGACATCGAGTCGACGAGCGTCCCGTCCATATCGAATATGGCAGCTGAATATGTACTGATATCTCTCTTCAAAGCTTCCTCCATCCAGGCGCGAGCCCGTTCTTAAGGCGCGGCCCGTTCCGCTTCCCGAAGCCGAGCGGGTACCCGTCGACCGTAACCAGGGTCATCTCCTGTTTTGTTCTGTCGGTCTTCTTGTCCGGCCTTCCCGCTCTGCCGGCGGCACCTGTCTTCCTCTTTTTCCTTCCGGTGTCCTTTGCGGGAGCGGCCTTCATTTCCTTCTCCGTGAGGAGCAGTGTCTCGCCGCGCAGGTATTTCATGGCGCGGATGTCGTCCGCCGCCATATCGATGACATCAGGCCAGGAGGCGGCGCTCCTCGTCATCGCATAGCTCTGCGACGGCAGGAAGCCTTCGTCCTTCTTCGTTCCCTTGTGAACGCCTGTCAGGAGGTAATGAAGTCCGGGCGATGGCCTGTAGCCGGCCGGCAGAAGATGGACCTCGCCGCCGCTCGTATATTCATGAAAAGCTGCGCAGGGATCGGACAGATTCTCTGCGTGTTTCACGGCGTCAGGATTTTCCGGTGTCTCTGAAAATGTCCCGGCGGCCTGCACATCCGGCGCATCTCCTCTGCTCTGCGGCTCCGACGCGTCTTCCTCCTCGCTCCGCTTCCGGATCAGCGCGGCGAACTGTCCCTCGCCGCGCACGCGGTGCGGATAGAGCCTCACATACGGAAGCTCATGTTCCAGCGACCCGTACCGCTCCATAAGGACCTTCTCCGTAAGGCCGTATTCCTCCGCAAGCTCTTCTCCGAGGCAGTCGAGGAGCTTTCCCGCGCTGATATGGGAAAAGCCGCTGTATTCCCGGAGTGACTCCGCCGCAAGGTCCGCATGACGCATAAGCATCCGCTCGACCATGGCCTCGTCCTCCATGACAGAGTACGTACATGTCGAATAGAGAATCATCCCTCCGGGCGCGAGCATTGAGTATGCCTGCTCGAGAATCGTCTCCTGAATGGCAGCGTAATACGCCGGCCCCTCTTCCTCCCAGTGCTTCATCATCGCCGGCTGCGTCCGGAACATGCCCTCTCCGGAGCACGGCGCGTCAATGAGGATCTTGTCAAAATACCCCGGAAAATGAAGAGCCAGTCTCTCCGGCGTCTCTGCTGTGACGAACACGCGCGTTCCGCCCATGCGCTCAATATTTTTTCTGAGTGCCTTCGCGCGGCTCGCGGAGATATCATTCGCGTAGAGAATGCCGCCTCTCCTCCCATCGCTTTCGCGCTCCGCCTTCTCAAGCCTTGCGAGAAGCTCCGTCGCCTTTCCTCCGGGGGCCGCGCAGAGGTCAAGAATTCTGTCTCCGGCCCGGACCGGCAGGTTTTCAGCCGGCGTCATCGCGGACGGATCCTGCAGGTAATAGAGACCGGCGAAGTAGAGCGGGCTTCCCGCGGCATCCTCGTCCTCCGGCACATAGAACCCGTCGTGGACCCACGGAACCGGCTCCGGATCGGGGAGACCGTATTTTCTTCTGAGCGCAAGAAATCCCGCCACGGAGATCTTCATTTCATTGACGCGAAGACCGCGGGCGGGACAATGCGTGAGGCTATCCGCATAGAGCGGATAGTCCTCACCAAGTAACTGTTTCATTTCTGCTTCAAATGCCGACGGAAGCTTCATTCAAAAACCTCTCTCATGGCAGCTCCGGCCATCAGCTCCGGATAGAGGACTCCACGGACTGTGCTCCCGCGCCCTCCGCCAGGATATCGAGCTGCTTGGCGAATCTGTCCAGTTCATCAATATTGTGCATCGAGTAGACGCGGTAAAATTCGTCCTGAATTTTCCGTATCTCACGCTCGCTCTCAACCCGATAGAGGTTCTCGATGCTCGTCAGTATGCTCTGCACGAGCTCGACCTCCGTCTGCCGGAAGCGCTGCGCGTCCATAATCTCATCGCGCACGGTCGACATGCCCTCGTCGAGTGCGACAATCGCGTCGGCGGATGCCGCAAGTCTCTCCGCGACATGCTCCGGGATCTGTCCCCTGTACTTGTACTGCAGGGAATGCTCCGTCGTCGCCCAGAAATTCATCGCCATCGTACGGATCTGAATCTCGACCTGCAGGCGCTTCGGCCCCGAAACCGTCTGAACCGTATACCATACGATCAGATGAAAGCTCCGGTAGCCGCTCGCCTTCTTGTTCGTGAGATAGTCCTTCTTGCTGCGGACCTCCATATCTGTCCGCTTGTAAATGAGATTCGCGACCGTCTCAATGTCTTCCACGAACTGACAGATGATCCGCACGCCGGCGATGTCCTCCACTTCCTCCTCCATATCCTCGAAGGAAATGTTCTTGCGCTGCATTTTGTCGAGAATCGACGCGACGGACTTCACGCGTCCGCAGACACTCTCGATCGGGGAGTACAGGTTTTTCTTCCTGTGCTCCTCCTTCAGGTTCCGGAATTTCACGAGAAGCTCCGAGACCGCCTGCTCGTACGGATCGAGCAGCTCTTTCCACATCTGTATTTCCATTGTTTATTTCAGGGCCTCAAGCACAGCCTTCAGAAGCTCGAATGTGCGCTCCGTCGAGCTGATGGAGAGCTTCTCGCCGGATGTGTGGATATCCTTCATGTCCGGTCCGATCGATACGGCATCAAGTCCGCGGATTCTGCTTGCGAACAGTCCGCACTCAAGTCCCGCGTGAATGATATTGATGACCGGCTCCTTGCCGCTCACCTCTCTGTACTTCTTGACCATGAGGTCGCGGAGGCGTGACTCCGGACGGAACTCCCATGCCGGATACTCACCGGACACACGGATGCTTCCGCCGAGCATCTCACTGAGGGCACGAATCTCGGCAATCAGTGCACGCTTCGACGCGCCGACGGAGCTTCTCACGGACTCTGTCGCCGCGAATTCCTTGTCGCCCGTCCGGACGATACCAAGGTTTGAGGACGTCTCTATCAGTCCCTTCACGGTGCCGCTCATCATGCGGACGCCCTGCGGCGCGAACATGAGATAGCGGATCACACGGTCCTGGCTGTCCGGCGTCAGGACATCCATGCGGTGAACGACACCCTTCTCAACCGTGACTGTAATGTCGTCGTCGATTCCGGCATACTCCGCGCGCGCGTCCCTCTGGAACTTCTCCGCGTACTTCTCGATCAGCGGGTAATCCTCCTCATCGGCAACGAGATGTGCCTTGGCACTGTACGGAATCGCATTGTCCTTGTCACCGCCCGATACGCTCTCAAGCGAATAGGCCGCGATGTCGAGCAGACCGTTCAGAAGACGGCCCATGAGCTTGTCCGCATTTGCGCGGCACTCACCGATCATGCTTCCGGAGTGACCTCCTTTTAAGCCGGCGATCGTGATCAGAATCGGCAGACCCTTCAGCTTGTTCTTCTCGATTGAAAGAATCGTGTCAACCCTTGCGCCTCCCGCACAGCCGCATGTGAACACGCCCTCTTCCTCGGAATCAAGGTTGATCATTGTCCGACCCTTGAGGACGCTGCAGTCGAATTTCTCCGCGCCGATCAGTCCGATCTCCTCATCTGTCGTAAACACGCACTCAAGCGGCGGGTGCGGAATCGAATTGTCATCGAGCACTGCGAGCATCATGGCGACAGCCGCGCCGTCATCCCCGCCGAGGGATGTTCCCTCCGCATAGAGCCAGTCGCCATCTACCGTGAGATCAAGACCGTCCTTTGTGAAGTCATGCTGGGAATCCGGAGTCTTTGCGCAGACCATATCCATATGGCCCTGCAGAATGACCGGGGAGGATTTCTCATATCCCGGTGTGCCCTTCGCATAGATGACAATGTTGCCCGCCTCGTCGGCCTTGCTCTCCAGCTTCCGCTCCTTCGCGAAGCTCTTCAGATAGTCAAGCATAGCCGCCGTGTTGCCGGATCCTCTCGGAATATTGGAAATCTGTTCAAAAAAGTCAAATACCCGGGCCGGCTCAAGTCCTTCAAGTACTCCCATAGCTGTTCCTCCTTCTAAGAGTGGTATAAACGAAGCCTGACGACATACAGGTACGCACCAGGCAACATCTTTTATGTTTCAAAAGTATGCAGAAATGAAGAAAAGGGACGCCAGACAAGCATCCCTTTCCGAATCCACGTTATAAAAATCAGATATCGTCATCGTCGTCGGCGTCATCTGCATCAAAATCATCGTCGTAGTCATCATCGGAAATTGTGTTTTCCTCAGGTGCCGTCTCCTTCTGATCGGCAGGCTCCGGTACAGGATTGCTCTGCTGCGCCTGCGGCTGCAGCTCCTGTCTGTTCTGCTTGACGGTATTATATGCGCTCTGCAGCGACTGCATCATCGCATTAAATCTCGAGCCTGTGTCATCGATCGCCGATCCGAGGATATTTCCAAGGTTCGCGAGCATGTCATCCGTGTATGTCAGTGCCGAATACCGGATGTTGTTTGCGTCCTGTGTCGCCGAATCCAGAATTCCCTGCGCCTGCTGATTCGCCTTGTTGACGGTATCGTTTGCCTGCGCGTAAGCCTGCTGCATAACCTCATGCTGGCTGACGAGCTCCTTCGCCTTTGCCTCCGCGTTTGCGATAATTCCGTCCGCCTTGGCCTGTGCGTCCGCGAGGATCGCATCCTTGTTGGAGATGATCTTCTGATACCGCTTGATCTCATCCGGCGTCTTCAGTCTGAGCTCTCTCAGCAGCTCTTCGAGTTCCTCTTTGTTGACAACAATCTTTGTCGTCGACAGCGGCTGGAATTTGCAGCTGTCAACATACTCCTCTATTTCTTCGATAATCTGCTCGATTCTGCTGGCCATGATTCTCTCAATCTCCTCTTGCAAATGAATTTACTGCCTGTATTTCCCGGCATACTTCTCGCGAATTTTTTCGCCGACACAGGCAGGTACAAATCTTGAAACATCCTCACCGAATGTCGCCACTTCCTTTACGGTCGTGGAGCTTAAGTACGTGAATTTCAGGCCCGCGATCAGAAACATCGTGTCGATGTCCGGCGCAAGAATCCGGTTTGTCTGAGCCATCTGAAGCTCGTACTCAAAATCGGTGATTGCGCGCAGACCGCGGATAATAACCTGTGCATCGCACGCTCTGACGAAGTCAACGGACAGCCCGTCAAATGCCTGAATCCGCACATTTGGGATATCCCTGGTGACTTCTCTCAACATATTAACACGTTCGTCGGTAGAAAACAACGGAGTTTTTGCTGAATTGCGCAAAACACCGACGACGACCTCGTCGAATAACTTCGCAGCCCGCCTGATAATGTCCAGATGTCCGTTTGTGACCGGGTCGAATGTACCCGGGTATACCGCTCTCTTCACGCCTTATTTCTCCATTCCTTCCTGCCGTTCAAGGAAGAGATGCGAGCTCTTCCCGTAAATCTTCTGCTTGATAACCCGGAAACCGAGCTCCGGGACATATGAGAAATCCGTCTGCGGATCAGCCTCCACGATGATGATGCCGCTATCTGCAAGGAGCTGACTTCCGGAGAGATAGGTCAGCGTCTCCTTCTCCAGCTCGTGATTAAACGGCGGATCCATGAAAATGATGTCGAACTGCCGTCTTCCCTCGAGCCGCGGAAGGACCTGCTGAACATCTCCCTTCAGGATCTCCGCCCTGTCTATGAGCTTCGTGAATGTGAGATTCTCCCTCACCAGCTCCTGGGATGCTCTCGCCTTCTCGACAAAGACGCACTCGTCGGCGCCGCGGCTCAGCGCCTCTATGCCGATCGAGCCGGAGCCCGCATAAAGATCGAGAAACCGGCAGCCCGATATCCGCATCTGGATAATATTAAACAGTGTCTCCTTTGTGCGGTCCGTCGTCGGACGCACGTCCATTCCCTTCACCGTGCGAAGCGGCATGGATCTCGCAACTCCTGCGATGACTCTCATAAATGAACCTCTCCTCTCATCAGATCGTGTCACTCGTTCTCAAGCCGATCCTCCAGTCGAGGTCGCCGCGACCGAGGCCGAGAACGAGCATCTCCGCCGTCGCGATATTTGTCGCAACCGGGATGGTATTTCTGTCGCAGGCCGTCACGATCGTCTTGAGATCAGGATCCTTCGGATCGATCATATTCGGATTGTAGAAAAATATGACCATGTCCATAGCTCCCCGCTCAATCATCTCCGTGAACTGCTTGTCTCCGCCGAGAGAAGCGGGCAGAAACTTATGAACGTGAAGGTTTGTGACCTCCTCAATTCTGCGTCCGGTCGTACCTGTCGCGTAAATATCATGCCTTGAGAGGATGCCCTTGTAAGCGATGCAGAAGTCTTCAATGAGTGTGCGTTTGCTGCTGTGAGCTATTATTCCGATATTCATGTGTGCCTCGCTCTCCTTATATGCCGGCGCGGAGCCCTGCCGTGGCGCGGCTCCGCTGCCAATTGTCTTCGGTTTCAGACTGCCCTTTATATATGGTCAGCTTCATTGTACCATAATCAATCATCATATTGCACAAAAATTTCGTTTCCACGTGTTTCAAATTTAGAGCTTTTTATGTATAAACCAGCATCCCTCATAGAACGATGTTCCGCTCATTCTCCGCCATATAGGCATCCATCCTTTCGCGGAGCGGCCGGTTCTCCTCATGGATCAGCTCGGGGTCATCCGCCATAAGCGCCGCTGCCGTCTCACCGGCCAGCTTCAGCATGCCGCGGTCTCTGTTTACATCCGCGATCTTAAAGAGCGCATCGCCGCTCTGCCTGATCCCGAGCAGATCGCCGGGGCCCCTCAGCTCAAAGTCCTTCTCCGCAATCTCAAAGCCGTCGTCTGAGGACTTCAGAATATCCAGCCTCTCTCTGATCGCATCTGTCTGCATGCCCGCCATGAAAATGCAGTACGACTGAAATTCGCCGCGTCCGACGCGCCCGCGCAGCTGATGGAGCGTTGCGAGCCCGAAGCGCTCTGCATTTTCAATCAGCATGACCGTCGCGTTCGGCACATCGACGCCGACCTCGACAACAGTCGTCGAGACGAGAATCATGACGCGTCTCTCAAGGAAATCCTGCATGACCCTGTTCTTTTCCTCCGGCTTCATGCGGCCGTTTAAGACAGCTGCCGGAATGTCCGGGAACCGTTTCCGGATGGTCCTGATCTCCTCCGTCACACTGGCGACGTTCATGCCCTCGGCCGGCTCAATCATCGGGCAGATGACATAGGCCTGACGCCCCGCCTTTACCTCGCGGTCAATAAAGCGCCACGCGGCCTCGCGGTATGACTCATCGATAACCGCATTTTTAATCGGAAGACGCCTGGCCGGACGTTCATCGATCACGGAGACATCAAGGTCCCCGTAGATAATCACGCCGAGCGTCCGCGGAATCGGAGTTGCCGACATGACCATGGCATTCGGGATTCCTTTCGCCGCGCCCTCCTGCTGCTCCGCCTTCTCGCCAAACAGCTTTCTCTGCCGGACGCCGAACCGGTGCTGCTCATCCGTGATGACGAGCGCAAGGGACTGGTATGCGACACTGCTCTGGATGAGCGCGTGCGTGCCGATGATGGCATTTGCCTCACCCGAGCGGATTGACGCAAGCGCCTCCCGTCTCTCTGCAGCCGTGACAGAGCCGGTCAGAAGGACCGGACGGATGCAGCCGATGCCGCAGCTCTCCTTCAGGCGGCAGAGCTTCTCGTAGTGCTGGCGCGCGAGCACATCGGTCGGTGCCATGAGGGCACTCTGATAGCCGTTGTCCGCCGCCATGACCATGGCGAGAAATGCGATGACCGTCTTTCCAGACCCGACGTCGCCCTGCAGGAGCCGCGACATCAGCCTCTCGCCTGCAAGGTCCCGCTCAATCTCGCGCCAGACCCGCATCTGCGCGCCTGTCAGCCGGTATGGCAGATGCTCGATCACGTCCTCAGCGGCCCACGTCTTCTTCATCGGAAATGCATTTTCCGCATCGCTCTCGAGCATTCTGAGATGACGCATCGCAAGCACAAAGAGAAAGAACTCATCGAAGACAAGCCGGTCCCGCGCTCTCCCGAGCTCCTCTCTGCTCTTCGGAAAATGAACAGCTGTTACGGCAGCCTCCTCATCCATAAGTCCATGCAGATGAACGAGACTGTCCGGCAGATATTCCATCAGAAAGCGCGGTCTCTGTCCGTCTCCCGCGAGCGCGGCGAAGGCCTCCCGGACAGCCTTCGCGACTGTCTTTCCCGTGAGTCCCTTCGTGAGACCGTACACCGGGACAAGCGTATTCTGCAGCTCCTCATATCGGCCCTGCCCGATAATGTCCGGATGCTCCATCTCAAGGACGCTTCCGCGTCTCGTCACATTTCCCCGGAAAATATACGTGCTGCCCCTCTTCAGCGTGCCCGTAAGATACGGCGCATTAAAGAACACAAGCTTCATCCTTCCTGTCTGGTCCGCGATCTCTGTCGTGAGAACCGTGACGCGCTCCGTGCGGCGCATGGCAAGACCCGACACAATGGTCCCGCGAACCGCCATTTTCCCTCCGGGGACAGCCTCCCGTATGGAGACCGGCGGAAGATATTCGTCATAGTTGACCGGATAATAACGGATCAGGTCCTCGGCCGACCTGACGCCGACCTTCTGAAACAGCTTCTCCGTCTTTGGTCCGATTCCCTTCAGCTCCTGAAGTCTCATGCAGCATATATCCTTTCGGCTGAATCCAGCAGTGTCTGCCCTTCATCACGAAAGGAGGAACCCTGTTGCAGGTTCCTCCTTTCACGCACGCTTTTTCTGCTCCGTTCCTCCCATCCGGACCGCTCATGACGGCCTGCGGGAGGCTCCGGACCAGGTCTTATTCGACAGACAGAATACAGTAGTAAATCGGCTGGCCGCCGTAATTATTCTCCACATCGACTGTCGGATATTTCTCAGAGATCTTCTGCGTCAGGTCCTCCGTATCCTCATTGGAGAAGTCTGCGCCGTTATAGATACTGACAAGCTCCGTGTCATCATCGATCATCCGGCTGAGCATATCCAGCACAACCTCCTTGATATCAGTCCCGACAGACATAATGCCCTCGTCGCCGATTCCCATGATATCCCCGGAATGAATGACCTTGCCGTCGATCTTCGTGTCGCGGACTGCATACGTGACCTCGCCCGTCTTCACGCCGCCGATCTCTTTCTTCATCGTCTCGAAGTTCTCATCCGCGCTCCGCTCCGGCACATAGTTGATCATCGCCGTGATGCCCTGCGGAATTGTCTTCGTCGGAACAACATAGACCTTGCAGTCCTTCACGAGGTCCTGTGCCTGGTTTGCGGCCAGGATAACATTCTTGTTGTTCGGGAAAATGAAGACATTCTCAGCGTTCACGCTCGCGATCGCATTCAGCATATCGTCCGTGCTCGGATTCATGGTCTGGCCGCCCTCGATGAGGTAGTCGACGCCGAGTCCGCGGAAGATTTCTGACAGGCCGTCGCCGATCGTGACTGAGATGAAGCCGACCTTCTTCTTCGGTTCCTTCTTCGCAGGCTTGCTTTCAGCGGCAGCACCGTTCTTCTCCGCCTCCTTGAACAGCTTCTCCTGATGCTCAATCCGCATGTTGTCGATCTTCATGCGGTCAAGGCTTCCGTACTCGAGAGCCTTCTCAAATGCAAGGCCCGGGTGGTTCGTGTGGACATGAACCTTCACCATCTGGTCATCCGCAACAAGAACAAGACTGTCGCCGATCGATGTCAGGAAGTCCTTCATTTTCTTCTCGTCATCCTGTGTGAACGGCTTCTCGAGGTTGATGATGAATTCCGTGCAGTATCCGTACTTAATCTTGTCTGTGCTGATCTCTTTGTGGCCGGTCTCAGGTGCCTTCTCCGCCGCCGGCTTCTCAAATGAAAGATCGAGCTCCTTGCCGTTAAATGCGTCAACAGCGCCTTCGACGACTGCCATGAGACCGGAACCGCCAGAATCAACGACGCCCGCCTCCTTGAGGACAGGAAGAAGCTCCGGCGTGCTCGCAAGAGATGTCTCGCCCGCCTTCACGACGCGGTCAAAGAATTCCTTCAGGTCCTCCGTCTCCTCACAGGCAAGATTTGCCTCAGCCGCCATTCCCTTGGCAACCGTGAGAATTGTGCCCTCCTTCGGCTTCATCACTGCCTTGTACGCTGTCTCCACAGCGCGCTGGCTGGCCGCAGCGATCACCCTTGCGTCAAGCTTCTCGCAGTCCCTGATCTGCTTCGTAAAGCCGCGGAACAGCTGTGACAGAATGACACCGGAGTTTCCTCTTGCGCCTCGAAGAGAGCCGCTTGAGATCGCCTTCGCGATCGCGTCCATGCTGCCGTCCGGCAGCTTGCTGACTGCATCCGCCGCACTCATAATCGTCAGCGTCATATTCGTTCCGGTATCGCCGTCCGGAACAGGGAACACGTTGAGCTCGTTGATATAGTCCTTCTTCAGTTCAAGATTCTTTGCACCGGTCAGAAACATCCTGCGAAGCATCGGTGCATCAATGGCATTAACACCCACGATCATAACCTCCTCATTCATCGATCACACGGATGCCCTCGACGACGACATCGACCCTGTCTACACTTAAGCCCGTAAACTGTTCCACCTTATATCTGACCGCATCCGACAGGTTCTCATAGACGGTCAGAATGCTGACACCATATGCGACGATACAATGGATGGTGAGCGAAATTCTGTTATTGTCAATTCTGACATTGATTCCGTATTTCAGACTGTCCCTGCGAAGAAGATGCACCAGGCCGTCCTTCATGCTGTAAGCCGCCATTCCGACGATTCCGAAGCAGCTCACGGCGACAGAACCTGTATACGTGGCAATGACATCGGAATCGACGAGGATTTCGCCGTATTCTGAACTAATACGTCCCTTCATAAACAGATCCTCCGATATGAAATCTCTTAAAATCTGCAACTGTTCAGCGCCCCAGACTCGGAACGCTTTGCGTTCCTCGTTATGGAGCGGACAGAGCGGCTTCGCCGCTTGTCCGCCCCTCAGAAATCCTCTGAAACCGTCCGGCGAGCAAGCTCTCCGTCCGGATTTCATCAGCTTTCTGAGGGGCGCTGAACAATTATTAAAATATTATACCCTCTGCGCCGGAAAATGAAAAGCCCTTTGAGGGAAGTATGAGATAAGTCCCCGTATCTACGAAAAAAGGTCCCGCTTACAGCGAGACCTTACAATCGTCATAACGTTCTCTGCACAGATTCTCAGGCGCGGTCCACTTTTCCGCTCTTGAGGCACTGTGTGCATACATATGCGTGCTTCGGAGTTCCGTTTACCACAATCTTGACCTTCTTGATGTTGGACTTCCACATCCTGTTGGATCTTCTATGAGAATGGCTCACGTTGTTACCGAAATGAGCGCCTTTTCCACAAACTGCACAAACTGCCATCGGTTTCACACCTCCTTGCAACAAAATCTGGCCTTTAGCAGCCACAACAGTGATATTCTATCAGACACACCGCCATATTGCAAGCATTTTATTTGAAATACCAGGAGAATTAAGCCTCGCCGTCTTCCTTGTTCTTCGACGTGAACTTGTTGACCATATCCGGGATCATGTCGATGATCTTTGAGAGGCCGTCCTGGCTCTTGACGGACACAAGCTTCGTCGTGCCGTTTGCAATGACAAGGACTGCATTCGGGCTCATCTTGCCTCCGATTCCGCCGCCCGCGTTTGACATTTTCTTATCACCCTCGTTGGCCCCGGCTCCGACGCCGAAGGAGACGTCCATCAGAGGAATGATCGTCGCGCCGCCCACTGTGACAGGCTCTCCCACAACTGTCTTGGAGGAAAGAAAGCCCTCCATGCCTTCAAAAAGAGTGTTCACTGTATTGGAAAAATTATTGTCTGCCATGAGACTCCTCCTTATTACGTGTCATCTTCCGACGCCTTGCTGCCGCCGAGCTCCTGCTTCAGCCACGAAAAGGCATACCGTACATTTTTGTCAATTATAACATGGATGGCGAGGAAAAGAATATAAAAGAGATAAACCCTTCCCCGCATCGACAGATCAAACACAAGCTTCGTCTCGCCGCCGAAATCCGGATTGATCCGCACCCTTCCGCCATACTTCGGATAGAACGCGGAGACTGCCGCGAGCACCTCACCGGTTGTCCCCGGGTCGCTGAAGCCAAACGCAACCTCTCCGGACATATCCTTCGGGAGAAGATGCCCGAGCGCCTTCTTTACGTCTCCAAGGAGCCGCGCCACAGCACCCGTCACACGCGGGTCTGTAAGGAACGTCTCCCACCTGACCGCCTTTCCGATGATATCTGCGATCTTCTCCGCGATGTGACCGATCATTTCCGCAGCCCTTGCAGGAAGACCGGCGAGAAATACAATGCCGTCGATCAGGATGTTGAAGATCTTCGAGATGGCCGCAAAGACTGCGCTGCTGATCCGGTATACCTTGTTCATGGACCGCCACGCGCGAAGCGCCAGGGCGCGCACATGCTGCTTCTTCTGCTCCGCCTCCTTCGCGGCGGCAGCAGCCCTCTGCTCGCGCTCTCTTGCTTCCTCCTGAATGCGCCTTGCCGCGGCCTCTCTCTCCTCGCGTCTCTGCTGTGCCTCGGCCTTCAGCCTCTCATAGCGCTCGGGGTCCTCCTGCTTTATTCTGCTGATTGTCTGCTTCTTTTTTTCTTTTCTTCTGCTCTTTGCCTTCGCGGCCCGTTTCTTCTTTACTTCCGCCGGATCGATACCGAAAATCCGAAACCGAACCGATACGGACGGCTTCTTCGCTGTGTCAGGGTCCGCATCATTCTTCTCATTTTCCTTTCGATATGAAACATCAAGGGTGAGAAGATGCAGAAGCCAGGTGACAGTCGCATCCGCCCGGATCTCCTTTCCATGTCCCGCTGCCCTTGCCCTGTAGCGGACAGGCACGAAGAGAATAAGGAGCAGAAGAAGGACTACGATCCCGAGAATGACTAGAAGAATTCTGCCTATGACGGCGAGAATGCCAAGAAATATACCCATGTCTGTGTTCTTCGCTTACCGATAAAGTTGACAGCTCCTGATACATGTTACAAAGCATGCAGATCACAGGAAGTGGCATTTGCCAGATCAGTGACCTGCAGCGTTCTGCTTAAGAGCCCGTCTGACCGGACTCACCCGCGCTCTCAAAAAACGCCCTGAGATCGCAGTCCCCGCGCAGTCTGAGACAGTCATCGACCATCTGCACGACCATGTTGATTGCCTCCTTCTTTGTGCGGGCAATCCCGACAATCATCGGAAGACGCCTCGCCAGGGGCGGCTGCACGAGAAAGCCGGTGCCAATGATGTCGAGCATATCCGTCCCGTTTGACGCGAGCGTGATCAGATAATGGCCGGTATCCGTCTTTCCTGCATCAAGACGGGCACGGATCCGCTTCTCATACCGCTCGGCGCTCTTTCCGATATACAGTCTGTTGCAATAATGCATATCCTGCACCTCTCATTTTATTATGAATCCGCGTCTGCTTAGCATTATAGCCCACGCGGGCCGCTGTGGACAGTCCCGATCACTGGATGCTGTAGTACTCATCAAAGATCTGGGACGCAATCGGCACTGCCGTCTGACTTCCGGCGCCTCCGTCCTCCGCGATGGCGACGACTGCGATGTCCGGGTCATCGACATTTGAGAAGCCGACAAACCAGGAATTTGTTCCCATTGTCCCATCGCTCTTTGTGTACTCGGCCGACCCTGTCTTTCCGGCCACGGAGTAGCTTCTGCCGCTGAGTGAGCTTCCGGTTCCCTCGGAGACAACAGCCTCCATGAGGCTCTTCAGCACGGATGCCTCGTCGCTCGTCATGAGCTGCTTGTACTCTGTTGCTTTTGTCGTAGAGATTGTCGTGCCGTATGTATTCTCCGTGTGGTCAATCAGATACGGTGTCATAAGCGTCCCGTTATTGGCGACTGCGCTCGTGATGAGAAGCATCTGATATGGTGTGACCTGCGTCTTGCCCTGCCCGAACGCCGTCTGGGCAAGGATATAGTCGCTGTCCGTATCGCTCAGATTCCAGCGGCTCTTCGAGGCCGTGATGTCACACGGAAGTGATTTTCCGATCAGCAGCGACTGTGCCGTATCCGTGAGGAGCTGCGCGCCGACGTCAAGACCGATCTGGGAGAAGGCCGTGTTGCAGCTGTTCGCAAACGCGAGCGTATAGTCCTCCTGTCCGTGTGCCTCGCCGTCATAGCAGTGAATCGTCCCGTCTCCGACGTCAACGGAGCCTGTGCAGTCCCACGAGAAGCCGTCGATCGTCCCGTGCTTGCGCAGATAGGCGAGCGATGTGACAATCTTGAACGTCGATCCGGGCGCGTAGAGTCCCTGCGTCGCGCGGTTCAAGAGCTGGCTGCTCCCCGTATCCGCAACCATCTCATCCCACGTGCTCGCAAGCGTATTCGGATCGAAATCAGGCTTGCTGACCATCGCGAGGATCTTTCCTGTCTTCGGCTCCATGACAATCACGGCGCCATTATAATCCCCAAGCGCATTATAGGCCGTGTCCTGCAGGCGGCTGTCCAGCGTCGACACAACGGTATCGCCCGGATTCTTCTGGTTTTTGAAGCCATTGACGATCTGATCGAGAATATTTGTGTGCGATGACAGAAGGTCATAATTGCAGACGGACTCAAGACCGCCCTTGCCGTTCGTATTGTAGCCGACGACATGGGCATACTCATTGGCATACGGGTAGACGCGCGTCTCTGTCCCGTCACCTGCGACATCCGTATAGGCGAGGTTCTTCCCGTCCGACGACTTGATCGTCCCGCGGACAACATAGGCCGCCATCGTATCCTGCCGCTTGTTGTACGGACTGTTCAGGACGGAAAACTTGGAGTAGACGTTGAAATACACGAGGTTTGCAATCAGAAGCACAAAGAGGCCGATGCAGACATATGAAATAATCGCGTACGGGCGCGTCGCCTTCTTTCTCTGCTTCTTCGCCGCCTTCTCAGCCGCAAGTCTTCTCTTTCTCTCCTGCGGATCCTCCTTCACGCGTCTCCTCCTCCCGGACGGACGGCGGCCGTAGGCAGAAGAGGCCCGTCTCTCCGCCTCCGCGCGTCTTCTCATGGCCTCCTCTTCGGCCGCAAGGCGCGCGCGCCTTTCCTCATCTGCCTCTCTGCGGGCAGACGAGGAGCTTTCATTTCCCTGACGTGTCCGGCTCTGATTTCTCCGGACATTCTTTCCCTGAAGAATATTGCGGACATCACTGCCGATTTCCAGCTGCGTATCCTCCGGATCTCTTCCGCTGAATCTCAAGAAGCTCTTCTCCTTCATCTTCGCGTAAAATGTACAGTCCCTGTATGATGGCAAGCATGATAATCGTGCTCGCGACAGAACTTCCGCCGTAGCTGACGAGCGGAAGGGTGATTCCCGTCATCGGAATGAACTTCGTCACGCCGCCGACTGTGAGGAACACCTGGAACGCATACTCCGTGCCGAGCCCGAGTGCGACCAGCTTGTAGAAGCGGTTGTGGATCAGCATGGAGATATTGACAATCAGTATAAAGAGGCACATGCACACAAGCAGCATGGCGATACAGAATACGCCGCCGAATTCCTCGCAGATGGCCGCGAACATGAAGTCCTTCGTCGCGACCGGAATTGAGTTCGGCTTGCCCTGGCAGAGACCGACGCCGAACCAGCCGCCTGCCGCGATCGCAAACAGGCCCTGCGCGATCTGATAGCCGGACGTGTCATAGACCGCGAACGGGTCCTTCCACGCCGTCACACGCTGCCTCACATGTGCGAACAGATGGTATGCCGCGACGGCCGCCACGCATCCGGCGCCGATTCCGGCAACCGGGTACTGCCATCTGCGGGATGCCACATAAATGAGAACAACATACGTCACGAAGAAGACAAGCGCCGTGCCGAGATCGGTCGACAGGACCAGAATGCCGACATGGAGAGCCGCAACGACAGAGGCGATCACAATGCTCCTGAATGACGCGTCCCTCGCAAGCCGCGACGCCAGATAGAATACAAATGTAATCTTGACGAGCTCTGAGAACTGAATCGTGATGCCGCCGACCGTGATGGACAGCGTCGCGCCTCCGCTTCTTGTCGCCAGCATCAGGACGACGCCGAGCGCAAGCAGGCCCAGAATGGCGTACAGAACCTTCAGCTTTGCGAGCACCTTCAGCTTCCGGATAATGACCGGAACCGCAAGCGCAATGACCGTGCTTCCCGCCGCGATAATGAACTGCTTGATGCCCTCCGAGAGGTTGATTCTCGAGATCATGACGAAGCCGACCGAGAGGAGCATCAGCATGTTATTGACGAGCAGCATGGACGATTTCGGGTACAGCTTTCTGTAGAGCTTCTGTGTGACGCCGAAATAGATCCAGATGCCGGCCATGAGCATGAGAAGCTGTATTTTCTTCTGATTCAGAAACACAATCACGAAGCCGAGCGTGACAAAGATATACATAATCCTCGTCAGTCCCGCGAGCTTCCGGTTTCTCTTTCTCGCGCTCTTCTGTCCAATGCAGGTGTACGCCTCCAGAGCGTACAGCAGCATCAGGATAATAAATACATACTTTGAAATCTGTATAAATAAATTCATATCTTCCCGTATCCGTCACTCGACGCCGCGCGTGTAATGCCCCTTCGTGTATTCCTCAAAGGGTTCTGCAGCGCGGCCTGAAGCTGTCAGGCGGACAGCCTTCACCACGCGCTCCGTCTCCGCCGCGCTCTCGATCGTAAATGAAAGACGCGCCGACTGGAAATCCATGTCCCGCAGCTCGTCCATTTCACCGGCAAGCCAGAGCGGCACACTGTTATAGATGATATTATAGCAGAAACAGCAGTCATTCCTGACATCAAATTTCATGCCATAGCGGTCCGTGAGGCGGATCGGCGCGGGCTGTCTGTTCCCTGCATTTTTCCCGGGGACAAAGCCGGCCGGATACAGACATGCCTCCGTATTTTTGCGAATGCACTGTGCCGTGACCATAAGCGGGATATAGCCGTAAATGACGATCTCGCTCGCGCTGTTGTCCCGCGTGCGGAGCTCTCTGCGGTTCAGCTCATACGGAGCTGTATTTCCCGCGATGCCGAGATCAGCAATCACGCGCTCCGCCTCATGGTTCCACGTATACAGTCCTTCGTCAGCCCGGATATGCGCGGCAAGTCCGCGCGCAATAAGATCAGCGAGCGTCTCATTGCTCCGGACAAGGAAGACGGAAAGTCCCTTCTCCACAAGCTCCTCCGCGTGGTCAAGAATAGGAGCCGCCTTTCCTCCGCGGTCAATGAACGGACACGCTATTCCCGCCTCCTTGCCGGCCCTCCGGCACGCCCCGATCAGTTCAGCCGCGCTCTCTGCCGGGTCCTTTGAGTCAAGCAGCATAGATGCTTCCGCATAAATCAGGCTGATATCCTCCGCCTCAAGCAGAACGCGGAGCTGGTCACGCGTCGCGGCGAGCGCCGTCAGACGAAGCCCGCCGCCTGATGTCCGGCCAGCGTCCCGCGCAGGAGCTTCATTAACGGTCAGGTCCCGGGCAGTATCTCCGGCAGAGGCTGCGGCGGACCGCTCTGTGTGTACAGCTGTTCTCCGGGTCTCCACATATTCCGCATCCGGCATCTCCAGGTTCTGCCGCTCCCTGCCTCTGCGGAACGGCGCGAGCATCGTCTCCCGGAGATTTGAAAGACATTCCCGTCTCAGCTCATTTAGCTGTGAGACAGCAAGAAAGCCCTGCTCATCTGTATCGGCAGATACTGACACAGCCTCAAAATCCGTCCCTCCGGTCTTCCGCATTGTCTTCTCGATGCGGTCTGTGCCGAGCGGTCTTGAGAGAGCCTTCTCGACAATCGGGCCTTCCGCGGACGCAGTCATATGCGGAAGCCTCCCTGCGGGGACGAGGATCTCTCCGTCCGCCCCTGCACGGGCAGCCGTTTCACATGAGACAGAAACCGGCTTGCCGACGTACATCTTCGCGCGAATACTTACAGGCACCTTCATTTCATGATCGATGTATGTTTCATGCATCTCCTCATAGAGCGCGTGCCGCGCGTCAGTCTCCTCCCGCGTCAGCTCATGCTTCACCATCGCCATCATGTCCGGCCCGTTGTGCCGCGAAAAATATCCGTCCGTAAAGCCCGAGCGGTTGTAGAGATCATAGAGCTTCTGCCTGTCCTCCGCCCGAACCTGGTACTTTGCGCCCGACAGATAGAGGTCCAGATATTTCCGGTAAATGGACACAACTCCGGATGCGTATTCCGGCCTCTTCATTCTGCCCTCAATCTTCAGCGAGTCAGCGCCTGCCGCGATGAGCCGCGGCAGAATATCGATCGCATTGAGATCCTTCGGGCTCAGATAGTGGCGCGCGTTCTTTTTCTCCACGATCGATTTTGCGCCGCCGAGCTCCTCATTTTTCAGGTACAGGAGACGGCACGGCTGGGCACAGCGGCCGCGGTTGCCGGAGCGGCCGCCGATCATGCTCGAGTAGAGGCACTGCCCGGAATAGCAGACGCAGAGTGCGCCGTGGACAAAGACCTCAACCTCAAGGCCGGTCTCCCGCTTGATCGCTGAGATCTCCTCATAGGTGAGCTCCCGCGCCGGCACGATTCTCGTGATCCCGTATTTCCGGATCAGTGAGGCAAATTTCGGACCCGTCACTGTCATCTGTGTGCTCGCGTGCAGCGGCAGATCCGGAAATATCCTGTGCAGGTACGCCATCACACCGAAGTCCTGGACAAGAACCGCATCGACTCCCGCCTCATAGTACGGGCGGACATAATCCGCGAGAATATCCATTTCCTCATCCTTGAGAAGCGTATTGACAGTCATGTAGACACGGACGCCGCGCAGATGCGCGTAATCGATGCCCGTGAGAAGCTCATCCTCTCCCGGGTTGTCCGCGTAGGCACGCGCGCCGAACAGCCGGCCTCCGATGTAGACTGCGTCCGCACCGGCCGCAATCACCGCCTTGAGGCCCTCAAGCGAGCCCGCCGGCGCAAGTAATTCTGTACTCATATCCTAACCTCAACACATGTAATGATAGAGCGAGGAACGCAAAGTGTTCCTCAGTCCGGGATACTGAACAATTGCTGTAAATATAGAAAACGGGCGGTCACCACGCGGCAGCCACCCGTCTCCAGTCCGGTCAGTTCCCTCCGGACTTCATTTTTTCCATCTCAATCTGAAGATTGACCAGATCCTGCTTCAGGTCGTACATCTCCTTGTCCTTCTGCTGCAATTCCTCTTCCAGAGCCTCCGCCCTGCTTCTGGCCTTGAAGCAGTCATCCGCCACGTTAAGGGCGAGCAGCGTTCCCTTCGAATCCTGCGCCATTCTGCGCCATCCTGGAAGGGCCTCAAGCTCTCCGCATTTATGATTAAGGTAAGATGCGACTCTCTCGAGATACTCTTCACTCTCGTAGCCGGAAAGCCGCATAATCTTTCCACCGATCAGTACCTGTACGGTATTCTTCTCTGACATGAACTCCTCCGGTTAAACATTCTTAGATCATTATAGCGAAACCGACGGAAAATACAACCTTGAATAGCCGCCGTCACTTCTGCACGCCCTCCGGCACATCGTAGCCGAGATGCTCGTACGCACTCTCTGTCGCGACACGGCCCCGCGGCGTGCGGTTGATAAAGCCCATCTTCAGGAGGTAAGGCTCGTAGACATCCTCGATGGTGCCCGGATCCTCGCCGATCGAGGACGCGAGTGTATCAAGTCCCACGGGACCGCCGCCGAACTTCAAAATCATCGTCTCTAAGATATCGCGGTCCAGCTTCTCGAGACCAAACTGATCGACCTCGAGGAGATCGAGCGCGTCCGCGGCGACAACATCCGTGATCACGCCGTCATAGCGCACCTCCGCGAAATCGCGGACGCGCTTTAAAAGCCGGTTTGCAAGGCGCGGTGTGCCCCGCGACCGTCTCGCGAGCTCCTCCGCTCCCTTGTCCTCGATCTTCACATGGAGGACGTCCGCCGAGCGCAGAATAATCTCCTTCAGCTCCGAAACGGAGTAATACTCGAGGTGTCCGACAACACCGAAGCGGTCGCGGAGAGGCGCCGTCAGCATGCCCGGCCTCGTCGTTGCGCCGACAAGTGTAAAATGAGGCAGATCAAGGCGGATTGATCTGGCTGTCGCTCCCTTTCCGATCACAATATCAATCGCAAAGTCCTCCATGGCCGGATACAGGACCTCCTCGACCTGGCGGTTCAGTCTGTGAATCTCGTCGACAAATAAAATGTCGCCCTCCTGCAGATTGTTTAAGATGGCCGCCATCTCTCCCGGCTTCTCGATGGCCGGGCCGCTCGTCACCTTGAGGTTTGTCCCCATCTCATTTGCAATGATGCCGGCCAGCGTCGTCTTGCCGAGACCCGGAGGGCCGTAGAACAAAACATGGTCGAGGCTGTCGCCTCTCATTTTCGCCGCATCGATATAGACACGGAGATTGGATTTTGTCTTCTCCTGACCGATATAATCCTTCAGATATTTCGGGCGCAGTCCCTCCGAGAGATCCATTCTCCGGTCCTCGCGGGTCTCCTCTGCGCTCGTCACAATCCGGCGCGCCATTTATATCATCTCCTTCAGCGCAGCGCGGATCAGTGCCTCGACATCCTCCGCGCCTGTCTTGTCCGCGGCCGTCTTCACAGCGCGGTATGCCTCGGAGGCAGAATAGCCGAGCGCTGCGAGCGCCTGCACCGCCTCTGACTGCGGGCTATCCTTCGCGGGCCGGTTCTCCTTCTCCGCCGTATGCTCTGATTTCTTCGCCAGCGCGTCCTGAAGATCAAGCTTGTCCCGAAGCTCCAGGATGACCTTCTGCGCCGTCTTCTTTCCGATTCCGGGAGCCTTAGCGATTGCGGACACATCGTCCGACAGGACCGCGAGCCTCAGATCATCGGCATCCATCACACTGAGGACGCCGAGCGCACCCTTCGGCCCGATCCCGCTCACGCCGAGGAGCAGGCGGAAGACCTCGAGATCGTCCTCGCGGAGAAAGCCGAAGAGCTGCATGGCATCCTCCCGGACGCTGAAATACGTATACAGCTTCCGCTCATCTCCGATCGAGAGCTCGTCAAGAAGCGGCCCCGGCACACTGATCCGGTATCCGATTCCGTTGTTGTCAAGAACGACAAAGTCGGGGCCGAGCCCCGTCACCGTTCCCTTTATATATGCGTACATTTCATTTCCTCTTCTGATTGATGCTGTGCTGCGATCCGCAGGGCCTTAAGGCCATACCCCCTGTTTCATGCTATAATGGATGCAGCAATTTTTCTGAAAGGAGGCAGACGCCGGCGCGTCCCGACGCGCCGCGCGCAGTTTTTTGAAAATACTTTCATCAGCAATCCCCGGTCCGAACCTTCTGCCGGAGCATGCAGTCATCCTCGACATCGTATCTCACGGCCGCTACTGGAGGAGCAGTCCTCTCGTCTCCGTCTCTGTCATCTCACAGGGAGCAGGCGGGCCTCAGGAAACCACCTGGCTCTCAGAGAAGGAGTCGGATGAATACGATATTCTGGAAGCCCTCGGGAAGTACCTCCCCGGGCACGATACCGTGATCACCTTCAACGGGCAGTCCTACGACATCCCGTTCCTTAGGAAAAAGCTCAGTGCCTACGGTCTTCCCGACCCGCTTGCCGGAATGAAGCCAAGAGACCTCTTCCGGGAGTACAGGCCGCTTAAAACCGTGCTCGGGCTTCCGTCCGGAAGGCTCGTCGATTACGACGAATACATACGGATGCACACCGAGCCCGGCACCGGTTTTTCAACCGAAAATGAGGGGCTCCCTGATATCTCATCCGACAGGACTCGTTCTTCTTTTGCAGACAGCATAGCGGCAGTGCAGCCATCCGGCGAAGACCTCTCCACTGCGGACGCAGAGCGGACGCTCCGGATCCTCGGCTTTGACGCCGTCCTTGAGCTTCTTCACGGAAGCTTTGACTCAGTGCAGGCGGAAGCTTTGGAGGATCTTGTCATGTTCCGCATCCGGACGCTCCGGAGCATGCCTTGCCGGATCTCATTTCACGACGGGCCGTTTCATCTGACAGCCTCCGGACGCACCGCCGCGCTCTCCTCCCGGATTGAGGACGGACGCATCCGGTTCTATCACAGCGACATCAACAATTACATCTATCTGCCGCATGAGGGATACGCCGTCTACAAGACGATGGCTGAATTCGTGGACAAGAGCCACCGTAAGAAGGCGACGCGTGAGACCTGCTACACGTATGCCGTCCCCGGATCTGCGCTTCTCGAAAATCCGGAGCAGGTAGCGGCCTATGTGAAAGCCTCTCTGATCTATCTCGGAGGCAGGCAGTAAGCCGCCGATCTGTCCCCTGTGAAGACGCCGGCAGCTATCTCTTTCGAAAAAAGGACCGCCGCATTCGCGGCGGTCCTTTTCTATTCTTGATAACAATTCAGTACTTCAAGACTCGGAGCACTGCGCGTTCCTCGTTCATTACTGCTCGTCTTCGTACGGCTCGTTCTCAAGTGCCTTGATGGAAAGGCTGATCTTGTGATCCACGGCATTGAAATCAACAACCTTTGCTGTGATCTCCTCACCGATGCTGAGAACATCAGACGGCTTGTCGACATGATTTCTCGAAATCTGAGAAACATGAAGCAGCGCATCGACACCCGGAAGCAGCTCAACGAAAGCGCCGAAGTCTGTCATTCTTGCGACACGGCCAGTCACAACAGAGCCTGCTGCGAACTTGTCCGCTGCCTCGATCCACGGATTCTCCTCCGGGAACTTCAGGGACAGTGCAATCTTGTCATCCTTGATATCCTTGATCAGGACTGTGAGCTTGTCACCGACATGGAAGTTCTTGTGCGGATTCTCAACTCTGCCCCAGGACATCTCAGAGATGTGAAGAAGACCGTCTGCACCGCCGAGATCGACGAATGCGCCGAAGTCTGTGACGTTCTTGACAACACCCTCGACTCTGTCGCCCGGCTTGATTCTTGCGAAGAGCTCCTTGGCAGCCTCTGCCTTTCTCTCCGCGATCAGGTGACGGCGATCACCGATGATTCTTCTTCTGCGCGGATTGAACTCTGTGATGCGGAACTCGATCTCCTGATCCGCATACTTGGAAAGATCCTTTTCATATACATCTGATACGAGCGAAGCCGGGATGAAGACTCTTGTGCCCTCGACAAGAACCGTAAGACCACCGTTGAGTACCTGAGAAACCTTTGCCTTGAGGACTTCGTTGTTGTTGAACGCCTCCTCGATTCTCTTGTTTCCCTTCTCAGCAGCGAGACGCTTGTATGTCAGGATAACCTGTCCTTCGCCGTCATTTACCTTGAGAATTTTGACTTCCAGCTTATCGCCTGCAGCAAGCTTGGTTGTCAGATCGACGTTTTCATTGCTGTATTCATCCTTTGTAAGGATGCCGTCAGACTTGTAACCGATGTTGAGGTAGGCAACATCCGGTTTCACGTCGAGCACAGTGCCTTCAACGACCTCTCCATTTCTGATAGTCTTGAAGCTCTCGTTGAGCATCTGTTCAAAACTCTGTTCCTCTGACATTCTGTGAAACCTCCTGGATTATAGTATTTGGGGTGGACGCCCCTGCTGTGATACCTACTCTGCTCTCGGAACTGATAGTTATATTTTGTAAATCACTTTGATCCTGTATGTAGTAAGTATTCGCGCATTGGCTGCGGCAGATATCATAGAGCTTCTGCGTATTGGAGGAATTTTTTCCTCCGATGACGATCATGACATCTGACCGGGCCGCCAGATCCATTGCTTCCCTCTGCCGCTCTCTTGTCGCATTGCAGATGGTATTAGCAACTACTACATGATAACCTAAAAACGTGATTATTTCAACCAATTCTTGAAATTTATCATAATTGAACGTTGTCTGGGACACCAGGGCGATCTTTTTATCCTTCGGCAGGAGCATATTTCTCGCATCCTCCTCATTTTCGATCACCGCGCAGTCCCCGCTGACCCAGCCGCGGATCCCCCGGACCTCCGGATGATCGGGATTTCCGATGATGATCACAGGATATCCGGCGCGGGACGCGTCCCGCACAATTGTGTGTATTTTCTTTACAAACGGGCATGTCGCGTCTACAATTCTGTAGCCCCGGCTTTTGATCCGGCTGTACATCTCCTCCGATACGCCGTGGGAACGAATGATAATCACGGATCCCTCCGGCGGAATTTCGCCGGTGTCCTCGCAGATGAGATCGTCATCGATCACGCCCACGCCCTTCTTCTTCAGATCGTTGACAACGTATTCATTATGGATGATCGGACCAAGTGTGTAGACATGGCCCGCATCCTTCTTTGCTTCGTCATAGACAAGCTGAACGGCGCGCTTCACGCCAAAGCAGAAACCTGCACTTCCGGCGACCGTCACCCGTCCTGAAGCATTCTCTCTATCCGCCTTGTCCATAGCTGCGGCACCTCCCGCATTTTCTTTTCCTTAGTTCTGCACATCCGAGTACGTGATGTGCTTGTCACGGATCTTTCTGTTCTTCTCATCGACAATATCAAGAATCCGGACGACGACCTCATCGATCGTCATATCGGAGCTGTCAATGAGCACCGCATCGTCTGCCTGCTTGAGCGGACTGATCTCCCGGTGGCTGTCCCTGTAATCCCTGTCGCGGATATCCTTTTCAATCCGGTCAATATCAAGGGCGGCCAGTGTCGGTGAGAGCGGTTCCTGCCCATCCTTTACGTTCTTCTGCTCAAGCTCCCGGAAGCGGCGGATTGCTCTCGTGTGTGGACTCGCTGTGAGATAGATCTTCACATCCGCGTTCGGAAGCACGACCGTTCCGATGTCCCGCCCGTCCATCACGACGTCCTTTTTCCTCGCAAGCTCCTGCTGCAGAGAGACGAGCTTGGCGCGGACCTTCCCGTAGGCCGAAGTGACACTCGCCATGTTGCCGACCCTCTCCTCGCGGAGCTCATCCGTGACGTCCTCACCGTTCAGGATGACCCGCTGCGCGCCGTCCCGGTACTCGATCGAAATATCCACTCCGTCACACGCCGACTCGACAGCCGCTCTGTCCTTCCCGTCGATTCCCTTCTTCAGCATATAGAGCGCCATCGCGCGGTACATGGCTCCCGTATCCACGTAAATACTGTCGGTTGACTTTGCGACCATCTTTGCTATTGTGCTCTTGCCGGCTCCGGCTGGCCCATCGATCGCTATATTCATGTTCATTTCCTCCTTGAGATCCGTCAATACAGGTCCGGCTGCTCCTCTTCTGTCAGAGCGCGTGCGCAGGCAGCTGCCGTGCTCCACGCGATCTGCAGATTGTACCCGCCGGTCAGTGCATCGAGGTCGAGGACCTCTCCGATGAAATACAGTCCTCTGACCTTCTTCGACTCCATGGTACCCGGATCAATTTCCCGGACGGACACGCCGCCCTTCGTGATAACGGCCTCATTATACCCTCTGAGCGTCACAATGGAAACAGGGAAATGCTTCGTCGCCCTGATGATGGCCTCTCTCTCCTTTTTCGTCAGATCATGGAGACGTGTCTCCGGATCTACATCCGCGACCTCCGGTATGACCGGTACCATCTTCGCCGGATAGAGCTCTCCCAGCACACTCTGCAGATATTTGTTCGGATTCTCACTGAAAATGCGGACAAGTCTCGTGTCCAGCTGCTCCTCGCTGACCGCCGGCTTGAGATCGATCCACGCAGTCATTTCCTTTTTGCCGATCAGAGGCCCGATCTCTGCGCTCGCCGAAAGGACGAGCGGTCCTGTGATCCCGAAATGCGTGAACATCATCTCTCCGAAGCCGTCGTACAGCTTCTTCTTTCCGGAGCGGATATGAAGCTCGACATTCTTCAGCGACAGGCCCTGCATTTCCTTCACGTATTCGTCGGAGCACGCGATCGGAACGAGGGACGGATAGAGCGGCGTGACCTTCATGCCGAGCTCCCTTGCGAACCGGTACCCGTCACCGGTCGACCCTGTCGACGGATAGGAAAGTCCGCCGGTCGCAATGACAACAGCGTCGGCCGGAATCACTTCCTCTCTCCCCTCGCGCGTTCTGATATGGACGCCAGTGGCGCGCCGGAGCGGTGCATGCTTTCTGCTGCCTTCTTCGGCCCCGTCACTTTCTTCCTCAGCACACCTGACATCTGTGACCTCCGTATCAAGAAGGACACGGACATGGCGCCTTGTGAGCTGGCGCTTCAGGGCATCAATGACATCCGAGGAGTGGTCAGACGCAGGAAATGCACGGCGGCCGCGCTCCACCTTGACCGTCATTCCCCACTGCTCGAACAAATCCATGACCTGCTTTGAATTCATTCCGTATATTGCGCTGTACAGAAACTTGCTGTTGCTCATGACATTCGGCAGAAACTCCTCCTCCGTGCATGCATTTGTAAAATTGCATCTGCCCTTGCCCGTGATGAACAGCTTCTTGCCGAGCTTCTCATTTTTCTCAATCAGCGTGACCCTCGTGTCCTTCCCGGACGCGAGGATGGCGCACATCATTCCGGCAGCCCCGCCGCCGATAACCACTATATGCTTCAAATAAAAACCTCATGCCCTGCTTCAAAGGGCTCTGAATATATGACTTCTGATGGACTTCTCTGCGCATCTGATTACAGAAAAAGAGCCCCGGAAACCCCGGGGTTCTTTCTCATGTCTGACTTATATGTCACACCGGATACGCCTTGTTGTCTGTGTCCGCTTTCTTTACGTCCACACCTGTCTCCTGTGCATCTCTGTACTTGAAGAAATCGACAGCGACCTTCGGGAACAGTGCGTATGTCAGGACATCCTCGTCCTGCTTCTTGTACGGAGCGACCTCCTTCTCGAACTTCGGAAGGCCCGGCTCCAGAAGATCTGCCGGACGGCAGGTGATCGGAGTCTCATTTCCGATGCACTTCTTCTGAATCTCCTTGTTGAACGGACGCGGTGTTGCGCCGTACTTGCCGAGGAAGATATCCTTGGACTCAGCCGGAACAACCTTGTAGCGCTCGCCGGTCAGGACGTTCATGACGGCCTGTGTGCCGACGATCTGAGAGGACGGTGTAACGAGCGGCGGCTCGCCCATGTCCTTGCGGACTCTCGGAACCTCCTCGAGAACCTGATAGAACTTGTCCTCTGCGTTCATCTTCTTCAGCTGGTTTGTCAGGTTGGAGAGCATGCCGCCCGGTACCTGGTACTGCAGTGTCTTGATGTTGACGCCGAGGTTCTTCGGGTTCATGAGGCCGTTCTCCAGGTACTTCTCACGAATCGGACGGAAGTAATCAGCGATCTCGCAGAGCGCGTTGATATCAAGCCCCGTGTCGTACGGAGTGCCCTTCAGGGCCTCGACCATAACCTCGGTTGCCGGCTGTGATGTGCCGAGCGCGAACGGGCTCATCGCCGTATCGATGATGTCGACACCAGCCTCAATGGCCTTCAGATAGGTCATGGAAGCGACACCGGATGTGTAATGCGTATGCAGCTCGATCGGAAGCTTTGTGTTCTTCTTCAGCGCCGTGACAAGCTCAGTTGCCTTGGCCGGAAGAAGAAGACCCGCCATATCCTTGATGCAGATGCTGTCCGCACCGAGGTTCTCGATCTCCTTTGCCTTGCTGATCCAGTAATCCATTGTGTATGCATCACCAAGCGTGTAGCACAGAGCAACCTGTGCCTCGCACTTGCCGTTTTCCTTCTTTGCCGCCTTGACAGCAGTCTCGAGGTTGCGCATATCGTTCAGGCAGTCAAAGATACGGATGATATCGATGCCGTTAGCAACAGATTTCTGAACGAAATACTCGACGACATCATCCGGATACGGCTTGTATCCGAGGATGTTCTGTCCACGGAAAAGCATCTGGAGCTTTGTCTTCTTAAAGCCCGCGCGGAACTTGCGGAGTCTCTCCCACGGATCCTCATGCAGGAAGCGAAGGGCTGCATCGAATGTTGCGCCGCCCCAGCACTCCACTGCGCGATATCCGATATCATCCATTTTCGGGACGATCGGAAGCATCTCTTCCGTCGTCATCCGTGTTGCGATCAGAGACTGATGTGCGTCACGCAGGACTGTCTCTGTAATCTTTACAGGTTTAGCCATGTCTATCTCCTTTAATAATAATCAGATGCCGTACCCGTGCTCTGCACGGGTCGCGCTGGTCGCGCTGTCAGCATCCGTCCGGTTTCGCCGCCGGCTCTGCATTCACAAGCCCGGCCGGCTCACCGTCCGGATGCCGGCATCGCTCATCAGATACCGTAAATCGCCATGAATGTACCCGCGGCGACTGCAGTACCGATAACGCCTGCGACGTTCGGTCCCATGGCGTTCATGAGCAGGAAGTTTGTCGGATCAGCCTCGGCACCGACCTTCTGGGATACACGCGCCGCCATCGGAACAGCCGAGACACCGGCCGAGCCGATCAGCGGATTGATCTTGCCGTGTGTGACCTTCTTCAGCAGCTGGCCGAGCCATACGCCGCCTGCTGTACCGAAGATGAAGGCGACAAGTCCGAGAACGACAATCTTCAGTGTATTGACATTCAGGAACGCGGAAGCACTCGTCGTCGCTCCTACGGATGTTCCGAGAAGAATGACGACAATGTACATAAGTGCATTCGAAGCAGTCTCTGTCAGCTGCTTGACAACGCCTGATTCACGGAACAGGTTGCCGAGCATCAGCATACCGACAAGCGGAGCCGTCGTCGGAAGAATCATGCAGACGACAATCGTGATAACGATCGGGAACAGGATCTTCTCGAGCTTTGATACCGGACGGAGCTGGCTCATGCGGATCTTTCTGTCCTTTTCAGACGTGAAGAGCTTCATGACCGGCGGCTGGATGATCGGAACGAGGGACATATAGGAATATGCCGCGACAGCGATCGGGCCCAGCAGGTTTGTCTGGCCGAGCTTTGTTGCAAGGAAGATGGATGTCGGTCCGTCAGCACCGCCGATGATCGAGATGGCAGCCGCAGACTTTCCATTGAAGCCCATGAGGATCGCCAGGAAATATGCGACATAGATACCGAGCTGAGCTGCAGCGCCCATCAGGAATGAGATGGGGTTGGCGATCAGCGGGCCGAAATCCGTGAGAGCACCGACGCCCATGAAAATCAGGGACGGGAGGATACTCCATTTATCAAGTGTGTAGAAGTAATACAGAAGACCGCCTGTGCCGTTGGAGCTGTCCGCCGGGTTCAGCATAATGTCCGGATAAATATTCACAAGAAGCATGCCGAACGCGATCGGGACCAGAAGCAGAGGCTCATAATCTTTTGCAATCGCCAGATACAGGAACACCAGAGCGACAGCGATCATGACGTAGTTGCCCCACGTCAGATTCGCAAAGCCGGTCTGCTGAACCAGATTTGACAGGGTGTCAAGAATACTCATTGAAATTCCTCCAGAAAAATCAGTTCATCGTGGCCAGGACATCGCCTGTCTCGACCTGGTCGCCCGCTGCCACATTGATCGTAGCAATCGTTCCGTCCTGCTGAGCGACGACCGGAATCTCCATCTTCATGGACTCGAGAACGACGATCGCATCGCCGGCCTTGACGGCTGTTCCTGCCGGAGCTGAGATAGAAAGGACCTTGCCCGGAACGGACGCCGTAACCTCTACCTTGCCTGCATTGCCTGCCGGGGCTGCTGCCTTCTTCGGAGCCGGTGCAGCTGCCTTCGGTGCTGCCGCCGGAGCTGCCTTCGGAGCCGGTGCTGCTGCAGGAGCTGCTGCCGGTGCAGACTCTGTGCCTTCCTCAACTGTTACGCTGTAAGCGGTGCCATTGACCGTAATTGTATAATTCTTCATTTTTCCTGTCCTCCTGATGCGCATTAGCGCCATTTATTGCTGCGAAGCCGTTTGATTGAGCGCACCCGGAAGCCCTCCGGTGAAGTGCCCTCAGAGGCCGCAATCGCTGCCGCGATGACAGCGACAAGTTCTTCCTGATCTGCAAGTTCCTCAGTCTCCGTGCTCTCTGCCGGAGCAGCCTCCGCTGCCGCCGGAGCCGGAGCTGCCGCCTGCTTTGCCGTCTTGTCCTTGTTCTGAGGCTTCTCACTGCCGCCGATAAAGCGGAAGCAGTAAATGACAAGACTCAGGAATATGAGGATCACGAAGACAACGATCAGGCCCGTTGCCGTATTGATGCCGGCCGTCTCCATCTTCGAACCGACCGTCTCCTTCGAGTCATCAGAATACTCTCCGATTGTTGTCGAGACAGCCGTGAGCTGGTCATTATATTTGATGGTAAGGATCATCTGATTGCCCTCATCAACATTCTTACTGTTGGAGAGGATGATCTGATCCGAATAAAGACCATCGGACTTTGTTGCGTCAAGAACCTTCGCGGAAGCGACCTCGCCGTACTCATTGACGAACTGCTTCCAGCGGACGCCCCAGTCATTATCGAACGTAACAGATACGATCGTGTTGCCGGATTCCTGAGCCGTCTCGAAATCCTCATACGTGTACTTCGTCATGAGGTTCGCGAAGTTCTGTGTAAAACTCGTGACATCCTTGATGTTCTGCGCCTCGATCTCGGACTGCGCCTCATCCTCCTTCTGGGAGGATGTCTTCTCGCAGCCGGTCATCGCGAACGCGGCGAGCGTCACGCAGACGAGAACGAGCAGCAGATGTTTAAGCTTTTTCATTAAAACCGCCTTTCTCAGACCGTACCATGCTTCTTGTCCGGGCGGTCTTCTCTCTTCGTGTAAAGCATTTCAAATGCACCGATCACATATTTTCTCGTGTCCTCATCGGCGATGATTGTGTCGACATAGCCGCGTCTCGCAGCAGAGGATGCATTCAGCTGGAGTGCGCTGTACTCCTCTTCTGTCTTCTTCAGCTCATCGGCACTCTTTCCGGCAGCGATGATCTTCGCAGCCATCGGTGCCTCCATGGCGCCGATCTCAGCGTCCGGCCATGCATAGACAAGGTCCGCACCGATACTCTTCGAGCCCATGAGAAGGCCGGCAGAGCCGATTGCCTTTCCTGTCACGACAGTGACCTTCGGGACAGTTGCAGACGCATATGCGTACGCGAGAGCAGCACCCTTGCGCGGAATCCGTCTCTCCGAGCACTCGCATGCATGGAAGCCGCTCACGTTTGCAAGCGTGAGAACAGGAATATTGAATGCGTCGCAGAACTCAATGAACGAGGCTGCCTTCTCCGCATCCTTTGCGCGGAGTGTGCTCTCCGTTCCTCTGTTTGCCACAGCGCCGACCGTATAGCCGTTCAGTCTGATGAAGCCTGTCACCATATCCGTCGCGTATCCGGCCTTTATCTCAAAGAACTGGCCGCCGTCGCCAAGGACGCGCAGCGTCTCAGCAGCATCACCGATTGTTCCGGCAAGTCCTGCGCAGACACGGTTCAGATCATCAGCGCAGTCCTCCGCTGTTCCCTCATCCTGGTTGTTCAGCGGAAGCAGACCGACAAGCTTTCTGACAGCGGAGACAACCTCTTCCTCACTGCCAACAAAGTCCACATTTCCGGCCTCATACTGGAACTGCGGTGCAGACGTGTCCTTCTTGTCCACATTGTTGCCCGGAATTGCATCCGGAGAGTTGACAAATACGCGGCCCTTGTCCGCAACCGCAAATGTAAAATCAGACAGTGCCGTCACGACGGAAAGTCCGCCGCCCGCATTGCCGCAGACAACTGTGATCTGCGGGATCAGTCCGGATGCCGCGGCCTGGTTTCTCATGATTCGGCCGAGTGCGTCGAGCGCATCCGTCGACTCCTCGAGTCTGAGTCCGCCGCAGTCAAGAAGGCCGATCACCGGTGCGCCGGTCTTCTCGGCGAGGGAATACACCCGCGCAATCTTTTTCGCGTGCATCTCGCCGACGGTTCCATTCAGAACTGTAACGTCCTGGCTGTAGATGTAGACGAGGCTGCCGTCGATCGTGCCATATCCGGTGATTACACCATCGGACGGAGTCTCTCTGGCAGAGAGGTTGAAATCTGTGGCGCGTGCTGTCACAAGGCCGCCGATTTCGACAAAGCTGTTTGCATCAAGCAGAGAATTGATTCTGCTGCCTGCTGCGCTTAAAGTCTCACTCATCTTAAGTCCTCCATAAGATTTTTAAAAATTCCAACACGCTAATGATACTATGATCACCTGTCAAAATCAACCGCGGTTCCGGAAATACGAAAATAAAAAACAGGCAGGGACTTCAAATCCCCACCTGCATTTCACCATCATTTTTATCCTCTTTATTTTCAGACGGCGTCTCATTTTCCCCGCCTGCCTCTTCCTCTGCCTCCTCGCGGAAGTCCTCAAGCTTCACAGGACTTATATCCGGAAGCGAATCCTTCGAGCTGACACCGAAGCACCGGAGGAACTCCCGCGTCGTCCCGAAGAGAATCGGCCTTCCCGGCTGCTTCGCCCTGCCGACCTCCTCAACAAGGTGATACTCAATCAGCCGGTTCACGGCATGGTCGCTGTTCACGCCGCGGATTCTCTCGATCTCAGCCTTCGTGACAGGCTGTCTGTATGCGATGACGGACAGCGTCTCAAGGAGCACGTCCGTGAGACGCGGCTTCTGCGGATTCAGCTCAAGCCGGATCAGCTTCGGATAAAATTCCTTCCGCGTGCGCATCTGGTAGGAGTCCTCAAGCCGGACGATTTCGGTTCCCCGCTCCTCCTCAAGCCACCGTTTCTGCATGTTCTGTATCGCTGTGTGTATGGTCTCCGTATCTGTCTCAAGGGCCCTCGCGATATCGCTTACCGGTACGGCGTGCCCCTCCGCAAACAGCACGGCCTCAATCGCAGCCTCAAGCTTCTGTTCGTTCTCCATCTGTATCCGCCTCTTCCTGATAGCGCTCGCGGAGCTTCTCCGTGTCCGCGCCCTCTACCGCCTCTATGTCAATATCGTCCTCTATGTCCTTCTGCGAAGCCCTGAGCACGCCGTACTTCATGAGCTCAAGCACAGCAAGGAATGTGACGATGACCTGCATTTTCGAGCTCTGCTTCTCAAGCAGATCGCGAAATGAGAACCGCGCATGCTCCTTCGCGTACCCTGCAACTGTCTCAAGCTTCTCGGGAAGCGATACCTCCTCCCGTTTGATCGTTCCGAACCGGCTCCGCACAGGGTCAACCTTGTCCTCCTGCCGCTTCAGCACCATGTCAAAGACCTCGTGGAGCTTCCCGAGCGTCAGAGAGCCGACGACCTCCTCAGGGTCCACGTCCGGGCGGTATTTCCTGACCTCCCGCGGAATCGTCTCGCCCTTGTAGACATGCTCCTCCGCCTCGTCCATGCGGTCCTTCAGCTCATAGGACATGTATTTGTATGTCTTATACTCAAGGAGACGCCGGACAAGCTCATCTCTCGGGTCCTCTTCCTCCTCTTCGGTCTCCTCCTTCTTCGGGAGAAGCATGCGGCATTTGATGGCAATGAGCTCCGAGGCCATGACCATGAACTCACTCATGAGCCCCAGGTCCTCTTCCTTCATTTTCTGCACATAGGCGAGGTACTGGTCCGTGATCTCAACGATCGGGATGTCAAATATATTGATTTTGTTCTTTTCGATCAGGGTAAGTAAAAGATCGAGAGGGCCGTCAAAGACCCCGAGTTCCACTTCGAGTGCCATACATTCTTTCCTTCCGCCGGTGTCACACTGCCTTCTGCACGGAAATGACAACAATTTCCATCGGGTTGTTTCCCGTAAACCGGAACGGAAGCGTGTGCTCGCCGAGTCCCGATGTCACAATTCCGCTCTGCCCGCCCCTTGAAAACAGACCGTACCCGTATTTCGGGAACGGCAGGCCGTAGGGGCTGATGAGGCTTCTCCCGTTTCTGAAATGCAGAATTCCGCCATGAAAATGGCCGCTCAGCACAAGATCGGCGCCCCACTCAAAATACCTGTCCATGAACTGCGGATTGTGCGCAAGCAGAATGTGATACTGCCCATCATCCGGCCTTCTGCCGATCAGAGCTCTGACCTCCTGCTCTGTCATGTGCGGGATCCGCATTTTCTTATACTTTTCGTCCGGAAGCTCAATGCCGGTGACCGAGACCGGATTTCCACATACCGCAAGGCTGCAGGTGTCATTATTCAGCACGCGCACGCCGGCCGCGGAGATATCATGCTCATACCGCTCATATGAGCCATCTCCGAACGCCCTCATCTTCGCCGCATGGTTCCCATTGACGCCCAGGCACGGAGCAAGCTCCGCAAGGCCGCGCAGGACGCAGACGGCCCCGTCAAACGGAGCACCGGGGACGCCGACTGACATATCACCGACGCAGAGGACAAGGTCCGGCCTCTCTCTCCGGCACGCCGCGAGCAGATCGCAGTTATCCGGCCCGTGCTGCGCGTTGTGAAGATCGCCGAGCATGAGAATCGTCATTGCTTTACTGATTTTCGGTGAAGTGAGCGTATATCTCGTTGTCCTGAAGTCCACGTAAACCTCCGGGAAATGATAGGATGCATTATTGTTTGCCGAATGCGCCGGAGAGGATCTTTGCATGTGCGTCGCGATACCCCTCCTCATAGAGCTTGTGGAGAAGCTCCGGATCGCGCGTCGTATTCGTGACGCCGTAGAGGTCATTCGGAGCAATGACAACTGCCTTCCCCTCCGCCTCGAGACGGAGGATCTCCTCAACCTGCCGGTTATATGTCTTGTGGCGGTTCATGAGAATCCGGAGTGCCTTCGGATATTTTGCGAGCAGCGTCGCATAGAGCAGACCGTGTCCGACAGGCTCGAGAATATCATCGTCGCGGAGCGTCAGGATGACAACAATCTTGTCTGCTCCATCATGAAATGCCTTCTTCCACGGAATCGGGATCGCCGTGCCGCCGTCTATAAACCGTCTGCCGCCGATTTCAACCGGCCTGCATACGGCCGGGACGCAGCAGGAGGCCATGATAATCCGGTAGTCATTTCTCGGAATCATGGATTTTTTGAAGAATACCGTCTTCCCGCTCCGCACGTCGCACGCAGCGATGCGGAAATCCACCGGACTTGCCGCGAGCGCATCATAGTCCACAGGGTCCTCGCCGTCCTCGCGGCTCAGCGTCCCGTAAATATACTCGAGATTGAAATAATTTCCGTCCTTCAGCAGGCATTTCATGCCCATATACTCCGGGCGCGGCGCATATTTCTCGTAGTACCGGAGGTTTCGTCCCTTCTGTCCCGCGAGGAAGGAAACAAGATTGCCGCTGCCTGCCGAGACGCCGATCGCTCTCGGAAATGAAATTCCCTCATCGAGAAAGCAGTCAAGCACGCCGGCTCCGTACACATCGCGCATACCGCCTCCGACATCGATAAGGCATGTCCTGTCTGTATTCATACGCCACCTCATTATCTAAGAAAAAGGCCCTGGCTATTGCCAGGGTCCTTCACTCTATCAGTTATATTTTCTCTTGCGGGCCGCCTCGGATTTCTTCTTGCGACGAACTGACGGCTTCTCGTAATGCTCGCGCTTGCGGATTTCCTGCTGGATGCCTGCCTTTGCGCAGCTGCGCTTAAATCTTCTAAGTGCGCTGTCGAGAGATTCTCCCTCTTTGACAATGACATTTGCCATAAACTGAATTCACCTCCCCCATCACCTTTCGGGGTATTTGTCAAACACTAATATTATACTGATGAGGTTTCTGTCCGTCAAGTATAAATTTTATTTCGCGAGCTGCTTCTCCGCCTCAGCCTTCGCAGCAGCGAGTGCGTCATCGATTTTCGAGACATCCTTGCCGCCTGCCTGTGCCATATTCGGGCGTCCGCCGCCGCCTCCTCCGACAAGCTTTGCGGCCGTGCGAATGAGATTTCCTGCGTGCGCGCCCTTCTTCACTGCTCCGTCTGTCGCAGTCGCCATCAGGCTGACCTTGCCGTTCTTCGCGGATGCAAGGACGATCAGCGACTCGCCGAGCTTATTCTTCAGCTCATCGCCGAGCGTGCGCATATCATTCATATCGACATCGTCGAGCTTCTTCACAAGGACCTTGACGCCGTCAACATCCTCAGCCTCAGCCGTGACATCGCCGACTGCTGCCTGGGCTGCCTTAGCCTTCAGGGCCTCCGTCTCTGCCTTTGTGCTCTTCAGCTCTTCCTGCAGACGGCGGATATGATCAGCGAGCGTCTCGGGAGATGCCTTGACGAGCGCTGCCGCCTCATTCATCTCCTGCTCAAGCTTATTGTAATAGGCCGTGACATTGTCTCCTGTCAATGCCTCAATCCGGCGCACACCGGCCGCAACACCGCTCTCTGAGAGGATCTTGAACTGACGGATCTTTCCTGTGGACGAAACGTGTGTGCCGCCGCAGAGCTCCGTCGAGAAGTCACCCATGCGGACGACGCGCACTCTGTCGCCGTACTTTTCTCCGAAGAGAGCCATCGCTCCTGTCTTCCGCGCATCCTCAAGCGACATGACATCCGTGACGACCGGGAGGTCCTCCGCGATCTTCTCGTTCACCATGTCCTCGACCTTCTTCAGCTCCTCTGACGTCATCGCCTGGAAATGAGAGAAGTCAAAGCGTGTCCGCTCTGCGTCCTGATAGGAGCCCTTCTGCTCGACATGCGAGCCGAGAACCTCGCGGAGTGCCTTCTGCAGAAGGTGCGTCGCGCTGTGGTTGCGGCAGATCGCGAGATGGTTCTTCTCGTCAACCTTCAGCGTCACCGTGTCGCCGACCTTGAACATACCGCGCGTCACATGACCGATCATCGCGATCTTTGCGCCTGCGACATGCTCTGTCGTCTCAACCGTGAACTCGCCGTCCGGAGACGTGATTGTTCCGCGGTCGCCGACCTGGCCGCCCATCGTTCCGTAGAACGGTGTCTCAGCCGTGATGATTGCGCCTGTCTGTCCGTCTGTCAGGGCCTCTGTGACCGCATCCTCTCCGTCGCTGTCTGTTCCGCAAAGCTGAGCCATCGCGACAATCTTCGAGTCGCATGTCAGCCTGTCATAGCCGACAAATGTGGAATTTACCTTCGGGTCCATATCCTCATAGACCGTAGCGGCAGCGCCCATGTACTCGTCGTTCTTTCCGGAATTCTTCCGGTCAGTGCGCGCGGTCTCTCTCTGCTTCTTCATTGCGGCTGCAAAACCGTCCTCGTCGACCGTGTACCCCTTCTCCGCAAGAATTTCCTTCGTGTTGTCAAGCGGGAAGCCGTATGTATCATACAGTCTGAACGCGTCCTCGCCGGAGAGCTCCTTCTTTCCTTCTTCTCCGAGCTTCTCCTCCATCTTCGCGAGGATGTCCATGCCCTGCTCATATGTCTTTCCGAACTTCTCTTCCTCTGCGCGGATGACACTCAGAATAAAGTCCCTCTTCTCCTCAAGCTCCGGATAGCCGTCCTTCGATCCGTCGATGACATTCTGTGCCAGTGTCGGAAGGAATGAGCCCTTGATGCCGAGCTTTCTTCCGTGGCGGACTGCTCTGCGGATGATACGGCGGAGGACATAGCCGCGTCCGTTGTTGGACGGCATGATGCCATCCGAGATCATGAATGTCATGGACCGCGCGTGGTCCGTGACAATACGGACAGATACGTCCGTCTCCTCCGTTCCCTTCTTCTCGTACTCAATGCCGCCGGCAAGCTGGCAGATCAGATCGCGGAGAGACTTGACTGTGTCAACGTCGAAGATCGATCCGACATCCTGGACCGCAACAGCGAGACGCTCAAGTCCCATGCCCGTATCGATGTTCTTCTGGACAAGGTCTGTGTAATTGCCGTGACCGTCATTGTTGAACTGTGAGAACACAATGTTCCAGACCTCCATGTAGCGGTCACCCTCGCCGCCCATGACATCCTCCGGGCCATTGCCGTACTTCTCGCCGCGGTCATAATAAATCTCTGTGCACGGGCCGCACGGACCTGAGCCGTGCTCCCAGAAATTGTCCTCCTTGCCGAACTTGTAGATATGGTCCGCCGGGATGTGCATATCGTCAAGCCAGATATGATACGCCTCGTCATCATCGACATAGACAGACGGATACAGTCTGTCCGGGTCAAGGCCGACCCGCTCGGTCAGGAACTCCCAGGCCCACGGAATGGCCTCCTTCTTGAAATAGTCGCCAAATGAGAAGTTTCCGAGCATTTCAAAAAATGTCCCGTGGCGCGCTGTCTTTCCTACATTTTCAAGATCGCCTGTGCGGATGCACTTCTGGCATGTCGTGACTCTGCGGCGCGGCGGAATCTCCTGACCCGTAAACCACGGCTTCATCGGGGCCATGCCCGAATTGATAATAAGCAGTGAATTGTCATTGTGCGGAACCAGTGAGAAGCTGTTCAGACGAAGGCAGCCCTTCTCCTCAAAAAATGAGAGGAACATCTCACGAAGTTCGTTGACTCCATACTTTTTCACGATAAGACCTCCAAGGGTATAAATCTGGCATCCATTGAAACAGTCCGTTTCTTTGGAACACGCTGTTTTTAAATATAGCACACCGTTCATTCCGAGACAAGGTTTTCAGCGCTTCATGCTGTCCGCAGCTGACGTCGCAAGGAAATCGCAGCGCTCGTTCTCCTTGTCCCCGTTGTGTCCTCTGACCCAGATCCATGTGATGTTGTGCGGCTCCGCGACCGCAAGAAGCCGCTCCCAGAGGTCGCGGTTAAGAACAGGTGTCCCGTCCGCCTTTTTCCAGCCGCGCTTCTTCCAGCCCTCAATCCATCCCTTTGTAAACGCATTGATCAGGTACTGTGAGTCGGAGTGCAGCTCGACGTCGCAGGGCCTGTTCAAGGCCTCAAGTCCCGCAATTGCCGCCATAAGCTCCATGCGGTTATTCGTTGTCTTCGGGAAGCCCTCGCTCAGCTCCTTCCGGTGCACAGTTCCCGAGGAGTCCGTAAAGAGAAGCACTGTGCCGTACCCTCCCGGACCGTCCGGATTCCCGCGCGCCGCGCCGTCCGTATACATTGTCACCTTTGTCATAAGCTCATCTCCTCACAGCTTCCACTCGCCGGTCTTCTCAAACCGCTCCGCGCAAGCGCCTGCGCGCCGGACGACCTCCGCCCTGTAGCCGGATGCGCCGAGAAGCCGGATTGCATTTCTTGTATCTGACCGCCCGGTCTTCAGCCTGTAATCAAAATGAACATCGCCGCCTTCGATTGTCTCTCCGAAATGGACATTCGTGTAGTGCTCCTCCAGGATATACGTGAGCTCGATATCGTGAGTCGCCGCAAATACAAGCGTACCCGGTCTGTCAAGGCTTGCAAGAATCTCAGACGACGCGGCGATCCGCTCGATTGTATTTGTCCCGCGGAGAACCTCATCAATAAACGCGAGCACCGGAACAGGACTTGCGTCATCCGACGCGTCGCAGATCCGCTTTAAGGACCGGATCTCGACGACAAAATAGCTCTCTCCTCCCCGCAGGTTGTCCGTGAGCGCCATGGAGGAATACACCCTGAAAAACGGCGCGGAATACTCTCTCGCGGGGACGATGTCAAGCGCCTGTCCGAGAATCGCGCAGATAGCTACTGTCTTTAAAAACGTCGATTTTCCGGAGGCATTTGAGCCTGTGATCAGGACACCCCGCTCCGCATCAATGGAATTAGCGACCGGCTCACGGCCGCTGACAAGAATGTGGTACATGTCACGGGCGCGGATGTACGCGGCAGGACGGGCATTGTCCGAATTACCTTCTTCCGCACGCATGCTGCATGAATACGGGAGCGACTGCCTAAAGGATGCCGCCGAGATCGCCGCGTCAATGGAGCCGAGGCCGTCGAACAGCGTCTCCACAGCCTGCTCATGCTTCCGCACCTCCCGGAGCATCCCGTCGTGGCGGATCATGTCGACATGAAAGAACAGATTGACATAGGAGATCAGCATATCGCCGAGCCCCGTTCCTACATGCGAGGACGCCGTGACAAAGACAGCTCCCTTCCGGAAGCCGGAGAGCTCCCGGGCGGCCTCTGTGAGACGGTCTCTCTGCCTTACGAACGGCTCTGCCGCTTCTCCCTGTCCCGGATCAAGCCTTCCGATACGCTCTGCCGCCTTCATCATCGACATGACCATCGAAAATGATTCTATGCACGAGGAGCCATCAGACCGCGCGCGGATCTGTATGACCGCGTTGATCAGCATGGCTGCAATCAGAAGAAAGACGCCGGCGATGGGAACAGTAAAAAGAAGAACAAGGGAGAGCACCGTGAGAAGGCCCGATGCGATATACTTGCCCGCGCCGTGGTCCTCTGCGCTCTTCATTTTCCGGAGAGACTCGTACACGGAGCCGCGGCGCACATGACCGATCTCATAGAGGCAGCGCTCCGTCTTCTCGCGAATCTCCGGACTGGAAGAAAAGAAGCGGATCAGTCCGCTTCTAACATCCAGGGTCTTTTGGTCTAGCGCCGGCATCCTGAGCCAGGCGTACAGGACCTCCTCGCCAGGGCCGCTCATCGAGCGGTTAATCCGGTTGTAGACACCGTCCATATCACAGTCGTTCCACGTGATATCGTCGATAGCAAAATACCTGCCGCTTCCCTCCCGGGCGCGCTCATCCGCATAGGCCCTGAGCTGCTCCGGTTTCTTTGAAGAACGCGCGCGCTTCGGGACAGTGCCGAAGCTCTCCCTGCTCTTTTTCTCAAAGCCCGCGCGCCTCTCATTTTCTCTCTGCCGGATCATCAGTGCCGCGGCAGCTGCGATAAGAAGGCAGATGGCAAGAAGCGCGGCGGCCTGCTCCGTCATACGCTTCCCTCCGCGCTCTCAACGACATGCTTGAAAAGGACGGCCGTCGTGACGGAGCCGACGCCTCCCGGGACAGGCGTCAGTGCGCGGACAAGCGGTGACACCTCACCGGAGAGGACATCACCTGTCATCTTTCCGTCCGCCCCGAAGTTAATTCCGACATCAAGGACGTACTGGTCCTTACTGACATGCTCTCCTCCGATGGTCCCGATATGTCCCGTCGCGGACACAAGAATATCTGCCGTCTTTGTAATCGCGGGCAGGTCCTCCGTCTTTGAGTGGCAGACCGTGACCGTCGCGTTGCGCGCAAGGAACAGGTTCGCAAGCGGCTTGCCGACGACCATCGAGCGGCCGACGATCACAGCGTGCTTTCCCTGCAGTGCGACGCCGTAATAGTCCAGAATCTCAATCACGGACTGCGCGGTGCACGGCGCAAATCCGCTGCCATGTCCCGTATAGACGAACAGTCTCGACGCGTCCGTGGCCCCGTCCACGTCCTTACCGGCCGAGATCGCCTCTATCACCCTGTGCGCGTTCAGCTGCTTCGGAAGCGGCTGAAAAATGAGAATCCCGTCTATTGTCTCATCCTCATTCAGCTCACGGATGCGGCTCACGAGGTCCTCCTCGCTCACATCCTGCGGAAATGCGTCCGTGACGACGCTGCAGCCCGCCATGTCCGCGTGCTTCCGGATGCCGCGCTCATACGCGAGATCGCTCTTCTTCTCGCCCGTGCGGACGACCGCAAGCGTCGGCGTGTGTCCCGACGCCGTCACCGCGTCCGCGCGCGGACGAAGATTCTCAAAAATAGAATTGGCTGTTTCCTTTCCGGATAATACAAAGCTCATATCTGTCTCCCTGAATTTTCACTGGTCGGTCAGCCGGTCCGCAACGCCTTCGTACACGCGGTCTGCCCGGGCCGTATACTCATCCACAAGCTCCATGGCCTCCGTATTCATCGCCTTTGCCCTTCTGCGGTTCTTCATGAGCTTTGTGTTTGCATAGACATTGAGGAGCGCGCTCTTCATAGCGGCGCCGGCAAGACCTGCCGCGACACCCGCGTCGCTGACTGCGATCGCAGAGCCCTTCCCGGCCATCTCCTCGAGGGCCTCGACAAGATCTGCCAGAGCGCGGATCAGCTCGAGCGGCGCGAGGGCCGCACCCGCAAGACACTCCTCCATGGCCGCGCTCCGCTTCTCATTTTCCTCATCGGTCGCGTGCGGCATGGCGTACGCCTCCGCAAGCGGCCGGAAGGCCTCCGCGTCCCCGTCGATCATGGCAAGGAATTCCTGCCTCAGACCGTCAAGCTGGCCGATCAGTCTCTCCATGTCCCCCTGAACAGCTGCGTACTTCTTCTTGCCGACAGTCAGATGGCCGACCATGGCGCCCGCAGAGGCGGCGAGAGCGGCCGCAAGGGCCGCTGCGCCGCCGCCTCCCGGGACGGGCTCTCCGGACGAGAGGGCCTGCGAGAAGCTGCTGACAGAGAGGTTCGCGAGACTCCCTGCAGCTATTGTCTTACCCGCTGCCTCTCCGTTCTCTTCCGCTATATCCATCGGTGCTGCTTCCGCATGGCTCTGCGGTTCCTCCGTTCCGGAAAGGGCAGTTTCATCCTTCCCGTGCTCCAGTGAGGCACTTTCCATCTCATCCCTATGGATTGCGCCAGTCTGTCCGTGCCCCGCAAAATCGTGCGAGGGTGCGCTCTCCGCGTTCAGGATCGCATACACCTGCTCATCGGTCATGACCGGGTGGACTACCCGGCCGGCAGGCTCCGGAGCGTCCGCCGGCTTCTTCTCACCGGCAGCTCCCGGCTCCGCAAGCTTCTTTTCTTCTTCACTCATCAGAACAGTCCCGTGATCCTTCCGTCATCATCAATATCAATGCGCTCAGCAGCCGGATGCTTCGGAAGTCCCGGCATCGTCATGATATCTCCCGTCAGCGCGACGATAAAGCCCGCGCCTGCCGAGACCTTGAGGTTTCTGACCGTGACCTCGAAATCCTCCGGTGCCCCGAGAAGAGACGGGTCATCCGAGAAGCTGTACTGTGTCTTTGCGACGCAGATCGGGAGGTTCCCGTAGCCCTGCGCAACGAGCTGGTCCATCTGCTTTCTCGCCTGCGGCGTGAGGACCGCTCCGCGGCCGCGGTAGACCTTCTTCACGATATCATTCAGCTTCTCCTCGATTGTCTCATCCGTATCATACGCAAATGAGAAGCCCGACGGATCGCCCTCCTCGCAGAGTCTCACGACCTCCTTCGCGAGTGCCGTTCCGCCTTCGCCTCCCTTGGCCCAGACCTCCGAGAGCGCGACATTGACGCCAAGCTCGCGGCACTTCCGCTCGACAAGGTCAAGCTCCGCCTTCGTATCGGTCGGGAACGCATTGATCGCGACGACGCACGGCAGCTTGAAGACATGGATGATATTGTCGACATGGCGCAGAAGGTTCGGAAGCCCCTTCTCGAGGGCCTCGAGGTTCTCATTTCCAAGCTCCCCCAGCGGCACGCCGCCGTGATGCTTCAGTGCGCGCACCGTGGCGACAACAACGACCGCTGACGGATGGAGATCAGCCATGCGGCACTTGATGTCGAAGAACTTCTCTGCGCCGAGATCAGCGCCGAAGCCTGCCTCCGTGATCGCGTAATCGCCGAGGCGCATCGCGAGCTTCGTCGCCTGAACGGAGTTGCAGCCGTGCGCGATATTCGCGAACGGACCGCCGTGGACGATCGCGGGAGCCCCCTCAAGCGTCTGCACAAGATTCGGCTTCAGTGCGTCCTTAAGAAGAGCCGCCATCGCGCCCTCAGCCTTGAGGTCGCCTGCCGTGACCGGCTTCTGGTCCTTGATCTTGCCGTACGTATAGCCGACGACAATCTTTGCGAGCCGCTCCTTCAGGTCGCGGACGCTCGTCGCAAGGCAGAGAATGGCCATGACCTCGGAGGCGACGGTAATATCATAGCCGTCCTCGCGCGGCACGCCGTTCATTTTTCCGCCGAGACCGTCGATGACAGAGCGGAGCTGACGGTCGTTCATATCGACGCAGCGCTTCCAGGTAATCTTGCGCGGATCGATGTTCAGCTCATTTCCCTGCTGGATGTGGTTGTCGATCATCGCTGCAAGCAGATTGTTCGCGGCTCCGATCGCGTGCATATCGCCCGTAAAATGAAGATTGATGTCCTCCATCGGCACGACCTGCGCGTAGCCGCCGCCGGCAGCACCGCCCTTGATGCCGAAGACCGGTCCGAGCGACGGCTCGCGGAGCGCGACGCAGACCTTCTTGCCGAGCTTTCTCATGCCATCCGCGAGACCGACGGTCGTCGTCGTCTTGCCCTCTCCCGCAGGTGTCGGCGTGATGGCTGTCACAAGCACGAGCTTGCCCTCGTGATCTGACGGCTCCGGTTTCCAGGAAATCGTGTTGATCTTTGCCTTGTACTTGCCGTAGAGCTCAAGAGCCTCATCCGGAATTCCCGCCTGCTCCGCGATCTCTGTGATCGGACGCATGTCCGCCTTCTGTGCGATCTCAATGTCTGAAAGCTGTCCCATAGTCTGCCTCCCTCTCTTACTTTCTGTGCGTGAAGCCGCAGCCCTCACAGATCTCGAGCACGGCGTCCGCCTTGTTCATCGTGTAAAAATGAATCCCGTTAATGCCGAGGTTCATAAATTTGTACGTCAGATCAATTGTATACTCAATTCCCGCTTTTCGGAAGTCCTCCGGCGTGTCATTGTAGTGACGGCTGATCAGCTCAGCGAGCGGTCTGGGGATCGAGCAGCCATTTGTGCCGAGGCACATCCGGATCACAGAGTCCTTATTGAGGACAGGCATAATGCCCGCGTCAATCGGAAGCGTAATGCCGGCCGCGCGGATGCGCTCCACCCAGCGCGCAAAGCCGTCTGCGTCATAGCATAGCTGCGTCATCAGGATATCGGCGCCTGCGTCCTGCTTCATGCGCAGATGCGCGATGTCCTCGTCAAATGAACGCGCCTCAATGTGCTTTTCCGGGGCTCCCGCCATCGCGATCGTGAAGCGGGTCCCGAATACGTCCCGCAGGTACGCGATCAGCTCGGACGCGTGCCTGAAGTCGCCGCGCGTGCTCTCCCATCCCTTCGGGATATCGCCTCGCAGCGCGAGCACATGATCAATGCCGAGATCGAGAGATGCCTGCATTTCCCGACGGATATCCTCTCTTGTGCTTCCGATGCATGTGAAATGAGAGATCGCGACGGTCCGGTTGTCCGATTTCTGTATTTTCTCACAGATTTCCATGTGACGGCCGGCATTCGTCCCTCCCGCCCCATACGTGCAGCTGATAAAATCAGGGTCCACGGTATACAGCTTCTCGAGGACTCCGTACAGCGGCTCGATGGGCTTATCCATCTTCGGGGGAAACACCTCAAACGAAAGAGACATCCTTTTTTTCATTATTTCCGTGACTTTCATTGTCTCCACTGCCCTCTTAATAGTTTTGTAACAATATCTTTTCACCTATTTTAAATCTTCATGTTATACTAGCAGAATCTATTAAGTGGAACAAGGGGTTTCTATGGATTACACAATTACGCTGAACAACGGAATTGAAATGCCGCGGCTCGGGCTCGGGCTGTACCAGGCGTCCGGCGAAGAGACAAAATCTGCAATCGTCGACGCGACATTTATGGGCTACCGCCTGTTTGATACGGCATCCGCATATAAAAATGAAGAGCAGGTCGGCGAGGGAATCCGCAGCTGCGGCATCCCGAGAGACCAGCTCTTTGTCACGACAAAAATCTGGAACACGGCGCAGAGGATCGGCAATGTGGAGGGCGCGTTCGAGCGGAGTCTCGACCGGCTCGGCCTCGACTATGTCGATCTGTATCTCGTGCACTGGCCGGTACCCGGCTGCTACCTCGATACGTGGCACGTACTGGAGGAAATCTACAAGTCCGGGCGCGTCAAGGCAATCGGCGTCTCAAATTTCAATCAGTTCCAGCTCGACGATCTCCTGATGCACTCGAGTGTCGTCCCGGCTGTCAATCAGATTGAATATCATCCGCTCTTCTGTCAGGATGAGCTGCGCCATTTCTGCCAGAAGAACGGAATTGTCGTTCAGGCGTACTCACCGCTCGCGCGCGGCGCCTATCTTGACCGCGACATTCTCGCCCACATCGCAGAGAAGCATCACCGCAGCGTGGCGCAGATCGGCCTGCGCTGGATCCTTCAGAAGGGCGTCTGTGTGATTCCGAAGACAGTCCGCACTGACCGTCTCCTTGAGAACAGTCAGATCTTCGATTTTGAGCTCGACGATGTCGAGATGGCGACCATCGACGGCATGAACGAAAATTACCGCTCCGCAAGCATCCCGGAGGATATGCAGGGACTGACTCCGTGACACTGGCCTCAGCCTGTGCAGGAATGCTGCAAGGCGCACCGCATAAAAATAAGGGACGTGACAGCCACGCCCCTTATTTTTTATGCATTGATCGCCGTCTTATTTCCAGCCCTCCGGGAGCTTCTCCTCCGGGAACTCAGCCTCCATCTTCCGTCCGCGCAGCATGAGCTCCGTCACGGCCGCCTTCGGATCGCGTCCCTCGAACAGGACCCGGTTGACCTCCTCCGTGATCGGCATCGACGTGCCGCACTTCTTCGCAAGTCCCGCTGCTGCCTTCGCGCAGTAGAAGCCCTCGACGACCTGACCGACCTCCTGGACCGCCTCTCTCGGCGTCATGCCGCGGCCAATCAGCTCGCCGCACCGGTGGTTCCGCGAGTGGACGCTGCCGCAGGTGACGATGAGGTCGCCGATGCCGGAGAGGCCTGTCAGCGTCCGCACATCCGCGCCGAGCTTTACGGCTGTCCCCGCGATCTCGTGGATGCCGCGCGTCATGAGCGCTGCCTTGCAGTTATCGCCGAAGCCCATGCCGTCCGCCATGCCAGCCGCAAGCGCGATGACATTCTTAAGAGACCCGCCGAGCTCAACGCCGCGCACATCGGGGCTCGTATAGACGCGGAAGAACGGGCTGATAAAAATATCCTGAACAAACTCCGCCGTCTCCCTGTCAGAGGCCGCCGCCACAATGGCCGTCGGCATGTCGCGGATTACCTCCTCCGCGTGCGTCGGGCCGGACAGCGCCGCGCATGTGATGCCCGGAATCTCGCTCTCGATGATTTCCGTCTGGAGCTTGAATGTCTCGTTCTCAATTCCCTTCGTGACCGTCACGACCTTCTGTCCCTCACGGACAAACGGCGCAAACAGCTTCGCCGTGCTTCTCGTAAATGAAGATGCAACTGAGAAGACAAGCAGGTCGCGGCCCTTCGCGGCAAGCTCCGCGTCATGCGTAAAGACAATATTCTCCGGAAACTGAATGCCCGGAAATGCAGCCTCCATCTTCCGCTCCGCCGTCAGCTTCTCCGCCGCCTCGTCCGAATGGCACCACACCGTCACATCATGTCCCGAGCGGCTCAGGTGGCAGGCCAGAGCCATGCCCCAGGCGCCGCAGCCGATCATTGCTACCTTGCTCATAATCTGTCTTCCTTTCTGCGGAAAATCCGCGGTGCTTAACGATAGTAACTACTCATGATGATGAAAATACGTCTTCCTCTCCGTATGCGTGGCAAGTCTGTATATATTTCCTCTGTGGCGGATATACATCTGCGCGACAATCACCGCGACGAGCACATACATCTCCGCCTGCGGTCCGGGCGCCAGATGAAAGAGACCCATCTGCCCCATGACGACTGTACCGACCATGAGCAGCGCACCGATCGAGAGCGAGCACAGCGACACATAGTGCGTCGTAAGAAACAGGATCAGAAAGAGCGGAATGCCGATCACCGTCATCTGCCAGGAAATCGAATTAATGAAGCCGGCCGTACAGGCAACTCCCTTGCCTCCCCGGAAGCCCATGTAGAACGGATAATTATGTCCGAGGATACAGCCGAGACCCGCATAGGTGCGGAGAAGATAATCTATGCTTCCATAGCTTCCGTGAAAGATCAGCCAGACCACAAAGCACGCGAGAATGCATTTGCTGATGTCGCCGATCATAACAATGACGCCGGCCTTCGCCCCGAACGTACGCAGCGTATTCGTTGACCCTGCATTTCCCGAGCCCTTTGTGCGGATATCAATCCCGTGAATTTTTCCGTAAATATACGAGGTCTGAAACAGACCGAAGCAATAGCCGATAACAAGTGCCAGGACACGCGGCAGCATGTGTCATTCCTCCTCTTCTCTCATTTTTCAATCGTGGTCTTCTCCTTGTCGGAGCGCTCACGAATAATAAACTTCAGAGATGTTCCCTTAAACGCGTAGGAGGCCCGGATCTGGTTCTCAATATAGCGCGTGTAGGAAAAATGCATGAGCTTCTTGTCATTGACGAAAATGACAAATGTCGGCGGCTCTACGGACACCTGCGTGATGTAGTAGAGCTTAAGCCTCCTGCCCTTGTCCGTCGGCGGCGCCTGCAGCGCGACTGCCTCTGTCATGATCTCATTCAGAACACCGGTCGGAATCCGTCTCTTCTGGTTCTCAAGGACCATGTCAATGGATGAGAAGAGCTTGCCGAGACGCTGGCCTGTCTCCGCGGAAATGAAAATAATCTCCGCATAGCTCAGGTACGAGAGAATCTGGCGCACCTTCTTCTCATAGTTCTTCGTGCTCTGCGCGTCCTTGTCCTCCACGGCGTCCCACTTATTGACGGCGATGACGATTCCCTTGCCGCGCTCATGGGCAATCCCGGCTATCTTCGCGTCCTGCTCGGAGATGCCCTCGACGGCGTCTATGACAATGACCGCGACATCGCAGCGCTCAACGGCCGCAATCGTGCGGATGACCGTGTACCGCTCGAGCTCCTCCTTGATGCGGCTCTTCCGGCGAAGACCGGCCGTATCGATGAAAATATAATCGCGTCCCTGATAGCGGACAGGCGTGTCGATCGCATCGCGCGTCGTGCCGGCCACATTGGAGACAATGACACGGTTCGAGCCGATCAGCTTGTTGATGATGCTTGATTTTCCGACGTTCGGGCGGCCGATCACGGCAACGCGCGGAACATCGCTCTCCTCGTCATCAAGGTCCTCCTCGCTGAAGTAGGACGTGACCTGATCGAGGAGTTCGCCGATACCCATGCGGTTCGCGGCGCTCACTGCGACCGGGTCACCGATGCCGAGCTCATAAAATTCGTAAATGTAAGGCTCCTGTACCTTGAAGTTGTCGACAGCGTTCACGCACAGAACGATCGGCTTTCCGGACTTTCTGAGCATATCAGCGACCTTTCCGTCGCTGTCCTGAAGCCCGGTCCTGAGGTCGACCATAAAGATAATGACATCCGCCGTCTCGATCGCGATCTCAGCCTGCTCACGCATCTGCTTCAGGATGATATCGCCGGATTCCGGCTCAATGCCGCCCGTATCGATCAAGGTAAAATGATAGCCCGACCAGTCGACCTCCGCGTAGATTCGATCCCGCGTCACGCCCGGCGTATCCTCGACAATGGAAATGTTCTTTCCGGCAAGCGCGTTGAAAAGCGTTGACTTTCCCACATTCGGCCTGCCGACAATCGCTACAATCGGTTTACTCATAAAGCTGCCTTTCTTCTTTCTTTACAGGTTTCAGTCCAAGCTGCGCTCTCACAAAATCCTCTCCGCTGTCCTCGACGACGCGCACGGGAAGTCCTGTCTCCCGCTCGACATCATCGGTTGACAGATCATCGAGAAAGATTTTTTCACCGCGCTTCAGCATAGTGATCGGAACAAGAATTGCACTTCCGAGGTCCTCTCCGGCCGCCTGCCGCTCCTTTAACTGGCGGATCATGTCCTGTCCGGTCACAAGGCCGGCCACCGTGATCATTTCTCCGAAGAAATCATTCCGGATCGGCACAACATTAAGCGCATGGCCGGGAAATGCCTTCTCGACATGGCCGGCCAGCTCACGGATATACGGATCCGCAAGTCTCCCCGTGACGGATGTCACGCGGCGCGGTGTGCTGACGGCCCGGATGAGCTCCTCGCGCTCCTCCGGCCGGCTCGCTGCAGGACGTTCTTCCGTGCCGCCGGACAGGGTACTCTCATCATCTTCGCCTTCAGAGTCCGCAGCGAAATACACCTCATCCGTTTCTTCCTCATCCTCCGCGTCTCTGTGCCATACCCTCGAGTGGCGGTCAATTCTGTCGCTGCCCGTATCCTCCGCCTCTCCCGCCAGCACAGCTCTGTACTTCTCAATGGCGGCATCCACCTCCATCTGCAGGAGACGCAGCATGCCGACGCCGTTCTCGTACTGGACGAAGCCGTCGTACTGCTCCGCAGGCGGCAGCGGCCGTCCCGCGAGAATATACCACTCATCAGACGCATGAATGAAGTGGCGCGGCGCGCCGCGCAGAAGATCCGGCACGACCTCTCCCTCCTCGGGGACATAGGACGCGGCGAGCTCATTCCAGATTTTCTTCTGCCACGACTCAATGAGGTCAATGACAGCGCCTGCATCCTCCTTTGTGAACGGTTCAAGCCTTGCAAGGCCCTTCCGGAATTTCGACAGACCCACGGGAACGACGGAGACGCTCTGCATTTCCGGCAGATATGCCGTGAGATCGCGGATTGTCCGGTTGAGCTCCTCCCCGTCATTCCAGCCCTTGCAGAGCACGATCTGACCGTTCATTGCAATACCCGCGTCCTTCAGGCGCTTCATTTTCTGAAGGGCCGTTCCCGCGAACCGGTTATGGAGCATCCGCACGCGGAGCTCCGGGTTCGTCGTCTGGACCGACACATTGATCGGCTCGAGACGAAAGCGGATGATCCGGTCGATGTCCTCGTCTGACATATTCGTCAGCGTCACATAGTTGCCCTGCAGGAACGAGAGCCGGGAGTCATCGTCCTTGAAATACAGTGTGTCCCGCATGCCCGGCGGCATCTGATCGATAAAGCAGAACACGCAGTTATTGCTGCAGTGCCTGTAGTCGTCCATGAGCGGGCTCACGAACTCAACGCCGAAATCCTCGTTCTCGTCCTTCTCGATCTCGAGCAGCGTCTCCTCGCCGCTCTTCTCCCGGATGAGAACGGTGACAGACTCGCCCTCCATATAATACTGGTAGTCGAAGACGTCCTTCAGCTCGTGACCGTTCACCTCTACGACATACATGCCGGGCTCAACGCCCATCTCCCAGGCAATTGATCCTTCCTTCACCGACTTGATCTCATGCCCCAGATTCCGTGAATCGCGCATACTCTCTCCTGAAAATACTTTTTTACACTATACCATTTTTTTCACCCGAAGTCACTTACGGGAAATGAAATGCGCATTTTACACAAGCTTTACGCGGCAGGCCCATGATTTTCTGACTGTTATTCCTGTCTTGAACGTTCGAAATCCCGATGTTATAATTTTTGCAGATTCTATCTAATTTCATACGGAGGAAAATATGGCAACTTCCGAAACAATCAAAAAGACCAGACCGGTCGCACCGCTTAAAATCGCTTACATCGAAGGCTCAAGGCCTCTGGCCCGTCAGGTCAACTCGTCTCTCGTGAAGATGCGCAAGTCAATCGCAGAGAAGGACCCATCCTCTCTGCAGCTCCAGGGATACATCGAACCATCCTACCTGCTCGATACGAAATTAACCCGCTACGGGACAGGCGAAGGCCGCGCGGTCATCAATGAAAGCGTCCGCGGAGCGGATCTCTATATCGTCGCAGATGTCATGAACTACAGCATCACCTACAAGGTCTGCGGCCGGATCAACCACATGTCACCGGACAATCATTTTCAGGACCTGAAGCGGATCATCTCCGCTGCAAACGGCAAGGCGCACCGGATCAGCGTCGTCATGCCGTTCCTCTATGAGAGCCGCCAGCACAAGAGAACAGGACGCGAGTCCCTCGATGCGGCTATGGCTCTCCGCGAGCTTCAGAACTGCGGTGTGTCCGAGATCATCACATTTGACGCGCACGATCCGCGTGTAAGAAACGCAACGCCGTTCTGCGGCTTCGACAACTTTATGCCGACCTACCAGTTCCTGAGAGCGCTTCTTAAGTCCGCGCCGGACCTTCAGTTCGACAGCGACCATTTCATGGTCATCTCCCCGGATGAGGGAGCGATGAACCGCGCCGTGTATTTTGCAAATATTCTCGGAGCCGATATCGGTATGTTCTACAAGCGCCGCGATTACTCGAAGGTTGTGAACGGCAAGAACCCGATTGTTGCCCATGAGTTCCTCGGCGACTCCGTCGTCGGCAAGGACTGCGTCATCATCGACGACATGATTTCCTCCGGCGGCTCAATGCTCGACTGCTGCGCACAGATGAAGAAGCGCGGCGCGAACCGTGTCTTTATCTGCACGACATTCGGTCTCTTCACAGACGGCTTCGAGAAGTTCGACGAGTACTACGAGAAGGGCATGTTCACAAAGCTCATCACAACAAATGTCTGCTACCGGCAGCCTGAGCTTCTGAAGAAGCCGTATTACGAAACTGCAAATATGTACAAGTACCTCGCCAGCATCATCAACACGCTCAACCACGACGAGTCGATCGAGAAGGTTAAGAGCACAACGAAGAAGATCACGAAGATGCTCGGCAAGGTGCAGGACCATGCGCCTGTCGTCATTGACACGGACCAGGTGGACCGCCAGTAAGCTGAAAAACCGCCTGCTGCCCCGCAGTGAAGAGCGCGGGTCATTTCGGGCCTGAGCGCATAAAAGTTAAAAAAGGAGACAGTCGGGAATTCATCACATTTCCGGCTGTCTCCTTCTTTTTATGCCCGTTTTTTATAATGATTCAAAACCCCTCGGAAAGCTGATGAAGCGTTCCGGGTCTGATAACTGAGTTACTCCTCGTCCCGTCCGACCTTGTCGGCGCGGGCCTCGATCTGCTTCTTCTGGACATCAGCCGGAGCCTGCTCATAGCGCGCGAACTCATAGGAGAAGTCTCCCGATCCGCCCGTCATGGAGCGAAGAACCGTGCCATAGCCGTAGATCTCTGTCTGCGGAACATCTGCCTCGATGACCGTCGTGCCGTTCTTGTCCGGGTTCATTCCGAGGACACGGCCGCGTCTCTTGTTGAGGTCACCCATGACATCTCCCGTGTACTGGTCCTTCACCTTCACGCGAAGCGTGACAATCGGCTCAAGGAGAACCGGATCAGCCTTCATGAAGCCGTCCTTGAACGCCATGTGCGTCGCCGTCTTGAATGCCTGCTCGGACGAGTCAACCGGATGATAGGACCCGTCATAAAGCGTCGCCTTGACGCCGACGACCGGATAGCCTGCAAGCGGTCCTGCGTCCATGCACTCCGTAAGTCCCTTCTCGACGGCCGGGTAATAGTTCTTCGGAACAGCGCCTCCGACAACCTCGATGACAAATTCATACGGCTCATCCATGTTGCCGCTCGGCTCAAACCGCATCTTGACGTCACCGTACTGTCCGTGGCCGCCCGTCTGCTTCTTGTACTTGCCCTCGACATCCGACTTCTTGCGGATTGTCTCACGGAATGCGACCTTCGGCTCGCTGAGCTCGATCTTCACCTTATATCTGTCCTCGAGCTTGCTCTTGATGACCTCGAGCTGCTGATCGCCGATGCCATAGAGAAGGCTCTGATGATTTGCGGAATCAACGACATTGCGGAATGTCCTGTCCTCGATGGCAAGCTTCGCGAGTGCCTGTGCAATCTTGTCATCATCGCCCTTATTGACTGCCTTATAGCGCTTTGCTGTGTACGGGACGGAAAGGAGTGTCTTCGGATACGAGACCATTGTCTGCTTTGTCGCGAGGGAATCGCCCGTCGACACGTCTCCGAGCTTCGCAAGGGCACCGATATCGCCCGCGAACAGCTCAGACACCTCGGTCGGCTTGTTGCCGCGGAGCACATAGAGCTTGCCGAGGCGCTCTTCATTTCCCTTGTCGACGTCAAAGAGGGTATCGTCGCTCTTTAAGGTTCCGGAGCACACCTTGATCAGGCTGTATTTGCCGATGAACGGATCCGAGATCGTCTTCCAGACATAAGCGCTCTTCGACTTCTGGAAGTCGTAATCAGCCTCAAACATCTCATTCGTCTTCGTATTGATACCAGTGCACGGACGCTTTGACGGATCCGGGAAATACTCACAGATATCATCGAGCAGGTTTGAGACGCCCTGCAGATTGACCGGAGATCCCATGCAGACCGGAACGATCGCGCACTCATCGATATTGGTTGCGAGCGCCGCAGAAATTTCAGCGACAGAGAATTCGTCTCCACTGAAATAACGGTCCATATACTCATCGGATGTCTCTGCAACCGACTCAAGAAGGGTCTCTCTGTACTTGTCCAGGTATTCCTTCAGATAATCCGGAACCGGGCACTCTTCCTTCTTGCCCTTTGCGATATAGCGTCTGCCGGCCTTCTTCACGATATTGACATAGCCGACGAACTTGCCGTTCTCACGGATCGGCATATGAAGCGGTGCGATCTTCTTGCCGAAGAGCTCCTGCAGCTTCTCAACGACCTCGCGGTAGCTCACGTCATCGTTGTCCATCTCCGTGACGAAAATCATTCTCGGCAGGTTGTGATCCTCGCAGAATTCCCAGGCCTTCTCCGTTCCGACCTGAACGCCGTCCTTACCGGAGACCACAATGATTGCCGCATCGGCGACGCCGACAGCCTCTTCCACTTCACCGACGAAATCAAAATATCCAGGTGTATCGAGGACATTGATCTTGTTCTTGTCCCACTCAACCGGAATCACCGATGTGGAGATCGAAAACTTCCGTCTGATCTCTTCCTTGTCATAATCGCTGAGTGTATTGCCGTCAGCGACAGACCCCATTCGGTTTGTTACTCCGGAGAGATACGCCATGGCTTCCGCCAGTGTTGTCTTGCCGGCGCCGCCATGACCGAGTAACACTACATTCCTGACCCTGTCTGTTCTGTAAACATCCATACACGCTACCTCCGAAATAAATATTCTAACCCGGCATATGCCGCATTCATTATGGGAATATTGTACTAAATCGCGTGACTATAATCAAGTATTATGTGCGTTTTGGACAATGATTGTGGAGTGAGAGCCGCACATTTCCCTGTGTTTTACACAATTCAAGGCCGGCTTCATTACAGTTCAGATGCCATCACCGCTCCTGATATTCGCGGCCGCATGCGACTCTGGATGGCGTGTGAACTGTAACTTACTGACCTCTTTCAGTCCGCACGCGTCTTGTATAAATAGCAGAAACGAGGATTATGTGGTAAGATAGACAAAATATTAAGAATTTGAGAGATAACATATGGCTGATCAGATCAGGAGATATTTTACTTCGAGGGACATGGCGCGCGTCTTCTGCCGCGCCTGTGAGGGCTGCGGAAAATGCTGCCGCGGCATGGGCGACACGGTGCATGTCGATCCCTACGACTGCTTCATGCTGACGAGGGAGCTAAGCCGTCCGTTCTCTGCCCTCCTCGACCGCGAGATCGCCCTTCATTTTGAGGGCAGACTTATGGTACCGGCCCTCAAAATGGACCCGGACTGCGTCTTTCTCGGCGCGGACGGCCGCTGCCGGATTCACAGGGCAAGGCCCGGCATCTGCCGGCTGTTCCCGCTCGGACGCGACTTTAACGGAGATAAGGTCCGCTATTTTCTTCTTGAGGATGCCTGTCCCGAAAAATCCCGCACGAAGGTGCGCATAGACCGCTGGCTCGGCATCCCTGACATCTCTGTCTACGAGGAATTCAAGCTCGACTGGCACAGATTTCAGATCAGCCTCGCGTACCGGCTCAGCCGGGCATCTGACAGCGAGACCGTGCGCCGCACGAACCTGCTTGTTCTTGAGACATTCTATCTTGCAGAGTATACCGATTTTTATCCGGACTTCTACGGGCGGCTCGCCCACATAAGGAAGTCACTGGGAATCTGAGGAGGTTTTTATGGAACACACACAGAACGTATACAGCGGAATGGACCGCATTCCAAAGGGCAATGCGTCCGATACGATCACGGAGGGGTGTCTTGTGCTCGAGGGCGGCGCTTGGAGAGGCATCTACACACAGGGCGCGCTCGATGCGCTGATGGAGGCTGGCATTAATTTCCGCACGACAATCGGCGTCTCGGCCGGCGCCCTCTCCGCCATCGGCTATCTGTCGGGACAGATCGGCTGGGCGCCGCGCATCAATCTCACGTACCGCGGCGACCCGGAGTACACCGGTCTCGGCGCACTGAAGCATGACCACGGTGTGACCGGCTTCTCGTATCTCTTCGGGACACTGATGCAGCAGGACCCGCTGAACAAGAAGCGCTTCTTTGACCCTGCGAGGCGTCTCGTCGTCGTGGCAACGAATATCTCGACCGGAAAACCGGAATATTTTGAGAAGGGAAAGTGCCGCATTTTCCGTGCGATCCGCGCGTCCGCGACCGTTCCCTATGTCTCGCGGCCCGTCGTCATCGACGGCCAGGCCTATCTCGACGGCGGCTGCTCGGACAAGATTCCCTACGGCTGGGCCCTGAAGAACTGCCCGGGGAAGATCATGATTATCCGCACGCGGGACCTCTCCTACCGCAAGACCGAAAAAAAGGAAAATGCGGCCGACCGGCTCCTCTACCGCAGATATCCTGAGCTCGTTGCGGCCATGGACCGCGCGTCAGTTGAATACAACGAGATCATCGACTTGATTGAAAAAGACACAAAAGCCGGCAGGACCTTCTGCCAGGCCCCGGAGGAGCCTGTAGAGATCAGCCGGTTTGAGGGGGATGTTGAAAAGCTTGGTGCGCTCTATGAGCGGGGATACAGCGAGATGAAAAAGCGCATCCCGGAGCTCAAGGCTTATCTTGCGGCACCCATGCCCTGAACATAAGGGGGATATGCATTGAATCTTCTCAATTTTGAACATATAGCAAAGACATTCGTCTCAAGACCAATCCTTAAGGATGTGACCTTCGGCATCGAAGACACGGACAAAATCGGCGTCGTCGGCATCAACGGAACCGGCAAATCAACGCTGCTCGCGATCGCGGCTGGCGCGCTTGCGCCGGACAGCGGCCAGGTCGTAAAAGGCAGAGATGTCCGCATTTCCTATCTGCCGCAGAGCCCGGTCTTTGACGGATCCATATCCGTTCTCGACAATGTCGAAAAAGCGATCCACGGAAAGGCCGACCACTGGGATACGACCGGTGAAGCCAGGGCGCGCCTTGCCGACTTCGGGATCCCGGACCCGGACGCATCACCCGACACCCTCTCCGGCGGGCAGAAGAAGCGCGCCGCCCTCGTCGCAGCGCTTCTTACGCCGTGCGACCTTCTCATCCTCGATGAGCCGACGAACCACCTGGACAGCCGCATGATCGAGTGGCTCGAGACTTACCTCATCGGCATGCGCAGCGCGCTTCTCATGGTCACGCATGACCGGTATTTTCTCGACCGGGTGACAGATCAGACCGTCGAGCTCGACAGAGGCTGCGCGTACCGCTACAAGGGCGGATTTTCCGTCTATCTGGACATGAAGGCGCAGCGCCTCGACTACGCGAAGGCCGCCGAGCGGAAGATGGCAGCACTCTACCGCCAGGACCTCAAATGGATGATGCGCGGCGCGCAGGCCCGCCGGACAAAGCAGAAGGCGCACATCCAGCGGTTCGAGGACCTGAAGAACCGGGACAAAATTGTCGAGGAGCGCCAGATGGAGCTGAACTCCCTTCAGTCGCGGCTCGGCAACAAGACGATCGAGCTTGAAGGCATCAGCAAGTCCTACGGCGGTCGTCTCCTGTTCCGGGACTTCACGTACCGGTTCTTAAAGACAGACCGCATCGGCATCATCGGCCCGAACGGCTGCGGAAAATCGACGCTTCTCAAATGCATCACGGGTCTCGTAAAGCCCGACACGGGCACTGTAGAGATCGGCCAGACCGTGAAGATCGGTTACTTCGGCCAGGAAAATGAAGCCCTCGACGACACGGCGCGCGTCATCGATTTCATTCGCGACACGGCGGAATACATCCGCACGGAGGACGGTTTGACGTCAGCCTCCGTCATGTGCGAGCGGTTTCTGTTTGATTCCGACATGCAGTACTCGCTCATCGGAAAGCTCTCCGGCGGTGAGAAACGCCGGCTCAGCCTGCTCAAGGTCCTGATGGGAGCCCCGAATGTCCTGATCCTCGATGAGCCGACGAACGACCTCGATATCCAGGCGCTCCAGGTGCTCGAGGACTACCTTGACCATTTCGCCGGCATCGTCATCGTCGTCTCTCACGACCGGTATTTTCTGGACCGCGTCGTGACGAGAATCTTCGCCTTCCAGCAGGACGGGACGCTCTGGCAGAGTGAGGGCGGATACGCGGAGTACCGCGAGCACTGCATGCAAAACGGAAAGGACCTGCTCTTCGGCTCCGCTCTTCCGGGTGAAAAGCGGGCGGATTCCGGCAAAAACAATACGGCCGCTGAAGGGTCCGCAGTCTCTTCCGGCGCTTCCGGCCGCGGCCAGCACCGCCGGAAGCTCTCCTACAAGGAACAGCGGGAGTATGACACGATCGAGGACGAGATCAATCAGCTGACGGCCCGCTCCGAGGAGCTTGCAAATGAAATGCTCTCATGCGCCACCGATTACGGAAAGCTGACTGAGCTCACAAAGGAAAAGGAAGAGACGGACGCGAAGCTCGATGAACGCATGGAGCGCTATCTCGAGCTTGAGGATCTGGTGGAGAAGCTGTCGGCTGAAAACTGAAGGAATGTCCGCAGCACACAAAGAGGAGGCCTCCGCACATGCGGGGACCTCCTCTTCATTATACATACATATATCAGGTGCCAAAAGTGATTACGCAAAGCTCAGCCATTTGACACCGCAATTATTTGATCGGTTCGAAATCGACCGCGCCGTGCTTGCAGAGCGGGCAGATGAAATCCTCCGGAAGCGTCTCGCCCTCGTAGACATAGCCGCAGACCTTGCAGACCCAGCCCTTCTTGCCCTTTGTCTCCGGCTTCGGCTTCACGTTCTTCTGATAATACGTGTATGTCATCGTATCCTTGTCAGACATGACGCGGGCCTCCGTGACAGAGCAGATGAACATGCCGTGTGTCCCGAGGTCAAGGTACTGCTCGACCTTGAGCGACATGAACGCGTTAATGTAATGGGTGAGGAACGGAAGCCCGTTGTCCGAGTGCAGGCACTCGAAATCAGCGAACTTATCAACATTCTTTCCGCTCTGGAATCCGAAGTGCTGGAACACAGAGAACGGAGCGTCCACAGACAGGCAGTTGACATTCAGGATGCCGGTCTTCTTGATCACGTCGTGTGAGTAGTTCTGCTTATTGATACCGACTGCAATGCGATTCGGGCTGCTCGTGAGCTGCGTGACTGTGTTCACGATAAGACCGTTGTCCTTTCTGCCGTCGTTGCATGTGACGACATAGAGACCGTAGCCGATCTTGAACAGGGCCTTCAGATCGTTCTTGTCTGCCTTCTCATTTGAGCGGGCGATATAATCCTGGCAGAGCTCATTGGCAAGCGCCTCAAGCTTTTCTGCGGAGTCCTCCTTGAGTGCGGAGCGGATAGTCACTTCATTTTCCGCAAAATCAATGTCGCGGCTCTTCGCGAACATTCCCTTTATGATCTTGATTACCTGCGGTGCCCAGGTGCCATTCTCGATAATGCCGACCGTTCTCTTCTGGAAGCCTCTCTCCGTCAGGCGGTCAATAAAGTCGCGCATGAACGGATAAATGTCGGCATTATATGTCGTCGTCGCAAGGACAAGCTTGCTGTACCGGAACGCGTCGGCAACAGCCTGGGACATGTCATCGCGCGCGAGGTCATAGACCGCGACATGCGGGCAGCCCTTGTCATGCAGGCTCTTCACGAATTTCTCGACAGCAGTCTTCGTATGCCCGTAGACAGACGTATAGGCGACACAGATGCCGTCGGACTCCGGCGTGTAGGAGGACCAGGTGTCATAGAGGCTGATATAGTGGCCGAGGTTCTCAACGAGGACAGGGCCGTGAAGCGAACAGATCGTCTGAATGTCCAGCGTCTTTGCAATCTTCAGAAGCCGCTGCACCTGCGCGCCGTATTTGCCGACGATACCGATATAGTAGCGTCTCGCCTCATCGTCCCATGGCTCCTGAACATCGTTCGCACCGAATTTTCCGAATGCATCCGCCGAGAACAGAACCTTGTCCGTGCTGTCGTATGTGACCATGACCTCCGGCCAGTGGACCATCGGCGCAAAAACAAATGTAAGAACATGCTTCCCGAGGGAGAGCGTCTCGTTGTTCTTGACTTCCTTTCTCTTGAGAGACGGATCCAGATCAAAGAACTGGTCCATCATCGCAAATGTCTTTGCATTTCCGACAATCGTCGCGTCCGGATATTTCTCCGTGAAGACCTTGATATTCGCAGAATGGTCCGGCTCCATGTGCTGGACGATGAGATAGTCCGGTTTTCTCGTGCCGAGGACCTTCTCAAGATTTGCAAGCCACTCTGTTGTAAAGTGCTGGTCAACCGTATCAAAGACCGCGATTTTCTCATCGAGGACTACGTACGAATTATAAGCCATGCCATTTGGCACTCTGTACTGTCCCTCAAACAGATCGATCTGATGATCGTTGACGCCGACATACTTGATGTCATCTGTAATTCTCATTCGTTTGCCTCCTTAAGCAAGTGCCATATTCCTGCGCTCAGTATATCATAGCACACACACTTTCGCAAAGACGGATCCTGTGCTATTATATATAGACAAACGCTTAGTTACAGTTCACACGCTATCAGACCTCGGTAAGCGATCTGCGATATCAGGAGCGGTGAGGGCGTTATACGGAGGAGTCCGAAGATCACCCCGAGGAGCTGTAAGCGACGAGGGGAAGCTGAGGAGGACGGAGTCTGCCCGATACCGCCCTGATATTCGCGATCGCATGCGATTCTGGATGCGTGTGAACTGTAACAACGCTTAAAGGAGCATACTTATGGTCATCGGTTTTATCGGTCTCGGACTGATCGGCGGGTCCATCGCAAAGACGGCGCGCCGGACGCATCCGGACATTACAATTATAGCGTATAACCGCACAAAATCTGTGCTTGATTCGGCTCTTGCGGACGGCACCATTGATCTGGCTGTCCCGGAAATCGGCGAGCCGTTCCGGAGATGTGATTACATTTTCGTGTGCGTCCCTGTCGTCACGATGCACGGAATTCTTGAGAAGCTGAAGCCATGGATCAGCGAGACGACCATTCTGACGGATGTCGGATCTACAAAATGTGACATCCATGAGGTCGTCCGGAGCATGGGGCTCGAGAAGCAGTTCATCGGAGGCCATCCGATGGCCGGCTCCGAGAAGACCGGTTATGCGAATGCGACAGACCGCATGATCGAAAATGCATACTACATTCTGACGCCCGGGGCCGATATGCCGATCCGCCAGGTGAGCGCCTTCTCTGCATTTATCAGCTCGCTCGGCGCTCTTCCGCTCGTGCTCTCCGCAGAGGACCACGACTATATCACCGCGGCGATCAGCCATGTTCCGCATGTCATCTCAGCCTCTCTTGTCAATATGGTCCACGATCTCGACGGGCCGGAGGGGTACATGAAGCAGATCGCGGCCGGCGGCTTCAAGGACATCACACGGATCTCCTCATCCTCTCCGCAGATGTGGCAGGAAATCTGCCTGGCGAACAGCGAGAATATCTGCGTCGTCCTTGACCGCTTCATCCGCAAGCTGACAGACTTCCGGTTTGCCATCAAGAACAGCGACGGTGACAAGCTCCTCGAGTATTTCACGGCCTGCAAGGAGTACCGCGACAGCTTCAGCGATGAGTCCGCGGGTCCGATCAAAAAGAGCTTCCGGATTTATCTCGACGTCGCCGACGAGGCAGGCGCAATCGCCGAGGTCGCGACGCTCCTTGCAGAGAAGAATATTTCCATCCGGAATATCGGCATCGTTCACAACCGCGATTTCGAGCAGGGCGCGCTGGACGTCGAATTCTACAATGAGAACGCGCAGAAGGCTGCCGTCGATGTCCTCACGGAAAAGAAATACCATATCTACGAGACTTGATCAGAAAGGGACTTCCTGCCATGCATATCAGCAATGTATCCGCACTCCACGGGACTATTACTGTTCCCGGAGATAAATCAATCTCACACAGAAGCGTCATGCTCGGCGCAATTTCCGAGGGCAGTACCTATGTCCGCGGTTTTCTGAAAAGCGCCGACTGTCTGGCGACCATTGACTGCTTCCGGCGTCTCGGAGTGGACATCCGCGAGACTGAGAACGGCTCTCATTTTCAGGAGGCGGATCCCGGAGAACCGATTCTTGTCATCCGCGGAGCCGGTCTTCACGGCCTGAAGGATCCCGGATCTGCCCCGCTCGATGCAAAGAACAGCGGGACGACGACCCGGCTCATGTCCGGCATTCTCGCCGGCCAGCCGTTCGTCAGCCACCTCACGGGGGACAGCTCTCTCCAGAAGCGCCCGATGGCGCGGATTATCCGGCCTCTCGCAGATATGGGTATATCCGTCGTCTCCGATCACGGAAATAATTGTGTGCCCCTGACAATCACAGGCGGAAAACCGAAGGGCATTCACTACACAAGTCCTGTCGCATCGGCGCAGGTCAAGTCCTGCGTGCTCCTTGCCGGTCTCTACGCGGATGAGCCGACATTCTTCACGGAGCCTTCTCTCTCCCGCAATCACACGGAGCTGATGCTGCAGAGCTTCGGGGGAAACCTGAAGACAAGGAAAAAGGCGGATTCCGATGCCGTGACGACCATTCTGTATCCGAACACGATTCTTCGCGGCCAGGACGTCCGCGTCCCGGGCGATATCTCTTCCGCCGCGTATTTTCTTGCCGCCGCGCTCCTTGTTCCCGGCTCTGAGGTGACGCTCAGAAATGTCGGCATCAACACGACGCGCGACGGAATTCTCCGCGTCATCCGAGCGATGGGCGGAGACATGGAGCTCGGCAATGTCCGGATGGAGGGCCGCGAGCCCGTGGCGGACATCACGGTCCGCGCCTCAAGGCTCCATGGCACAGACATCGGAGGCGCGCTGATCCCGACTCTGATCGACGAAATTCCCGTCATTGCGGTCATGGCTGCCGCAGCGGACGGCGTCACAACAATCAGAGACGCGGCGGAGCTCAAGGTCAAGGAGTCAGACAGACTCCACGAAATAGTCACAGACCTCCGCCTCATGGGCATTACAGTCGACGAGACGGACGACGGCATGGTCATCACGGGCGGCAGGCTCCGCTCGGCAGCGATCGACCCGAAGGGCGACCACCGGCTCGCAATGGCCTTCGCCGTGGCAGGTCTCATCGCCCGGAACGGCGTTGACATTGAGAACAGCGAATGCGTCAGCGTCTCCTATCCGGAATTCTTCCACGACCTGTACAGCCTGAGCTGACGGTTCCTGATTGCATCAAAAAAGAGCACCGCTCCCGGTGCTCTTTTTGCATGTCTCTGTATTCTTTTTTCACGTCCTCTCCGTGACATGAGGCGCGCCCTGTCAGATCAAAATCATCGCATCGCCGAACGAGAAGAATCTGTATTTCTCCTCGACCGCATGCTTGTATGCGTTCAGGATGTGCTCCCGCCCCGCAAATGCGGACACAAGCATGACGAGCGTCGACTCCGGCAGATGGAAATTCGTGATCAGTCCGTCCATCATCTTGAATTTATATCCCGGATAAATGAAGATACTCGTCCAGGACGATCCCGCATGAATTATGCCGTTCTCATCCGTCGCGGACTCAACCGTCCTGCAGGACGTCGTCCCGACACAGATCACCTTGTGGCCGGACGCCTTCGTGTCATTCAGGAGCTTTGCCGTCTCCTCGCTCACAATGTAGAACTCGGAGTGCATGTGGTGGTCCTCGATATTCTCTGTCTTAACAGGCCGGAATGTTCCGAGGCCGACATGCAGCGTCACATGCGCGATATTGACGCCCTTCTCCTTAATCTCCTCAAGCAGCTCCTTCGTAAAATGAAGTCCCGCTGTCGGGGCAGCGGCGGACCCGTTATACTTCGCATAGACTGTGTTGTAGCGGTCCTTGTCCTTCAGCTGATGGTGGATATACGGCGGAAGCGGCATCTCGCCGAGCTGGGAGAGAACCTCCTCGAAGACTCCGTCGAATTCAAAGCGCACCTTCCGGTTGCCCTCATCAAGGATATCCTCAACGTATGCGGTGAGCGGATATTTTCCGGTCGACGGGTCCTTTTCACCGAACACAACGACCGTACCGGGTCTCATTTTCTTGCCGGGACGGACAAGCGTCTCCCACTCTGTATCTGTGAGGCGGCGGAGCAGAAGAATCTCAACATGCGCGCCGGTCTCTGCCTTGACGCCGAGCAGACGCGCAGGAATTACCTTCGTGTCGTTGATGACAAGCGTATCGCCCGGATTCATCCAGTTGATGACATCGCGGAACGTATGGTCCTCGTATCTTCCGGTCACGCGGTCCATATAGAGGAGGCGCGACGCATCCCGCTGCTCAAGCGGGTCCTGTGCGATCAGCTCCTTCGGCAGGTCATAATAAAAATCACTTTTCTCCATTGCTGTTTTCATTTCCTTTCATCAAAATACAGGGATTCAGCCGTAAAAATCGAGGACCTTCTCCTTGTAGAGCACGACATCCTGCTTTACATCCTTCACCGCGCCTGTCTCATCATCAACCGACACGATGCAGATCGAGCAGTTCGGAGGCACACAGCCGTGCCAGAAATCTCCTCCCCACACGGAATGCATGAGTGCGCGTCCCGCTCCTCCATGAGTCGAGACGAGGATCCTCTTCCCCTTATTCTCCGGATCATGAAGGACATCCTCATAGAACTCATGGGTTCTTCCGAGCAGCTGCTCCATGCTCTCGCCGTTCCGAGGCGCCTTGTAGTTGTCAATGTCAAATGAGAGCGCCTCCAGCACGCGGGGATCCGTATCCGGATTATTTTTCGAGCAGTTCATCCCCTCATAATCGCCAAAGCACATCTCCTCAATCCGGGGATCTGTTTCAATCGGGACGGATGCGTTTTTGGCAGCGGCCAGACACGCGGTTCTGTCTTCTTTCTTCTCCACACGGTCCTGATCCGGGTATTTTTCCTCAGACATCTTCTTCTTCCCGAGCGCAAGCTCCGCAGTCTCATAAGCGCGCTTCAGCGGTGAAGAGTAGCACCGGTCAAACGTGATATGGCGGCGGGACAGCTCCTCACCGACCTCCGCCGCAAGACGTCTTCCGCTCTCGTCCAGTGGGATATCACTTCTGCCCTGAAGCAGATGCTTTTCATTCCATTCCGTTGTTCCGTGTCTTAAAATATACAGTTCCATGTAAGGCCTCCGACACATTCCGTAAAAAAGGGCCATCTCAAGAGATGGCCCTCTGACAGTATCCTGAATTACTTTCTAAGCTCGATGCCAAGTCCCTGAAGACCATTCAGGATCTTCTTCATCGCGCTCTGGATCTCCTGGTCCTCAAGTGTCTTGTCCTTGTGACGGAATACCAGGCTGTACGCCATCGACTTATAGCCGTCCGCGATGCCGGTTCCCTCGTAGATATCGAAGAGCCGGTAGCTCTCAAGAATCTTGCCGCCGCGCTGCGAAAGAATGTGCTCGATCTCAGCCGCCGTGACATTTTCAGGAACAAGCATGGAGATATCTCTCGTGACAGCCGGATACTTCGCGATGCCGACATACTTTCTGTCATAGGTAGCGAACGGGAGGATGCTCTTGAGGTCAAGGACAGCGACATAGGTTCTCTCTCCGATGCCGTAATTCTTCATGACCTTCGGATGAATCTCGCCGATCTCGCCGACGGACTGCCCGTCGTACAGAATCTCCGCCTGGCGTCCCGGATGGTAATAGCATCTTCCGAGGTCCGCGCGGTACTCCGGCTTCTTCGTCATGCCGATCTTCTCGAAGAACAGCTCAACGACACCCTTCATGTCGAAGAAATCCCCGTCGCCATACATGCCGAGTGTAATCTTCATGCGCTCATCCGGAAGCTCCGTGAGCGGAAGGCTCTTTGCGAGATACACATTGCCCGTCTCATACAGTCTGACGGCCTTGTTGCGGCGGTTATAGTTTGTCGCAAGCGATGTGAGCATGCCGTTCAGCGATGTCGTTCTCATGATCGAGAAATCCGGACCCAGCGGATTGCGGATCTCAATCGCACGTCTCTCCGGCGCGTCCTCCGGGAAGAGAAGCTTATCGAATGCCTTCGGAGATTCAAAGCTGTAGCAGTAGCCCTGCGAGAAGCCGTTGTCCTCGGCGATGTCGCGGGCCGTCGCAAGCACTCTCATGTCAAATGTAATGCCCCCGGCCGTCGCTGCGCCGTGCGGCAGTGTCGTCCCGATATTTGCATAGCCGTAGAATCTTGCGACCTCCTCCGCGAGATCGCATGTCCTGTGAATATCCTGGCGGAACGTCGGCGCTATGACAACATTTCTCTCCTTGTCATAGACCAGCTCCTCCTTCTCGAAATAGCGGATCATCTGCTCCGGGGAGATGTTTGTGCCGAGCATCGCATTAATCTTATCCGGCTCAAACACGACCTCGGACGGCTTGCGGACCTCCGGATAGACATCGACGCAGCCTCCGACAACCTCGCCGGCGCCGAACTCCTCCATGAGCTGGCAGGCGCGGTCAATGGCCTCGCGGGCTGTATTCGGATCAAGTCCCTTGTCGAATTTCTGGGACGCATCGGTCTGCAGACCGATCCGCTTGGATGTAAGACGGATATTCGTTCCGTCAAATGTCGCTGCCTCAAAGAGAACCGTGTGGGCCTTGTCCGTGATCATCGAATTCTCGCCGCCCATAATGCCCGCGATGCCGACATAGCGCTCCTTGTCCGCGATCATGAGAACCTGATCATCGAGATCTCTCACCTGACCGTCGAGCGTCGTGAATTTCTCGCCGTTCTTCGCGCGCTTCACGATAATCTCGTGACCGGCGATTGCATCATAATCATAGGAGTGCATCGGCTGGCCGTACTCCTCCATGATGAAGTTTGTGATATCAACGACATTGTTGATCGGACGGATGCCGTTTGATGCGAGGCATCTCTGCATCCACTTCGGGGACGGTCCGAGCTTTACGTTCTTGACAACTCTCGCCGTGTAGCGCGGGCAGAGCTTCGGATCCTCCACCTTGACGCTGATATAATCATTCACGTCCTCACTGTTGCCCGTCTCTTTGACAACAGGCGGTCTGAAATCCTTGTGGAATGTCGCCGCTGCCTCCCGCGCGATTCCGATCACACTGTAGCAGTCGACACGGTTTGATGTGATCTCATATTCAATCACCGCATCATGAAGACCGAGCTCCTCAATCGCATCCGCTCCGACAGGTGTTCCCTCCGGGAATACATAGATCCCATCCGGATCCGCCTCAGGATAAAATTCATGAGATGAGCCGAGCTCCTCAATCGAGCAGATCATGCCGTCCGACTCGACGCCGCGGAGCTTTCCCTTCTTGATAGCCACGCCGCCCTCGACAGCGCCACCGCCCGCATGTGTTCCTGCGACATGGCCGCCGGCAAGAACAACCGGGACCAGCTGTCCCGCTGCGACATTCGGTGCTCCGCAGACAATCTGCAGCGGCTCGCCGCTTCCGACATCCACCTTGCACACATGAAGATGATCGGCATCCGGGTGCGGCTCGCATGTGAGAACCCTTCCGACGACGATCTTGTCAAGGTCCTTGTCGAGATATGTGCATGTCTCGACCTTTGTTCCGGAAAGCGTCATCGCGTCGCAGTATTCCTTCGGCGTCACATCGAGATCCGGTACGTATCTCTTAATCCATGACATTGATGTATTCATTGAACTTACTCTCTCCTAAATTGTGTAATTATTCAGCATCCCTCAGGAAACTGATGAAATCCGGGCGGAGAGCATACTCGCCGTCCGATTTCAGAAGCTTTCTGAGGGCGGACAAGCGGCGAAGCCACTCTGTCCGTCCGCAGCGAGAAACGCAAAGCGTTTCGAGTATAGATGCTGAATATCAATACTTCCTAAATGTAAGTGTAACGACTCAGAACTGCTCGAGGAACCGGATGTCGTTGTCATAGAGAAGCCGCATATCATCGATCTCATACTTCAGCAGCGCAATGCGCTCGAGACCGACACCGAAGGCAAATCCGCCGTATTCCTCCGGATCAAGCCCGCACATCTCAAGAACGTGCGGATGGACCATGCCGCAGCCGAGGATCTCAATCCAGCCCTCGCCCTTGCAGAACCGGCAGCCCTTTCCGCCGCACTTGAAGCAGGACACATCCATCTCTGCGGACGGCTCAGTGAACGGGAAGTGATGCGGACGGAACTTCGTCTTTGTGTTCTCACCGAACATCTTCTTCGCGAACACATCGAGTGTTCCCTTCAGATCTGCAAATGTAATGCCCTTGTCGATAACAAGTCCCTCAATCTGATGGAAGGACGGTGAATGCGTCGCATCAACCTCATCTGAGCGGAAGACTCGTCCCGGGGCAATCATGCGGATCGGAAGCTTTCCCTGCTCCATGATGCGCGCCTGCACCGGCGATGTCTGCGTGCGGAGAAGAATGTCATCTGTGATATAGAACGTATCCTGCTCATCCTTTGCCGGATGGTTCGGCGGGATATTCAGCTTCGTGAAGTTGTACTCATCGTATTCGATCTCAGGACCCTCGACAACCTCGTAGCCCATGCCGATGAAAATCCGCTCGACCTCCTCGAGAGCGATCGTGTTCGGATGACGGTGGCCCATTCTCTGCTTCTTCGCCGGCAGAGTGACATCGATCTTCTCAGCCTCAAGTCTTCTGGTGAGCATCTCCTCCTCAAACTTCGAGCGTCTCTCCGCAAGTGCGCTCTCGATGGACTGACGGGCGTCATTGACCCATTTGCCGACCTTCGGGCGCTCTTCGGCGGGAACATTCTTCATTCCCTTGAGAACGGATGTCAGTGATCCCTTTTTGCCGAGAAACGAGACCTTGATCTCATTCAGTCTGTCAACCGTATCCGCATTGCGGATCGCCTCGGCAGCGCCGGTCTCAATCTCCTTTACTTTCTTCTCAATTTCACTCATGTGAACCTCCGGTGATACGTAGTATATATGTTTGCAACCATTCGGCATCCGGACGAGGACGCTTCGCGTTCCCCGCTGTGCTGAAGCATTGCATATGTTTCTCCCCGGGCAGCGCTCAGATCCTGATAAGCTGCCGGAGGGTGAAAGCCTGATGATAATTAATCCGCGGCGGGTCCTTTGCCCTCTGCAGCGGTTTTCTCTGCCCCAGATACTGTCTCAGCTCCTGATGAAGTCTCTTCTTCGGATGCTGTCTCTGTTCCTGGCGAAGCTCCTGCGGAAGCTTGATCTCCACCGCTTCCTGCCTCCTCAGTCTTCTGCTCCCAGGGAATATCGATGTCCTCCGGCTGCCGGTCCTCCGTCTCCACGTCATCGTCGCGCAGCGGACGCCAGATCGAGTGCTCATCAAGATTGTTCTCGATCTCCCGACGCTTCTTCACATTGGCGTCGCGCATGACATCGACCGCCTCGACCATGAAATTCTGGTCCGGGTCCTCGTAGAGCACGCGGTTTAATTCCGCGCCGAGAAGCACAAACCACATGCAGAAATACAGCCAGATCATCGCGAGCACAACGCCGGTCAGACTGCCGTAAATATTACTGAAGTTCCGGTTGTGCTCATAGTACAGCGACATGAGGTACGAAAAGAACACCCACACCGTCGATGTGATCAGAGCTCCGGGGAGCTGTGACCGGAACGTATAGCGGCAGTTCGGCAGAAATTTGTAAATGAATAAAAATACAAGGATCAGACCGAAATACGCGAACAGAACGCGGAAGGAATACAAAAAGCTGATCAGGTCATCAAACCACGGCGTTGTCATCGCGATCTCCTGAATTCTCTTGCTCTTGAAGGAAATAAACAGCGCAATCGCAACACACGCAAAGAAAATGCACACATACATCATCGATCTGAGGCGCAGATACAGCCACCCCCGCGTCTCCGGTGTCTTGCTGATGACGTTGAGTCCGTTCGTCAGCGCGTGAAATACCTTTGCCGCCGACCAGATCAGGATGATCACGGAGATCGGAAGGTACGCGTAGGACTTCGACTGGACCTCCGTGATGATTGTCATGACATATTCCTTGAGGCCGGATGGAATGATCGCGATAATCCCGTCCGTCAGCGCCGTGATGTCAACGTTCGCTCTCTGGCTGAACGCAATGAAAATCATAAAGAAAGGGACAAATGAAATCATAAGAAAATAGGCGCATGTGGTTGCATATGCGCCTAAGTGATCTTCTGTTGTCCGGCGGCCGAAGCTGCCGAATACCTTCATTATATCCTTCAGCATGAACTGTTCAAATCATTCCTGTTCTTAAGTCTCACTTCTTTCCGCCTGAGGCCGCCTGCTTCGATTTCATGCGTGCGGCATCCTTTCGCGGACCATCCGGACCTTACGCTTCCGTTCCGAATGTATAGCACGTAGTCGTGCTGTATTTACTGCCTGCGGCGATAACCGGGCTTGCGAACGCCGGCGTATTGACGCTGTTCGGGAAATGCTGCGTCTCCATGGCGAAGCCGTCGCGCGGTCTGTACTCGTGGCCATGCTTTCCTGCCGGGCCCGAGATATAATTGCCTGCGTAGAACTGCATGCCCGGCTGATCTGTCATGACCGTCATGGTAATGCCGGTGCGGTCTCCGACAGCCTCCGCGACATTGCGGAGCCCCTCTCCGTTCAGCGCAAAATTGTGATCGAAGCCTCCTGCAAGCGCAAGCTGCTCATTTCCTGAAACGGCGATGTCGCGGCCGATCGTCTTTGCCTCGCGGAAATCAAACGGCGTACCGGCAACAGACTCTACCTCTCCGGTCGGAATCAATCCCTCACCGACAGGCGTAAAGCCGTCCGCATTGATGCGGACTCTGTGGTCAAGGATGCTTCCGGATCCCTCACCGTTCAGATTGAAGTAAGAATGATTCGTCATATTCGCGACTGTGTCCGCGTCCGAGATCCCCTCATAGTGGATCTTGAACTTATTCTGCTCCGTGAGCATGTACGTCACCGTCACCTTGAAGCTGCCCGGATATCCCTGATCGCCGTCCGGACTGACAAGCGAAAATGAGACACAGCCGTTCCGCTCCTGCGGCACAGCCTTCCACATGCGCTTCTCAAAGCCGTCCGGTCCGCTGTGCAGGTTGTTCTTTCCTTCATTTTCTGTCAGATGGTATTCCCTGCCGTCGATCGAAAACGTCGAATTCGCGATGCGGTTGCCGCTCCGGCCGATGCATGCCCCGAAGAAATTCGGGTTCGCCTCGTATTTGTCCAGCGTATCGTAGCCGAGAGCAACGTCCGTGATATGTCCGTCTCTGTCCGGGACTGCGATATCCTTTACAATCGCGCCGTAATCAAGCACTGTCACATAAGCTCCGTGCGAATTTGTGATTCGGTATGCCCTGTTATGAAGTGACCTTTGTCAAGGGGCGACCCAATGAAAATTCACTCCTTCGACAGATCACACTTGTTTCTTTCCTGACAGCATCTGGAAAGAGCTCTGATTTAACAGTTCCCGGCATG